>NZ_JACHDN010000001.1:2565226-2885880 GCF_014201095.1 Cellulomonas hominis | reverse complement strand
CACTCGCTGTCGGTCATCATCGCGCAGGCGGACGGCGGCCGGTACGCCGCGGCGGCCGACCCGGACGCCGCCACCCGCGCCCTGTCGACCGTCTCCGAGACCGGACGGGCGGCGCTGGCCGACATGCGCCGGCTGCTCGGCGTGCTGCGCGAGCCGGACGGGTCGCCCGGGGACGCGGCCGCCCCGTTCACGCCCCAGCCGGCCGCCGAGGACCTGGAGACCCTGGTCGAGCAGGTGCGCGCCTCGGGCGTCCGGGCCTCGCTCGTGCGCATGGGCACGCCCCGGCCGCTGCCGCCCGGCGTCGGGCTCGCGGTCTACCGGATCTGCCAGGAGGCGCTGACCAACGTCCTCAAGCACGCCGGCCCCGACCCGACGGTCACGGTGCTCGTGCAGTGGCAGCCCGCGGGCCTGGTGCTGGAGGTGACCGACGACGGCCGCGGAGCCGCCGCCGACTCCGACGGCGCCGGGCACGGCCTGGTGGGCATGCGCGAGCGCGTCGCCATGATCGGCGGGCGGTTCACCGCCGGGCCGCGCCCCGGGGGCGGGTTCCGGGTGCGCGCCGAGGTGCCGCTGCCGGCCGGCGCGTCCGCCTAGGCTGGCCGCCATGACCGAGACGATCCGCGTGGCCGTGGTGGACGACCAGCAGCTCGTGCGGGCGGGGTTCCGGCTCGTCATCGACTCCCAGCCCGACCTGTCCGTCGTCCTCGAGGCCGGCGACGGGGCGCAGGCCGTGCAGGCCCTCACCCCCGGCACGTCGCAGTCCCGGCTGGTCGGGCCGGTCGACGTCGTGCTCATGGACGTCCGGATGCCGACGATGGACGGCCTGGCCGCCACCGAGCGGATCGTCGCCGCCGGCACCCCGGAGCAGCCCGCGCCGCGGATCATCGTGCTCACGACGTTCGACCTGGATGAGTACGTGATGTCCGCGATCCGGGCCGGAGCCAGCGGGTTCCTGCTCAAGGACGCCCCGCCGGAGGACATGCTCGCGGCCATCCGCACCGTGCACCACGGGGACGCGGTCATCGCGCCCTCGTCCACCCGCCGCCTGCTCGAGCACCTCGTGACCGCGCTGCCCGCGGAGCACCCCCGCTCCGACGCCGCGGACGAGGCGCTCGCGTCGCTCACGGAGCGGGAGCGCGAGGTGCTGGTGCTCATGGCGCGCGGCCGGTCGAACACGGAGATCGGGTCCGACCTGTACGTCGCCGAGGCCACCGTGAAGACGCACGTCGGGCGGATCCTGGCCAAGCTCGGCGCCCGCGACCGGGTGCAGGCCGTCGTGCTGGCGTACGAGACCGGTCTGGTGGTCCCCGGCTCCTGACCCGACGCCGGTCGGTCCCCGCGCCCCGTCGGTCCGACCCCGGGATGACGTGGGGTCCGGACCCCGGGTGGACGACGCGCCCCACCCCCGCTCCGTAGCGTCGAGGACGTCAGCCCGCCGACTCCCAGGAGCACGCACCGTGGACCCGAACCTGCCCACCCCCAGCACACCCGCCAGCCCCGGCGCCCCCGCCGTCCGCGCCCGCGGCCTCACCAAGGTCTACGGCCGCGGCGAGGCGGAGGTCCGGGCGCTCGCCGGGGTGGACGTGGACTTCGCCGCCGGCCAGTTCACCGCGATCATGGGGCCGTCCGGCTCCGGCAAGTCCACGCTCATGCACGTGCTCGCGGGCCTGGACGCCGCCACCGCGGGCTCCGCCTTCCTCGGCGCGACCGACGTCACGACCCTCGGCGACGACGCCCTCACCCGGCTGCGCCGCGACCGCGTGGGCTTCGTCTTCCAGTCCTTCAACCTGCTGCCGATGTTCACCGCCGAGCAGAACATCCTGCTGCCGCTGGAGCTCGCCGGCGCGAAGGCCGACCGCGCGTGGTTCGACACGCTGGTGGCCACGCTCGGCCTCGGGCAGCGCCTCACGCACCGGCCGTCCGAGCTCTCCGGCGGCCAGCAGCAGCGCGTGGCCATCGCCCGCGCGCTCATCGCGAAGCCGGAGGTCGTGTTCGCCGACGAGCCCACCGGCAACCTCGACTCGCGCGCCGGCGCGGAGGTGCTGAGCTTCCTGCGCCGCTCGGTCCGCGAGCTCGGGCGCACCGTCATCATGGTCACGCACGACCCGACCGCCGCCGCCTACGCCGACCGCGTCGTGCTGCTGGCCGACGGGCGGATCGCCGGCGACATCGTCGACCCGACGCCCGAGGCGGTCCTCACCGGGCTGGACGCCCTGCGCCAGCTCGAGGTCGCCGAGGTCGCGGCGAAGGCGGGTGCGTGATGTGGCGGCTCACCCTGGCGCAGATGCGCCGGAGCCTCGGCCGGCTCACCGCGGCGGGCATCGCCGTCGCGATCGGCACCGCGTTCGTCGCCGCGACGCTGCTCGCCGGTGACGTCATGCGGCGGATCTCCTACGACTCCATCACGGCGTCGTACGGGTCCGCCGACCTGGTCGCGAAGTCCCCCCAGGCGATCGACGACGCGACGCTGGACGCCGTGCGCGCCCTGCCCGGCGTCGCCGGCGCGGACCCGCGGCTGCTCGTGTCGTCGCTCGAGCTCTCCGCCGGCGACAAGGCGATCACGCAGGCGCTGCTGCCGCTGCCCAGCGACCCCGCGTTCGACACCCAGCAGGTCACCGCCGGCGCGGCGCCCGCCGCGGACGGGGAGATCTCCCTGCCGGAGCGCGCGGCCGAGCGCCTGGGCGTCGCGGTCGGCGACGAGGTGACGGTCACGTACTACCGCTGGGCGGAGGTGGAGGCGCACGCGGGGGCCGACGACGCGGAAGGGGACGCCGGGGCGGACGACGCGAGCGGCGTCGACGCGACCTGGCGGCAGGACACCGAGCGGGTGACCGTCGTCGGCCTGACCACCGACCCCACGTCCGCGTGGGCGCAGTTCGGCGGCGCCGCCATGGGCACCACCGCCGACGCGCTCCGCTGGTCCGGCTGGGCCACGGGACCGGGGACGCCGACGCTCGCGGACGCGGGCACCGACCAGCTCCTCCTGGCCCTCGCCCCCGGCGCGGACACCGAGCAGGTGCGCACGGCCGTCGCGGACGTGCTGTCCACCGGAGGGGACGACGCCGTCGTGCTCACCCGGGACGAGGCCGCCGAGCGGTCGATCTCCGGGGACTCCACGGGGCCGATCCTCGTCGTCGTGCTCGCCTTCGCCGCGGTCGCGATGATCGTGGCCGGTCTCGTCATCGCCAACACGTTCCAGGTGCTCGTCGCGCAGCGCACGCGCACCCTGGCGCTGCTGCGCTGCGTCGGCGCCGTGCGGTCGCAGGTCCGGCGATCCGTGCTGCTGGAGGCGACGCTGCTGGGCCTGGTCGCGTCCGTCGCCGGCACGCTGCTCGGCACGCTGCTGGTGCAGATCGCGCTGTGGGTCATGCAGGGTGCCGACCTGCCGTTCCCCGTCCCGTCCGTCGTCCGGCCGACCGTGGCGGCCGTCCTCGCGCCGCTGGCCGTGGGCGTGGTCGTCACCGTGCTCGCCGCGCTCACCCCGGCCCGGGTCGCGACGCGGGTCGCCCCGATCGCCGCCCTCCGCCCGGCCGACGCCCCGGCTGCGGACAGCCGCTCCGGCCGGGTCCGGCTGGTGCTCAGCTGGCTGCTCGTGGCCGGCGGCGTGCTGCTGCTCGGTGGCGGCGTCGCCCTGGCGGAGAAGCTCCTGATGGCCGCGGTCGGCATCGCGATCCTCGGCGGGCTGCTGTCGTTCGTCGGCCTGCTCGTCGGCTCCGTGTTCTGGATGCCGAAGGTCGTGGCCGCGATCGGCCGGCTCGCGGGGCGCGCCGGGATGCCCGCGCGGCTCGCCGCGGCGAACACGGGCCGCAACCCGGCCCGCACGGCGGCGACCAGCACGGCCCTGCTCATCGGCGTGACCCTGGTCGCCATGATGAGCACCGGCGCGGTGACCGCCCGCGCCACCCTGGACGGCGAGCTCGACAGCCGGTTCCCGGTCGACCTGCAGGTCGCGACGCCCACCTCGGTGGACGCCGACGGCCGGTCGGTCACCGACCCCCTGCCGGCCGGGACCGTCGACCGCCTGGCGGACGTGCGCGGGGTGGACGCCGTGGCGGCCGTGTCCAGCGCCGAGGTGCACCTCGGCGGGCCGGCCGACACGTCGTCGACGCTGCGCGCGCTGGACCCCGGCGACGCCGCGGACGTGCTCCGCAACCCGGACGTCGTCGACGCGCTCACACCGGGGATGCTCCTGGTCTCCAGCGACCTCGCGGCCACCGCGGGGATCGCCGACGGCGACAGCGTCCCCGTGACCCTCGCGGACGGCCTGACCGGCGAGGCGGCGGACGGCTCGCCGACCGTCGACCTGACCGCGGAGGTGCTCCCCCTCGGCGACTGGATCGTCCTGGTCACCCCCGGGACGCTCGAGGACCTGGGCACGTCCGGGACGCCCGGCACCGCCTGGCTCCGGGTCGCGGACGTGAACGACTCCGGCGCCGTCGTGCAGGACGTGCAGGACCTCACGGCGGACTCCACGCTCGACATCTCGGGCGCGGCGATGGAGCGGGCGCTGTACCAGCGGGCCATCGACACGGTGCTCGCCGTGGTCGTGGGGCTGCTGGCGGTCGCGGTCGTGATCGCGCTGATCGGCGTGACCAACACGCTGTCGCTGTCCGTCATCGAGCGGCGCCGGGAGTCGGCGACGCTGCGGGCTCTCGGCCTGACCCGCCGCCAGCTGCGGGCCTCCATGGCGGTCGAGGGCGCGCTGATCGCGGGCGTCGGCGCGGCGGTGGGCGTGGTGCTCGGCCTGGCCTACGGCTGGCTCGGGTCCACGGCGGTCCTCGCGGGCGTCGCCGACCTCGAGCTGCGCGTGCCGTGGTCCGACCTCGGCGGGGTGCTCGTGGTCGCGCTGGTCGCCGGCGTGCTCGCGTCGGTGCTGCCGGCGCGGAGCGCGGCCCGGACGCCGCCGGTCGCGGCGCTCGCCGTGGACTGACGAGGGGTTCCGGGAGACCGGGACGACGGCCCCGTCCGGCACGCGCCGGGCGGGGCCGTCGTCGTCCTAGCGGCGCTCCCCGGCACCTCCGGCCGTCCACGCGACCACCGGCGGGACCACGACGAGCACGGCGGTCACGACGGCGAGGACCAGGACCACCACGAACCACGCGGCGACCCCCGATCCGAGCCACCCGACGGCGAGCACGACCAGCAGGATCTGCACGGTCAGCACCGGGGCGCGGCCCCAGCGGTGCCCGCCCAGCAGCGCCCGTGCCGCCCCGGCCAGCAGCGCCGCGACACCCAGCGCGAGCACCGCCATGAAGGCCACCGGCCCCGGCAGCGACGTCCCGCGCACCAGGCCCACCACCAGGGCGAGGGCGACGCCGAGCAGCGCGACGGCCTGGACCAGCACGAGGGCGGACAGGACGCGGACGGCGGCGGGCGGCCGGGCGGGGGCGGGACGCGGCGAGGTCACGACGCGACCCTACGCGGCGGGCCCGCGCGAGCGGTCGGGGGCCGCGCCGCGCGCCGGGTCGGGCGCCCGGGGTGAAACGCGTTCGTCGTTCCCGCAGGTCGGAGCGGGGCGGGGCCGCAGGAAGGGACGTTGGTCCCGGCATCCGAGCCGGATTGGCACTCGCCGCCCCTCAGGGAGTAGCGTGCGCCTTCAGGCGTCCAGGATCCCCACAGGTGTGACCGACGCCTCAGCCGTTACGCGCAAGAAACCTGCGCGTAACCCCTTGTGCGCTGTTCGCTGCCATGTGAATCTAGTTCGCAGCAGTTCGAATCCCGAGCGCCGACGCTCACGCCCCCGCGAATCTTCGTGCGTCGACGTGTGCTTCTGCGCCCCCCGCTTGCGCCACCCCAGCCCCCTGGCCGTGGTGCGCCCCTGTGCTGAGGAGTGTTCGATGGATTGGCGCCACCGTGCAGCGTGTCTGACCGAGGACCCGGAGCTGTTCTTCCCGATCGGCAACACCGGCCCGGCCCTGCTGCAGATCGAGGAGGCCAAGGCCGTCTGCCGGCGCTGCGACGTCGTCGACACCTGCCTGAAGTGGGCCCTCGAGTCCGGCCAGGACGCCGGCGTCTGGGGTGGCCTGTCCGAGGACGAGCGCCGCGCGCTCAAGCGCCGCACCGCCCGCCAGCGCCGCGCCGGCTGACCCGCCCCGCGACACCCACGACGCCCGCCGCCCCGACCGGGGCAGGCGGGCGTCGTCGCGTCCGGGCCCGGCAGGCGCTGCCCGCGGGCAGCGCCTGCCGGCGAGACTGCAGTACCTGCGCGCTCCGGGGCGCCGAACCCCGCACCTGCTGCAACCTCGGCGCCGAGACTGCCGTACCTGCGCGCGTCCGCGCGCCGGACCCCGCACCTGCTGCAACCTCGGCGCCGAGACTGCCGGATCCGCGCGGACGCGGGGCCCGGACGCAGTCGGATCCTGCAGCCTCGGCGGCGACGCGACGCGACGCGGGCGCGCGGCGGGCGCGACGCGGCGCGGCGCGGCGCGATGCGGGCGCGCGGCGGGCGCGGTGTGGCCGGCGCGAGGCGGCGCGGCGCCCGGGCGCGTCAGGCGACGGTGTTCGCCTCCCGGCCCGGGGCGCGCAGCGTCGCACGCAGCGTGACCTCCGTGCCCCCGCCCGCGCGGGGCGACCAGGCGATCGACCCGCGCAGCTCGTTGGTGACCAGCGTCGACACGATCTGCGTCCCGAGCCCGGTGCCGGCGCCCGCGTCGGCCGGGATGCCCGCGCCGTCGTCCGCGACGGTCACCGTGAGGTCGTCCTCCAGCCGCTCGGCGGTCACCTCGACCGACCCGGACTCGCGGCCCGCGAGCCCGTGCTCGACCGCGTTGGTGACCAGCTCGGTGAGCACGAGCGCGAGGGCGGTGGCGTCCTCCGCGGACACCGGCCCGAACGTCCCGCGCACGACGGTGCGGACCGACGCCCCGGCGGACGCGACGTCCGCCGCGAGCCGCAGGGACCGGCCGACCAGCTCGTCGAACT
This sequence comes from Cellulomonas hominis, assembly GCF_014201095.1. Taxonomy (NCBI): domain Bacteria; kingdom Bacillati; phylum Actinomycetota; class Actinomycetes; order Micrococcales; family Cellulomonadaceae; genus Cellulomonas; species Cellulomonas hominis. Next base: position 2,878,959 of record NZ_JACHDN010000001.1, on the reverse strand, counting down.
GCACCGTCTCGTCGAGCGTCTGGGACAGCGTCTCGTGCACGAGCGCGATCGTCGCGACCCGGCGCATCGCCTCCTCGAGGGCGGCGCGGGCCTCCGGCACGTTCATCCGGCGGGCCTGCAGGCGCAGGAGGGCCGCGACGGTCTGCAGGTTGTTCTTCACGCGGTGGTGGATCTCGCGGATCGTCGCGTCCTTGGTGATGAGCTCGCGCTCCCGGCGCCGCAGCTCGGACACGTCGCGGCACAGCAGCACGGCGCCGATCCGCTCCCCCTCCTCGGTGAGCGGCACCGCGCGCAGGGACAGGGCGACGCCGTGCGCCTCGATGTCGGTCCGCCACGGCGCGCGTCCCATGAGCACGAGCGGCATCGACTCGTCGACCGCGGACTTCTGCTCGATCAGGTCGGCGACCACCTCGACCAGGGAACGGCCCACGAGGTCGTCCATCGCGCCGAGCCGGTGGAAGCAGGACAGCGCGTTCGGGCTGGCGTACAGCACCTCGCCCTCGGAGTTCAGCCGCACCAGGCCGTCCCCGACGCGCGGCGCGCCGCGGCGCGGGCCGGTCGCCGCGTTCGGCAGCGGGAACTCGCCGCGGGCGATCATCCCCATCATGTCGTCGGCGGCCTCGACGTAGTTCAGCTCGAGGCGGCTGGGCGTGCGCGCGCCGCCGAGGTTGGTCTGCCGGGCGATGACCGCCACGGCACGCCCCTCGCGCACGACGGGGACCGCCTCCTCGCGCACGGCGTAGGAGCCGAACCATCGGGGCTCGCGGGACCGCTGGGCGCGGACCTCGGTGAGCGAGCGCTCGAGCTGCGGGCGCTGACCGTCGGGGGCCCGGGATCCGACGACGTCGTCGTAGTGCACCGTGGCGCCGGTGCTGGGCCGGCACTGGGCGATCGCGACGAAGTCGCCGTCGTCGGTGGGCAGCCACAGCACGAGGTCGGCGAAGGCGAGGTCGGAGATGACCTGCCAGTCCCCGACCAGCAGGTGCAGCCACTCGAGGTCCGCGGCGTCGAGGTGGGCATGGCGCTGCGCGAGCTCGCTCAGGGTGGACACCGCACAAGGGTAGGTGGTCGGACCGGTGGTTCTCGTGCCGCGCACCGGCGTCCCGGCGGATAATGTCGGTCGGACCGCGCCCCGCGCGACCGCCCGCGCCCCGGAAGGACCCGAACGCCCGTGCACCTGCAGGTCACCCTCTCCGTCCCCACGGACGCCCGGACCGCGGGCAGGATGCTCGCGGATCCCGTGTACGTCCGCGCCAAGGTCCGCGCGAGCGGCGCCGAGGACCTCCAGGTCGACGTGACGCCGGGCGAGGAGGGCGCGTTCACGGTCACCACCCGGCGCGCGCTGCCGACCGACCAGATCCCGCCGAACGTGCGGGCCTTCGTCGGCTCGACCCTCGAGGTCCGCCAGGCCGAGGCGTGGGAGCCCCCCGCCGCCGACGGCGGCCGCCGCGGGACCGTGGCGGTCGAGATCGCCGGTGCGCCGGTGCGGCTGACGGGGACCGTCGTGCTGGCCGGCGCCGGCGGCACGTCGACCATCACGTACGACGGCGACCTCAAGGCGCACGTGCCGCTGTTCGGCGCCGCCGTGGAGGAGGCCGCCGCGAAGGCGGTCCGGGGGGCGCTGCAGGCCGAGGAGGCCGTCGCGCGGGAGTGGGTCGCGAGCGCCACCGAGGCGTAACGATTCCGTAACGCGTCCGCGACCCGCAGCGCTCTGACCTGCGGCGATGCAGTCATGGGATCGCTTCCACACCCCGTTCGGACGCGTCGCGGCTTGACACCCTTCCACGATCCGGACGAGAGTGCGGAACAGGTCGTGAGAGCGCTCCCGCAGCGCAGCTTGGGAACGCTCTCACCCCGGACGCCGACAACGGCGTCCTCGCTGCGACGGCGAAGTCGCCGTCCGACTGACGAGGGAGTCACAGTGCGCATCAGCACGCGCAAGACCTGGATGGCCGTGGCCGGAGCGACGGGCGTGGCCCTGCTCGCGACGGCGTGCGGCGGGGGCTCGTCCGACGACGACGCCGCCGGCGGCGACGAGGGTGGCCAGATCACGCTGACCATCTCGACGTTCAACCAGTTCGGGTACGAGGACCTGCTCGACGAGTACATGGAGCTCAACCCGGACATCAAGATCGAGCACAACAAGTTCGCGAAGTCGGACGACGCCAAGGAGCAGTTCCAGACGGCGCTCGGCGCCGGCTCGGGCCTCGCGGACGTCGTGGGCGTCGAGGTCGACTGGCTGCCGCAGATGATCCAGTACTCGGACCAGTTCACCGACCTGACCAGCGACTCGGTCGAGGGCCGCTGGAACAAGTGGACCACCGACCAGGCCACCACCCCCGACGGCGCGCTGCTCGGCTACCCGACGGACATCGGCCCGGAGGCCATCGCCTACCGCGCCGACCTGTTCGCCGCCGCCGGCCTGCCGACGGACCGCGAGGAGGTCGCCGAGCTGTTCGGCGGCGCCGACGCCACCTGGGACGACTTCTTCGCGGTCGGCGACCAGTTCATGGCCGCCGGCACCGGCCCGAAGTTCTTCGACTCGGCCGACGCCCTCGCCCAGGGCATGATCAACCAGGTCGAGGTGCCCTTCGAGGACCCCGACAGCGGCGAGATCATCGCGCTCGACAACCCCGAGATCCGCGACATCTACGACACGATCCTGTCGCACGAGGACCAGTCCGCCGGCCTCAAGCAGTGGGAGGAGGACTGGACGAACGCGTTCCAGACCAACGGCTTCGCGGTGGCGCTCGCCCCGGCGTGGTTCCTCGGCAACATCGAGGGCAACGCGTCCGGCGTCGAGGGCTGGGACATCGCCAACGTCTTCCCCGGCGGCGGCGGCAACTGGGGCGGCTCGTTCCTCGCCGTCCCGGCGATGTCGGAGCACCCGGAGGAGGCCCAGGCGCTCGCCGACTGGCTGACCGCCCCGGAGCAGCAGCTCAAGGCCTTCGCGGTCAACGGCAACTTCCCGAGCCAGATCGAGGCGCAGCAGTCGGACGAGCTCCAGGGCATGACCCGCGAGTTCTTCAACGACGCGCCGACCGGCCAGATCTACACCGACCGGTCCGCGGCCATCTCCGTCGCGCCGTACAAGGGTGAGAACTACTTCACCATCCGCACCGGCCTGTCCGACGCCTTCAACCGCGTCGACGTCGACAAGTCGCAGACCCCCGAGGAGTCCTGGAAGGGCTTCGAGGAGGCCGTCGCCGCCATCGGCTGACACACCGCCTGACCGGACCGCCGGGAGCTCCTCCTCCCGGCGGTCCGGTCCGCCCGGTGCGGGAACGTCCCGCGCCCGCACCGCCCGATCCGCCTCGTCCCGCACGAAGGAACTCCATGGCCACCCAGACGGCGCCCCCGAGGGGCGCGGCACCGAGCACCGACGACCGCCCGCACCGGAAGATCGGCTTCCGGCAGACGCTGGGCCGGTGGGACGTGAAGGTCTCGCCCTACCTGTACATCTCGCCGTTCTTCCTGCTGTTCGCCGTCGTCGGCCTGTTCCCGCTGCTGTACACCGCGTGGGTGTCGCTGCACGAGTGGAGCCTCATCGGCGGCCAGGGCGAGTTCGTCGGCATGGACAACTTCACGTTCGTGCTCGGGCAGACGTTCTTCTGGAAGGCGCTGCGCAACACCATCAGCATCTTCCTGCTCTCCACGGTCCCCCAGGTCATCGCCGCCCTCGTGATCGCCGCGATGCTGGACGCGAACCTGCGGGCCAAGACCTTCTGGCGGATGGGCGTCCTGCTGCCCTACGTCGTCGCCCCGGTCGCCGTCGGCCTGGTCTTCTCGAAGATGTTCGCCGACGGCTCGGGCATGATCAACACGCTCCTGGGCTACGTCGGCATCGACCCGGTCGGCTGGCACAAGGACGCGTTCGCGTCGCACATCGCGATCGCCTCGATGGTCAACTTCCGCTGGACCGGCTACAACGCGCTGATCCTGCTGGCCGCGATGCAGGCCATCCCCCGCGACCTGTACGAGGCCGCGACGATCGACGGCGCCACCCGCCTGCGCCAGTTCTTCTCCATCACCGTCCCGATGGTCCGGCCGACGATGATCTTCGTCATCCTCACGTCCACCATCGGCGGCCTGCAGATCTTCGACGAGCCGCGCATGTACGACGCGACCGGCCTCGGCGGCTCCAACGGCCAGTGGAAGACCGTGACGCTCTACCTCTACGAGCTGGGCTGGAACAAGCAGCAGCTCGGGCGGGCAGCCGCGGTCGCCTGGTTGCTGTTCCTGATCATCATCGTGTTCGCCCTGCTCAACAACTGGCTGACACGCAAGATCTCCTCCGCCGACGACCTGAGCAGGTCCGCGAAGGCCGCCCGCAAGCAGAGCCGCAAGAACGCGCGCGCGCTGGAGCGGTCGCTGAAGCGGACGTCCGACGCCGCCGTGCCGGCAGCCGCCCCGACCGAGGTGAACCCGCGATGAGCACCCCCTCCATCCCCGTCATCGAGCAGACCGCCGGCAAGGGCGCGGCCCGCGCCGCGCGCCGGGGCGTCGGCCGCAAGAAGGGCTCGCACGGCGGCGGCGCCGACCGCCGGCCGGGCTGGATCACGTACACGATCCTGACCGCGTTCATCCTCATCTCGGCCTACCCGCTGTACTTCACGTTCCTGCTGTCGTCCTCGACGTCGGCGGAGATCGCCCAGAACCCGGTGCCCTCGCTCATCCCGGGCGGCGAGTTCCTCGCGAACCTCCAGCGGGTGTTCGAGGCCGACATCGACCTCGTGCGCGCCACCGGCAACTCGCTGATCGTCGCCGTCGTCACCAGCGCGTCCGTCGTCTTCTTCTCGACGCTCGCCGGGTACTCGTTCTCCAAGCTCCGGTTCCGCGGACGCGGGCCCCTGCTCGTGTTCGTCATCGCGACGATGGCCGTCCCGACCCAGCTCGGCGTCGTGCCGCTGTACATCGTCATGCGCGAGCTGCACCTCACCGGCAACCTGCTCGCGGTGATCCTGCCCGCGCTCGTCACCGCGTTCGGCGTGTTCTGGATGACCCAGTACCTCGACTCCGCACTCCCCTACGAGCTCATCGAGGCGGCCCGCGTCGACGGCGCGTCGATGTTCCGGACGTTCTGGTCGGTCGCCCTCCCGGCGGCCCGCCCGGCCGCGGCGATGCTCGCGCTGTTCACGTTCATCACCTCGTGGACGAACTTCTTCTGGCCGTCCATCGTGCTCGGCACCCAGAACCCCACGCTCCCGGTGGCCCTCAAGCTGCTGCAGGCCGGGTTCTTCCAGGACATGCCGCTGATCATGGCCGGCGTCGTGCTCTCGATCATCCCGCTGCTGGTGCTGTTCCTCGTCGCGGGACGCCAGCTCGTCGCCGGCATCATGGCCGGCGCCGTCAAGGGCTGACGCTACGCTTCCGCGCGGGGACTCCGGATCAGGGGTCCCCGCGTTGGGGGGGCGTGCCCATCGGCCGGTGCCCGCACCGGTCATCCGTCGTCAAGGCAAGGGGGCGATCCATCGTGGTCGACCAGACTGCCCCGCTCGTCGCCCCGGCGCCCACGCTGGAGCAGGTGGCCGAGCGGGCCGGCGTCTCGCGGTCCACCGCGTCGCGCGCCATCAACGGCGGCCTGCGGGTCTCCCCGGAGGCCATGGAGTCCGTCGCCGCCGCGGTCGAGGACCTCGGCTACACGCCGAACCGCGCCGCGCGCTCGCTCGTGACCCGGCGCACCGACTCGGTCGCGCTCGTCGTACCCGAGCCGGACGAGCGCGTGCTCTCCGACCCGTTCTTCGCGGGCGTGCTGAACGGCGTCTCCTCCGCGCTCGCCGACTCGGACCTCCAGCTCCTGCTGATCATCGCCCGGCCCGGCGACTCCGACCGCACCGTCCGGTACCTGCGCGCCGGCCACGTCGACGGCGCGATCGTGGTGTCCCACCACCGGGACGACTCCATCGACCGGGCCCTGCGCGACTCCCGGCTGCCGAGCGTGTTCATCGGCCGCCCGCTGACCGCCCGCGACTCCGCGTTCGTCGACACCGACAACGTGCGCGGCGGCCGGATCGCGGCGGAGCACCTCATCCGCCTCGGCCGGCGCCGCATCGCCACGATCACCGGCCCCGCCGACATGTCCGCGGGCATCGACCGCCTCGCCGGCTGGCGCTCGGCCCTCGCCGACGCCGGCCTGCCGGACGACGCCGTCGTGCACGGCGACTTCACCATCGAGGGCGGGGCCGCCTGCGCGCGCGAGGTGCTCGAGCGGTACCCCGACGTCGACGCCGTCTTCGTCGCCTCCGACCTCATGGCTGCCGGCGCGCTGCCCGTGCTCGCCGAGCTCGGCAAGGACGTCCCCGGCGACGTGGCCGTGGTCGGGTACGACAACTCCGCGCTCGCCTCCACCACGAAGCCCAACCTCACGACGGTGATCCAGCCGGTCATCGCGATGGCGCGCGCCGCGGGCGAGGAGCTCGTGGCCCAGCTGCACGGCCGCCCGGCCCGCACCGAGCCGCTGATCTTCGCCCCCGACCTGGTGGTCCGCGGCTCGGCCTGACCCCCGCACGGGGCGCCGGCCGGCGGGGCATCCCGCGCGCACCCGCGGCACCCCGCGCGCCGCCCGCCCGCCCGCAGGGTGCCCCGTCGGTGCACGAGGCCCGGCTAGCGGGCCGGGTCGATGTGGCCGAACCGGTGGCGCGTGCGGCTGACCGCCTGCTCGCGCAGGACCGTCAGGAGCTCCCGGCGGCCGCTCGCCACGACCGGGGCGTCCAGGACCGTGACCGAGCCCGTGCGGGCGACCGCGGCGGCGCGCAGGCCCGGGGCGGTGCCCACCACGCGGATCCGGCCCGTCACCTCCCCGGCGGCGACCCGGGCGGCGAACGCCGCGTCCGGCTCGGCGTCGGCGCGGCTGACGGTGACCGGGACCCCCGCGGTGCGGGCGGCGGTCAGCACGCGCCGCAAGTCCCGCTCCCGGGCGTCGGCGCCGGCGCGCACGGTGAGGTGCGGCACCGGGCGGTAGCGCAGCGTGTTCTCCTCGGCGGCGAGGCCGGACGGGTCGTGCGCGGCGCCGAACTCGGACGCCCACCAGCGGGCGTCGTCCTGCTGCGCCCACGCCAGCCAGGCGTCGTCGTCCAGGGCCGCGACCTCGGGTGCGTCGGACCAGGTCCCGAGCTGGGCCACGTAGGACGGGCCGCCGGCCTTGGCGCCGGGACCGACCACGGACGCCTTCCAGCCGCCGAACGGCTGCCGCTGCACGATCGCGCCGGTGATGTGCCGGTTCACGTAGGCGTTGCCGACCTCGACGCGGTCGAGCCAGCGCGCGATCTCCGCCTCGTCCAGGGAGTGCAGGCCGCCGGTCAGGCCGAGTGCGACCGCGTTCTGCACGTCGATCGCCTCGTCGAGGGTGGCCACGCGGATCACGCCGAGCACCGGGCCGAAGCACTCCGTCCGGTGGAACCACGACCCCGGCCGGACCCCGTGCTTCACGCCGGGCGTCCACAGCCGGCCGGCCTCGTCCAGGCGTCGCGGCCGCACCAGCCACGCCTCCCCTTCGTCCAGGGTCGTGAGCGCGCGCAGCAGCTTCCCGGACGCGGGCTCGACGAGCGGTCCCATCGCCGTCCCGAGGTCGTCGGACCACCCGACGCGCAGCGACGTCACCGCGTCGGCGAGCTGGCGGCGCAGCCGGTCGGACGTGCCCGCGGACCCGACGAGGATCGCGAGGGACGCGGCGGAGCACTTCTGCCCGGCGTGGCCGAACGCGGACCGCACGAGGTCCGCGACGGCGAGGTCGACGTCGGCCGACGGGGTGATGACCAGCGCGTTCTTGCCGGAGGTCTCGGCGAGGACGTCGAGGTCGGGGCGCCAGCCGGCGAACAGCTGCGCGGTCTCCAGCGACCCCGTGAGCACCACCCGGGCGACGTCGGGATGCGTGACGAGGCGCCGGCCGACGTCCCCCTCCGGGGACAGCACGACCTGCAGCGCGGGCTCGGTCACCCCGGCGGCGTCGAGGGCGGACTGCACGGCCGCCATCGCCACCCGCACGCAGCGCGGCGTCTGCGGCGCGGGCTTGACCAGCACGGGCGACCGCGCCGCGAGCGCCGCGAGCGTCGAGCCCACCGGGATCGCCACCGGGAAGTTCCACGGCGGGGTGACGACGGTGACGCCGTGCGGCCGGAACACCGCGCCGGGCACGCGCCCGTCGTCGAGGTCCTCGGCGCGCTCGGCGTAGTACCGGGCGAAGTCGACGGCCTCGCTGACCTCCGGATCGGCCTCGGCGACGGTCTTGCCGCCCTCGTGCACCATCGTCGCGACCAGGTCGCCGCGAGCGGACTCGAGGGCCTCGGCGGCGCGGCGCAGCACGGCGGCGCGCTCGGCGGGCGGGCGCGCGGACCACGCGGGCGCGGCGGCGACGGCCCGGGCGACCACGGCGTCGACGTCGGCGGCGGACGCGACCTCCACGGCGCCGGCGGGCGGCTCGACGTCGCGCGCGACGAGCCGGGCGGCCCACGCGCGGGACTCCGCGACGGCGGGGTCGGTGTCGGCGGCGTTCCGGAACCCCGCGGGCGCGGGCGGCACTGTCTCGCACGGCCGGCGCCGCGGTGCCGTGGACACCGCGTCGGCCCCGGCGACCGACGCGCGGAACGCGGCCTCCTGCGCCTCGATCCCGTCCCCGGCGGACCCGGCGGACCCAGCAGCCCCCGCCGCGTCCCCCGCGAACAGCGCGTGCAGGAAGTTCTGGTGCGCCGCGTTCTCCTCCAGCCGGCGCACCAGGTACGAGATCGCCACGTCGAAGTCCTGGCGCGCGACCACGGGGGTGTAGAGCAGCACCTGCCCGACGTCGCGCTGCACCGCGCGGGACTGCGCGGGCGCCATCCCCTGCAGCATCTCGACGTCCAGCGCCTCGGTGACGCCCCGCCGGGTCGCGAGCAGGTGGGCGTACGCGACGTGGAACAGGTTGTGGCTGGCGACGCCGACGCGCAGCGCCGGGGTCCGCGCGGGGTCGAGCGCCGCCCGCACCAGGCGGACGTAGTGGGCGTCCACGTCGGGCTTGCCGGCGTACGGCGCCTGCTGCCACCCGTGCAGCTCCGCCTCGACCTGCTCCATCGCGAGGTTGGCGCCCTTGACGAGCCGGACCTTCAGCCGCGCTCCCCCGGCCTGGACGCGCCGGCGCGCGATCGCGGTCAGCTCCTCCAGCGCCGCGGACGCGTCGGGCAGGTACGCCTGCAGCACGATGCCGGCCTCGTGGTCCCGCAGGCCGGGGTCGGACACGAGCCGCTCGAACACCCGCACGGTCAGCGCGAGGTCCCGGTACTCCTCCATGTCCAGGTTGAGGAACGTCCCGTGCGCGGCGGCGGCGCGGTACAGCGGGCGCAGCCGCTCGACGACCCGGTCGACGCTGCCGTCGGTGTCCCAGGTGGAGAGCTGGCTGGCGACCGCGGACACCTTGACCGACACGTAGTCGACGTCGGGTCGCGCGACGAGCTCGGTCACGCGGCGCAGCCGGCGGCTCGCCTCCTCCTCGCCGAGCACGGCCTCGCCGAGCAGGTTGAGGTTGAGCCGGAACCCCTCCCGGCGGGCGCGGGCGAGGTGCGCGCCGAGCCCCGGCCCGGCGTCCGCGACGAGGTGCCCGACGAGCTGCCGCAGGCGCACCCGGGCCGCGGGGACGACCGCGCCGGGCAGCAGGGGCGCCAGCCGCGCGCCGACGCCGAGCTGCGCCTGGTCCACCGGGCCGAGGAAGCCCCGGGCGTCGGCCGCGCGGTCGCCGAGGTCCGCGAGCTCCGCCGCGGCGACCCGCACGTCCTGCGGGCGCGCCACCCGGTCGACGAACCGCACGGCGAGCTCCAGGCCCACCGGGTCCGCGACCAGCGCGGCGAGCCGGCCGGTGGCGCGGCGCTCGGCGGGGGTCTCGTCGGCGGCGGTGGCGGCCATCCAGCGGTGCGCCAGGTCGACGGCGGCGCGCACGAGGTCCTCGTCGGCGCCGGGCAGGGCGGCGGCGGCCGCCGGGTCGTGCGTGGTCGTCATCCCGAGATCGTCCCCGATCGCTCCGGAACCCGTCTTGCACCGATCGGCCGGGCCGCGGCGCCGGATCCGTGACACGTGCGCGTCACGCGCACGACCTACGCTGCCCCCGTCATGGAACGCCGTCCACCCCTGCCGACGGCCGCCGACCCGGCGGCCCGGGCGCTGCTGCGCGCGCTGACCCCGGCGCTCCTGCGGCTGTGCGACGACCTCACCGGCACGATGTTCTGCGCCAAGGACGTCACCGGGCGGTACGTCGTGGTGAACGAGGCCTTCGTGCGCCGGACGCCCGAGCGCTCCCGGCGGGCGGTGGTCGGGCGGACGGCCGCCGAGCTGTTCGAGCCGCACCTCGCCGAGCGGTACGACGCCCAGGACCGCGAGGTGCTGGAGCGGGGCCGGTCGCTGCACCGGGAGCTCGAGCTGATCCGCCGGCCGGGCGGGGCACCGGGGTGGTACCTCACGTCGAAGGAGCCGGTGCGGTCGGGCGACGGGACGGTCGTCGGCCTGGTGAGCGTCTCGCAGTCGCTCCGCGCCCAGGACGCCGACGAGGCCACGGTCGCGGCGCTGTCCCGCGTCGCGGCGTTCGTGCAGGACCGGCTCGCCGAGCCGCCGACGGTCGCCGAGCTCGCCGCGGCGGCGGGCTGCTCGGCGTCCACGCTCGACCGCCGGGTGCGCCGGGTCTACGCGCTCTCCCCGCAGCAGTACGTGCTCCGGGCGCGGGTGGACCGCGCGGCCGCGCTGCTCGGCGGCAGCGACCTGGCGCTCGCGCAGGTGGCGGCGGCGACGGGCTTCTACGACCAGGCGTCGTTCACCCGCACGTTCGGCCGGCTGACCGGCGAGACCCCCGCCCAGTTCCGCCGCGCGGCCCGCGCCGCCCCGGCTCCCTCGACCGCGCACGACGACCCCGTGCCGTGGCCTGCGGCGCCCGCCTGGGTCACCATGGGCGCATGACATCGATCCCCACCGTCCCCCTGCCCGGCGGCGCGATGCCGCTCCTCGGGCTCGGCACCTGGCAGTCCGAGGGCACCGACGCCGAGCGGGCGGTGATCACCGCGCTCGAGCTCGGGTACACGCACATCGACACTGCCACGGGCTACGGCAACCAGGCCGAGGTCGGCCGGGCGCTGGCCGCCGTCGACGTCGACCGCGACGCCGTGTTCGTCACGACCAAGCTGCCGCCGGACCACGCGGGCCGTGAGCGCCAGACGCTCGTGGAGTCCCTGGCCCAGCTCGGCACGGACCACCTCGACCTCTGGCTCGTGCACTGGCCGCCGGACAAGCAGGCGACGCCCGCCACCTGGGAGCAGTTCATCGCCGCGCGGGACGAGGGCCTGGTGCGCTCGATCGGGGTGTCCAACTACTCCATCGCGCAGATCGACGAGCTGATCGCCGCGACCGGCGAGGCGCCGGCCGTGAACCAGATCCCCTGGAGCCCGGGCGACTACGACGCCGACCTCGTCGCCGAGCACGAGCGGCGCGGCGTGCGGATCGAGGGGTACAGCCCGTTCAAGCGCACCGACCTCGACGACCCGGTGCTCACCGCCATCGCGGCGGAGCACGGCGTCACCACCCGGCAGGTCGTCCTGCGCTGGCACCTGGACCACGGCATCGTCGTCATCCCGAAGTCCACGCACCGCGAGCGCATCGAGCAGAACCTCGACGTGCTGCGGTTCTCCCTCTCCGAGGACGAGGTCGCGCGGATCGACGGCCTGGGCGGCCGGTGACCGAGGCCGCACCGGGGCGCCGGGCGCGCCGGGAGCGCCGCCGCCGCGCGGGGCTCGAGCGCACCGTCGTGGCCGCCGCGACCAGCGCGCTGCTGGTCGCGGCGGTCGCGGTCGCCGGCGCGCAGCTGCACGCCGGCCGCGAGCGGGCGGCCGACGCCGAGCGCGCGGCGGAGGCGGTGGGGCTCGCCGCCGAGCTGTCCGCGGCGGAGGACGCGTTCCTCGCGGACCGCACCCGGGCCGGGCTGCTGGACGCGTCGCGCCGGTCGGCGGAGCGGACGCGGGCCGCGCAGGAGGCCGCGGCAGCGCAGGCCGCCGCCGAGGCGCAGGCGGCGGCGGAGGCCCAGGCGGCCGCCGAGGCCCGGGCCGCCGCCGAGGCCCAGGCCGCCGCGGACGCCCGGGCGACGCAGAAGGCCCCGGCGACCGCGTCCGGCCCCGCGAGCACGGGCAACCCCGGCATCGCCGGCTGGGTCGGCGGCCGCCCGGTGGACGCGGACGGGAACGTCCTGTGGGTGACCTCGGTGCCGACCGCGGACGGCGACGGCTCGAACGGCCACATGCCCGCCTCCGCGATGTGCGCGATCCCGTGGGGCACCGACCAGCTCGGGTTCACGCAGTACCTGCGGTGCGACGCCGCGGACGCGCTCACGGCCCTCGACGAGGCGTTCCGCGCGCAGTTCGGCGCCTCCCTGGACCTCGACCTCACCTACCGGTCGTACGACGACCAGGTCGCGATGAAGGCGGCGTTCGGGGGGCTCGCCGCCGCGCCGGGCACGTCGTCGCACGGGCTCGGCACGGCCCTCGACGTGCAGGAGTGGCCCGGCACGTACGGGTTCGGCACGGAGCGCTACCAGTGGCTGGTCGCGAACGGCCCGGCCTACGGCTGGTACGCCCCCGCGCGGGTCCGGGAGGGCCAGCCGTACGCCGAGTACTGGCACTTCGAGTACGGGCCCGGCCGCACCTCCTGACGCCGGGCGGTGCGCCGCGGGGCGGTGTGGCACAGTGGCCGGGACCCGGCGGTTCTCCGCGGGGGCGGCGACGAGGCCGCGCCCGGCCGCCGGACGTGGATGCCCAGGAGGCGCCTGCATGACCGCAACCGTGTCCGGGCCGGACGCGTCGCCCACCCCCGCGACGCCCCCGACCCGAACGTCGCCCCTCACCACCGCCCTCGCCCAGCTGTCCTCCGCCGTGGAGCTGCTCGGATACGACGACGGCGTGCACCAGATGCTCGCGACCCCCCGGCGCGAGCTGCACGTGGCGGTCCCGCTGCGCCGGGACGACGGCCGGATCGAGCTGCTCGCCGGGTACCGGGTGCAGCACAACATCTCCCGCGGCCCCGGCAAGGGCGGCCTGCGGTACGCGCCGGGCGTGGACATCGAGGAGGTGCGCGCGCTGGCGATGTGGATGACCTGGAAGTGCGCCGTCGTCGAGCTGCCCTACGGCGGCGCGAAGGGCGGCGTGGCGATCGACCCGCGCGGCTACTCCCCCGCCGAGCTGGAGCGCGTGACCCGGCGGTACACCTCCGAGATCCTGCCGTTCATCGGACCCGAACGGGACATCATGGCCCCCGACGTCGGCACGACCGAGCAGACGATGTCCTGGGTGATGGACACGTACTCGGTGAACTCGGGGTACACGATCCCGGCGGTCGTCACGGGCAAGCCGCTCGCGGTGGGCGGGTCCCTCGGCCGGGCGACGGCGACCTCGCGCGGCGTCGTGCACGTGACGGCCGCCGCGCTCGCCGACGCCGGCGCGGACCTGTCCGAGGTCACCGCGGCGGTGCAGGGCTTCGGCAAGGTCGGCTCGCACGCGGCGCGGTTCCTGGCCGAGGGCGGCGCGCGGGTGGTGGCCGTGAGCGACCAGTACGGCGGCGTGCACGCCCCGGACGGCCTGGACCTCGCGGCGCTCACCGCCCACGTCGCGAGCACCGGCTCGGTCGTGGGCTTCGCGGGCGCCGACCCGATCGGCAACGCCGAGCTGCTCGCCCTGGACGTCGACGTGCTCATCCCCGCGGCCGTGGAGGACGTGCTGGACGAGGACACGGCCCGCACCGTCAAGGCCCGGTGGGTGGTCGAGGGCGCGAACGGCCCGACGACGAGCGGCGGGGACCGGGTGCTCGCCGAGCGCGGCATCACCGTGGTGCCCGACATCCTGGCGAACGCGGGCGGCGTGGTCGTGTCCTACTTCGAGTGGGTGCAGGCGCAGCAGGCGTACTGGTGGACGGAGCGGGAGATCGAGGACCGCCTCGAGCAGCGGATGCGCGCGTCCTACGCGGCGGTCGCCCAGCGGGCCCGGGCCGACGGGATCTCGCTGCGGGACGCCGCGCTGGTGATCGGCGTGCGGCGCGTGGCGGAGGCGCACCAGCTGCGGGGCCTGTACCCCTGATGCGCGGGCGGCGGGCGCCGGCGGCGGGAAGCAGGGGCCCGCCGCCGGTGTTGGCCGCAGGTGTGAGCACCCCGCTGTCCGTCCTCGACCTGTCCCCCGTCGGCACCGGCCGCACGTCCGCCGACGCCCTCGCCGACTCCACGACCCTCGCCCGCGCGGCCGACCGGCTCGGCTACCGCCGGTTCTGGGTCGCCGAGCACCACGCGATGCCGGCCGTGGCCTCCACGTCGCCCGCCGTCCTGCTCGCGCACCTCGCCGCGTCGACGGAGCGCATCCGCGTCGGCTCCGGCGGCGTGATGCTGCCGAACCACCCGGCGCTCGTCGTGGCGGAGCAGTTCGCCATGCTGGAGGCGCTGCACCCCGGCCGCGTGGACCTCGGCATCGGCCGGGCGCCCGGGGCCGACCCGGTGACGGCCGCCGCGCTGCGCCGCACCGTCGAGGGCCTGGGCGCCGAGGACTTCCCCGCCGAGCTGCTGGACGTGCTGTCCCTGCTCGGCCAGCTCCCCGCGGGCCGCGCGGCGAGCGCCACGGCCGCCCGGCTGTCCGCCACGCCCGCCCCCGCGGGCGCCCCGCAGGTGTGGCTGCTCGGGTCCTCGACCTTCAGCGCCCAGCTCGCCGGCGAGCTCGGCCTGCCGTTCTCCTACGCCCACCACTTCGGCACCGGCATCACGACGCACGCCGCCGACGTGTACCGCGCGGCGTTCCGGCGGTCGGCCGTGCTGGACGCCCCGCACCTCATGGTGTCGGCGTCGGTGATCGTGGCGGAGTCCGACGAGCGCGCCGCCTGGCTCGCCGGCCCGAGCAGGGTGATGGCCCTGCGCCTGCGGAGCCGGGGCGCCCTGGCGCCGATCGAGACGCCCGAGGACGCCGCCGCGATGCTCGACGCGCTCGACCCCGAGCAGGCGCGCGACTTCTACGACCGCGTCCCCGGCACGCAGGTCGCGACGACGGCGGACCGGGCGGTCGCGGCCCTGCGGGAGCTCGTGACCCGCACGGGCGCCGACGAGCTCGTGGTCACGGCCACGACGCACGCGGTCGAGGACCGCGTCGCCACCCTGGAGGCCCTGGCAGCCGCCTGGTGACGGCTGGTGACGGCCGAGGGGGCACCTCGCGCGCAGCGGGGCACCGCCCGGTGCACCCCGGACGCGCGCCGCATGCCCCCTCGCCGCGGCGCGGTGCACTGCGGTGCGGTGCGGTGCGATGATCGGGCGATGGACGAGGTCGTCGGGCGCACGTGGCAGTTCGTCGAGGTCGCGGGCGTGCCCGTCGGGGACGGCCCGGCGCGGTCCCGGCCGGCGCTGACGTTCGCCGGGGACGGGCAGGTGTACGGCACCGGCGGGGTGAACCGGCTGCGCGGGACGTGGTCCTGCGACGACGGCACGCTCCGGTTCGGGCCGGTGGTCACGACGCTGATGGCCGGCACGCCCGAGCACACGGCCCGGGAGCGCGCGGTGCTCGACCTGCTCGGCGGGGCGCTGGCGGTGGAGGTCGCGGACGGCGCCCTGCTGCTCACGGACGGAGAGGGGCGGGTCAGCCGCCTGCTGCCCGCCCCGCCGGAGGAGTCCGAGGCCTGAGCCCGCCCCCCTCGCCGTTCACTCCCGCGGCTGCCGCTCCACCCACTCCGCGAGCTCGACGCGCGTGCCGGTGTAGAACGGCACCTCCTCGCGCACGTGCCGCCGCGCGCCGGTCGCCCGCAGGTCGCGCATGAGGTCGACGATCCGGTGCAGCTCGTCGGCCTCGAACCCGAGGATCCACTCGTAGTCGCCGAGCGCGAACGACGACAGCGTGTTGGCCCGCACGTCGGCGTAGTCCCGGGCGGCGTGCCCGTGCTCGCGCAGGAGCTCACGGCGCTCGTCGTCGGCCAGCAGGTACCACTCGTAGGACCGCACGAACGGGTAGACGCACAGGTAGGCGCGCGGGTCCTCGCCGGCGAGGAACGCCGGGACGTGCCCGCGGTTGAACTCGGCCGGGCGGTGCATCGCGGCCACCGACCAGACGGGCAGCAGGTGGGCGCCGAGGTCGCTGGCCCGCAGCCGGTGGAAGGCGTCCTGCACCGCCTCGATGCTCGGGGCGTGCCACCAGACCATGAGGTCGGCGTCGGCGCGCAGGCCGGCGACGTCGTACCAGCCGCGCACCACGAGGCCCTCGGGGGCGTCCGGGCCGGTGAGCGCGTCGAGCGCCTCCTCGACGACCCGCTTGCGCTCGGTGGCGTCCGCGGGGAGCGCGGCGGAGGTCTCGAACACCGCGTACATGGCGTACCGGATCGCGTTGTTGATCTCCTCGGCCGTCTCGGGGCTGTGCCCGCCGTCCGGGGCGGTGGTGCTGCTCATCGCGCTGCTGCTCCTTCGCTGGTGGTCTCGTCGTGCGTGCGGCTGTCCTGCCCGGCGACCGCCGGGGTGCCCGTGTCGACGCCGGCGCGCTGGAAGCAGCAGCCGACGGCGCACCGGTCCGGCCAGGCGCCGAGCCCGCCGACGGTCGTGCGCGCGGGCTCCTCGCCCCGCTCGGCGGCGGCGCGCTCGAGCAGGAGGTCCACCAGGCCCGCGACGAACGGGGCCCGGGTGGAGGCCGACCCGGCCCGCACCGCGGTGATGCCGAGGTCGGCCGCGGTGGCCATCGCCTCGGTGTCCAGATCGTACGCGACCTCCATGTGGTCGGACACGAAGCCGATGGGCGACATGACGACGGCGGTCACGCCGTCCTGCGCGCGCTCGGCCAGGACGTCGTTGACGTCGGGCTCGAGCCACGGCTGCGACGGCGGGCCGGAGCGGGAGCAGAACGCGAGCGTCCAGGACGGTGCGACGCCGAGGTCGGCGGCGACGAGCGCGGCGACCTGGGTGCAGGCGTCCTCGTGCTGCGCCACGTACCCGGGCCGGGCGGCGGCGGAGCCGGCCTCCATGGCGAGCGGGATGGAGTGCGTGACGAACAGCAGCGGGGCGTCGGCGACGACGTCCGCGACCGGCCGGCCGGTCCGCGCGGCGAGGTCGGTGAACGCCTCGACCACGGCGTCGGCGTTCGCCCGGACGAAGCCCGGGTGGTTGAAGTAGTGGCGGAGCTTGTCGACCCGCACGCCGGCGGCGGCCTCGGGGTCGGCGGGCGTCTCGGCCTCGCCGGCGACGCCCGCGAGCGCCGCGGCCACGTGCTCGCGGTACTGCCGGCAGCCGGAGTACGACCCGTACGCCGACGTGACCAGGGCGAGGACCCGCTGGGCGCCGCGCTCGCGCAGGTCCGCCAGCGCGCCGTCGGTGTACGGCTCCCAGTTGCGGTTGCCCCACGCGAGCGGGGTGTCGACGCCGCGCGCGTCGAGCTCGGCGCGCAGAGCCGCGAGCAGGGCGCGGTTCTGGTCGTTGATCGGGCTGCGGCCGCCGAAGAGCGCGTAGTGCTGGCTGACCTCGACCAGCCGTTCCTCCGGGATGCCCTTGCCGCGCGTGACGTTCCGCATGAAGGGCAGGACGTCCTCGGGCTGCTCCGGGCCGCCGAACGAGAGCAGGAGCACCGCGTCGTACGGGGTGAGCGACGACGCCGTCAGGGTGGGGGCAGACACCGCTCCATCATCCCATCGCCACCCGGGCGACCGCCGCCCGGCGACGACCCGACGGGCGTGACGTTGTCACGACGCCCCGTCAGATCGCCGCCCGCCGGCTCAGCCCTTCACCGCCCCGCCGAGCCCCGCCCCGCGCAGGAACAGCCGCTGGAAGACGAGGAACAGCAGCACGGGGATCAGCGTCGAGATCGCGAGCGCCGCCATGAGCACGCCCAGGTCGGTCGTCGCCTGCAGCGACGGCAGCCGGACCGACAGCGGCTGGATCGCCGGGTCCCGCAGCACCAGCAGCGGCCACAGGAAGTCCTTCCACGACGCGATGACCGCGAACACCGACACCACGCCGAGGATCGGCCGGCTCATCGGCAGCACGATCGACCAGAACAGCCGGAACGGCCCCGCCCCGTCGACGCGCGCCGCCTCGAACACCTCGCGCGGCAGGCTGTCGAAGAACCGCTGCATGAGCAGCACGTTGAACGCGCTCGCCCCCGCCGGGAGCCACACGGCCCAGTACGAGTTCATCAGCGACCGGCCGAGCACCGGCGGGTCGAGGATCACCAGGTACAGCGGCACCAGCAGCACGACGGCCGGCACGAACAGCGTGGCCAGCACGGCGCCCTGCACGACCTTCGCGTACCGGGGCCGCAGCACCGACAGCAGGTACCCGCCGGTGGTCGCGACGAGGATCTGGCTCGCCCACGACCCGGCCGCCAGCACGACCGTGTTGAGGAAGTACCGGCTGACCTGCACGTCGTTCCACGCGGCGCTGAGGTTGTCCCACGCGATGCCGTTCGGGAACACCGCGAGCGGCGTGCGCAGGATGTCCTGCGTCGGCGTCACCGCGAACTTCGCGAGCAGCACCAGGGGTCCGAGGCCGCACAGCACCAGCAGCGCCAGCAGCACGCCGTGCGACAGCCGCATGGACCGGCGGACCAGCGGGCGGCGCCAGTCCGCGGCGGACAGCGCACCGCGGTCGGCCTCGGCGGGGCGGCGGGGCCGGCGGCGGCGCGCCGCCGGCGCGACCACGGTGCCCGCCCCGGGACCGGGCAGCGGCACCGCCTCCGCGGTGGGCCCGGCGGGGGTCGTCGACGTCGTCATGTCTGGCTCCAGGACCGGGTGAGGCGGAAGTACACGACCGACAGCACCGCCAGGACGACCGCGAGCATGAGGCTGAGCGCGGTGGCCGCCCCGTAGTCGCCGCCGAGGCTCTGCCCGAACGCGTACCGGTAGACGAGCAGCAGCACGGTGATCGTGGCGTTCGCCGGGCCGCCGTCCGTGAACAGGTACGGCTCGAGGAACACCTGCGCGGTCCCGATGATCTGCAGGATGAAGGTGATGAACAGCACGCCCCGCAGCTGCGGCATCGTCACGTGCCAGACCTTGCGCCACACGGACGCCCCGTCGACCTCGGCGGCGTCGTACAGCTCGCCGGGCACCGAGGTGAGCGCGGCCAGGTAGATGATGATCGTCCCGCCCGCGGCGGCCCACGTCGCCTCCAGCACGAGCGAGGGCATCGCCCAGGACGCGTCCTGCAGCCACGGCACCGGGCCGAGGCCGACCCAGCCGAGCATCGTGTTGAACACGCCCTCGGGCCGGGCGTCGAAGAAGAACTTCCACAGCAGCACCGCCACGACGGGCGGCACCACGACCGGCAGGTACGCGAGCGCGCTGTACAGGCCCTTGGCGCGGCGGACCTCGCTCATCAGCACCGCGGCGACCAGCGGCACCGGGTAGCCGAACAGCAGGGCCAGCGCCGCGAACCACAGGGTGTTCCGCACCGCCGTGCCGAGCAGCGGGTCGGACAGCACGGTCCGGAAGTTCTCCAGGCCGACCCAGGCCGTGGTGACGAGGTTGGTCTCCTGCAGGCTCATCACGACCGCGCGGCCGATCGGCAGCCAGGAGAACAGCCCGAACACGACCAGGACGGGCAGCGCGAAGACGAGCGTGCTCAACCCGCCGCGGCGGACCCAGGTGACCGGGGTCCGCCGCGAGCGAGCCGGACGAGCGTCGTGGGTCAGGGCCACGTCAGCTCGCGTTCTTGTCGAGGATCGCCTGCACGTTCGCGTCCGCCTGCTCCAGCAGCGCGTCGATGTCGGCGCCCTCGTCCGTCAGCACCGCCTGGACGACCGTGTCCAGCGCGCCGTACAGCTCCTGGGTCGAGCCCGACGGCTCGGCGACGAGCGGCTGGTCGAAGATCACGTCGGTGAAGCCGGTCATCTGGTCCAGCGGGACGTTGATGAGGTCGGCGATCCACTCCTGCGACTGCTCATACTGCTCCCGGCTGAAGATCGGCAGCACCGGGGTGCCGACGGGCTGGTCGGAGGCCACGAGGGTCTCGGCGTCCTTGACCGCGGCGTCCTGGTCGGTCAGCTTCCGCAGGTAGTAGAAGTCGATCCACTTCACCGCGGCCTCCTTCTGCGCCTCGTCGGCCGAGGTGCTGACCGCCGCCAGCGTCCCGCCGCCGAGCACGCCCGCGTCGTCGCCCTCGAGCGGCACCGCGGTCAGGCCGTAGTCGTCCGGGTCGATCGCGTTGGTCTGCACCAGCGAGGTGTAGACGTCCGAGCCGGACGTGAACATGCCGACCTGTCCGGCCGCGAACGCCTGGTTGATCGACGACCAGTCGAGCAGGAAGTTCGCGCCCATGGAGTTGTCCTCCCAGCGCAGGTCGTGCAGGTACTCCAGGGCCGCCTTCGTGCCGTCGTTGTCCAGCGTGGCGGTGTACGTGCCGTCGTCGTTCGTCTCCTGGACGCGGCCGCCGCGGGCGTAGGTCGCGACCGTGAGCTGCCAGCCGCCCGTGTTGTTCTGCGTCATCGTGGCGTAGCCGGCCTGGCCGGTGGCGTCCGCGATGGCCTTGGCGTCGGCGCGCACCTCGTCCCACGTGGTCGGCGGGTCGTCCGGGTCGAGGCCGGCCTGCTCGAACAGCGTGCGGTTGTAGTGCAGGCCGATGCCGTAGACCGACTTCGCCGGGATCGCGTAGACCTTGCCGTCCGCGCCGGTGCCGGCCTCCAGGACGTTCGGGTTGAAGTCGCCCGCGTAGGGCAGGGCCTGGAACTGCGCGTCGATGTCGGCGAGCTGGCCGTTCTCGATCAGCGTCTTGCCGTCGGTGAACGGGATCTCGAACACGTCGGGCAGCGTGCCGCCGGCGAGCTGGGCGGCGAACGTCGTCGCCTTCCACTCGTACTCCTCCGGCTGCACGTCGATGTCCGGGTTCGCCGCCTCGAACTGGGCGACCTGCTCGTCGAACGCGTCGAACGCCTCCTGCTCCGAGCCGGGCAGCAGGGAGACCACGCGCAGGACGGTCTTGCCGCCCGAGGTCCCCTCCCCCTCGCCGGCGTCGTCGGAGCCGCTGCTGCACGCGGCCAGCAGGGTGAAGGACAGCGCGCCGGTCAGGGCGATCGCCGTCGTGCGTGAGGACCTCATCGTCACTCCTCGGTGGTGTCGGGTCGTGCGGGGTGGGTGGGTCGTGCGGGGTGGTGCGGGGTGGTGCGGGGTCGTGCGGGGTGGTGCGGGGTGGTGCGGGATCATGCGGGTCAGGGCGCGGCGCGCAGCCACGCGGCGGTGTCGGGGTCGAGGTGGGCGCCGTCGCCGTCGCCGTCGCTGGCGAGCAGGACGCCCGCGTGCGGCGGCAGGGGGACGGAGGCGGCGGACAGGTTGACGACGCAGAGCACGTCGCCGCGGGCGAACGCGAGCACGCCGGGCGCCGCGTCCAGCCAGCGCAGGTCGCCGTCGCCGAGGCCGGGCTCCGCGCGGCGCCGGGCGAGGACCGCCCGGTAGAGGGAGAGCATCGACCGGGGGTCGGCCTGCTGGGCCTCGACGGTGCGCGCCGCCCAGTCGGCGGGCTGCGGCAGCCAGGGCTGGCCGGTGCCCGGGCCGAAGCCGAACGGCGGCTCGCTCCCCGACCACGGCAGCGGCACCCGGCAGCCGTCGCGGCCGGGGTCCACGCCGCCGGACCGCGCGTGCATCGGGTCCTGCACGGCCTCGGGCGGCAGGTCCTCGACCTCCGGCAGCCCGAGCTCGTCGCCCTGGTACAGGTAGAGCGAGCCCGGTAGCGCGGCGGTGAGCAGCGCGGCCGCCCGGGCGCGGCGGGTGCCGAGCGCGAGGTCGGTCGGGACGCCCGCGCGCTTGGCGGCGAACGCGAAGCCGGACTCCGCGCGGCCGTACCGCGTCACCGGCCGGGTCACGTCGTGGTTCGACAGCACCCAGGTCGCCGGCGCGCCGACCTCGCGGTGCGCGGCGAGCGTCCGGTCGATCGAGGACCGCAGCGCCGCCGCGTCCCAGGGCTGCGCCATGAAGTCGAAGTTGAAGGCGGTGTGCATCTCGTCGGGACGCAGGTACGCCGCGAACCGCGCGGTGTCCTCCAGCCACACCTCGCCCACCAGCACGCGCGCGCCGGCGTACGAGTCCGCGACCTTGCGCCACGCCCGGTAGACGTCGTGCAGCTCGTCGCGGTCGACGTGCGGGTGCGCGCCCGGCCCCGGTGTGGTCCCTGCCTCCGGGAGCTCCGGCAGCGCGGGGTCCTTGACGAGCAGCGCCGCCGAGTCGATGCGGATGCCCGCGACGCCCCGGTCGAACCAGAAGCGCAGCACGTCCTCGTGCTCCGCCCACACGTCCGGGTGGGTCCAGTTGAGGTCCGGCTGCTCGGGGGTGAACAGGTGCAGGTACCACTCCCCCGGCGTGCCGTCGGGATCCGTCGTCCGGGTCCAGGTGGAACCGCCGAAGCTCGACACCCAGTGCGTCGGGATGCCCGACCCGTCCGGCCCCGACCCCGGGTGGAACCAGAACCGCGACCGCTCCGGCGACCCCGGCCCGGCGGCCAGCGCCGCCCGGAACCACGGGTGCCGGTCGGACACGTGGTTCGGCACCACGTCGACGATCGTCCGGATCCCCAGCGCCAGCGCCTCGGCGACCAGCGCCTCCGCCTCCTCGAGGGTGCCGAACGCCGGGTCGATCGCGCGGTAGTCCGCCACGTCGTACCCGCCGTCCGCCAGCGGCGACGCGTACCAGGGCGTGAACCACAGCGCGTCGACGCCCAGGTCGCGCAGGTAGGGCAGCCGGCTGCGGACGCCCGCGAGGTCGCCGGTGCCGTCGCCGTCCCCGTCGGCGAACGAGCGCGGGTAGACCTCGTAGATCACCGCGTCGCGCCACCAGGTGGGGTCGTCGGTCGGGGGCTGCACCACGTCGTGCCTCGTTCTCGCGCGCTGCGGGTGCGGCCCGCGGCAGTCCGTCGCGCGGTCCTCGGCGACCGCGCAACACGGACACTAAATCCGACGACAGTGCTCGCGCAAGAACTCGACAGCAGCGTTACCGAAACGCGACCATCGATCGAATCGATCCGCGCAGGCACGGTGCACCCCTCGCTCGCCCCGGCCTCTCCGGCACGCGGGGCATCCCGCGGTCACCCGGGGTACCGCCCGAACCACCCCCGATGCACGTCCGGCGCCCCCTCGGGCGACGGGGCGCTCCGCCCGCTCCGGAGCGCCGGCGCGAGGTGCTCCGCTACGCGCCCGGGGCCGGGGCCGTGCTGCCGCGGACGACGAGCTCCGGCTCGAACAGCAGCTCGTCCGTGGACACCGGCTGCCCCGCGATCAGCCCGACGAGCAGGTCGATCGCCGCCCGCCCCATGGGCTCGATGGGCTGCCGGACGGTGGTCAGCGGCGGCTCCGTGCAGTTCATGAACACCGAGTCGTCGTACCCGACGACGGACACGTCCTCCGGCACCCGGCGCCCGGCCCGGCGCGCGGCGCGGATCGCCCCGAGCGCCAGCGGGTCGGAGGCGCACACCAGCCCCGTGACGCCGTGCTTGAGCAGCCGGGTCGCGGCGGCCTGACCGCTCTCCAGGGAGTACGCGCTGCGGGCCACGACGTCGTCGTCGAGCGTGATCCCGAGACGCGCGGCGGCGGCGCGGGCGGCGTGCAGCTTGCGCTCCGACGGCACGTGGTCGACCGGCCCGAGCACGAGGCCGATGCGGGTGTGCCCGAGGGACGCCAGGTGCCCGACGGCCTGCTCGACCGCCACCTCGTCGTCGCAGGAGACCCGCGGGAACGGCAGCTCCTCGATGGACGCGTTGATGAGCACGACGGGCAGGCCGCGGTCGGCGAGCAGGCCGTAGTGGTCGTGGTCGGCGCCGCGCTGCGCGAAGTTGCCGCCGGCGAACACGATGCCGGACACCTGCTGGGTGAGCAGCAGGTCCACGTAGTCCGCCTCGGAGACCCCGCCGGCGGTCTGCGTGCAGAGCACCGGCGTGTACCCCTGCTGCGCGAGCGCCCCGCCGACGACCTCGGCGAAGGCCGGGAAGATCGGGTTCTGCAGCTCGGGCAGCACCAGGCCGACCAGGCGGGCGCGCTCGCCGCGCAGCTTGGTGGGGCGCTCGTACCCGAGCACGTCCAGGGCGGTGAGCACGGCCTGCCGGGTCTGCTCGGACACGCCGGACCGGCCGTTGAGCACGCGGCTCACCGTGGCCTCGGACACCCCGACCTTCTGCGCGACCTCCGCGAGCCTGCCAGCCATGCGCGCAAGCCTACGACGTGATCGCGCAAGCCGCTTGCAACGCCGCTCAGACGGTCTGCGCGGGCGCGGGCGCCACGGCCCGCAGGTGCTCGGCGAGCTGCCCGGCCCAGCCGCGCACGGCGTCGAAGTCCCGGTGGTCGCCCTCCTTGGCGCGGGCCCCCGCGATGAGCGCGCGCTCGGCGAACGCGAGCTCGCTGCGCAGCAGGCGCCCGGCGAACGCCCGGTGCCCGAGGGCCCCGACGTTCTGCATGAGCGCGAGCAGCTCGTGCGGGCTGTTCGCGGACGCGGCGGGCTGCGTGGCGAGTCCGGAGGAGAACACCCAGACGGTCCGGTCGCGGAGGTCGGCGGCGAACCGCGCGCCGAAGTCGCGGGCGGCGGGCAGCCAGTGCGCGGTGTACACGGCGGAGCCGAGCACGACGGCGTCGTACCCCGTGAGGTCGACGACCTCCTCGGGCGCGGCCTCGTCGACGGTGTGCCCGTCGGCGCGCAGCACGTCCGCGATCGCCGAGCCGATCTCCGCGGTGGCACCGTGGCGCGAGGCCACCGTCACCAAGATCTGCATCGCACTGCCCTCCTGCGGCTGGAAAGTGGCGGCTCGCCCTGGACCCCCTGCCCGAGGCCTCGACCGCCTGATCCATGGTCAGCGCCGCGACCACGGAAGTCGTGGGCCGGAGGTCCCCCCGCGTCCTGGGGGCCGGTGACCGGCGGCCTCAGCGGTCGCCGGTGTGACGAGCGTCATCGCGGGCGAGGTCCGCGATGCCCGGCTGGGCGGCCCGCAGCGCCCCGGCGACCCGCGTGAGCTCGGCCAGGTCGTCGGTGTCGAGCGCCCCGCCGACGTAGTGCGCGATGGCCTGCACGTGCCGGCGGCCGACCTCGCGCTGCAGCTCCTCGCCCTCGGCGGTCAGCGCCACGAGGATCCCGCGTCCGTCGCCGGGGGCCGGGTCGCGCCGTACCCACCCGGCCTCCTCGAGCCGCTCGACCATCCGGCTCAGGCTCGGCTGGCTCAGCAGGCTGGACTCGGCGAGGTCCCGCAGCCGCAGGCCGCCGGGGGCGCGGGACAGCGTGAAGAGCACGTCGTACTCGCGCAGCGTCATCCGGTCCCAGATCGGGTCGCGCTGCAGCCGGCGCATGATCGCGACCTGCGCGCGGAACAGCTCCTCCCACGCGACCGCCGCGGCCCGGACGTCCACCGCCTGGTCCGCGTGCCCCGTCTGCACCGTCACCGCGCCACCCTCCGAAGGTCCATGCATCTGCATACACCTGTGCAACCGCGCCGCACCCGCGCGTGTTCCCGCCCCTCCCGTACGCTGGCGGGATGCAGAACGACGGCGTCCGCTCGACGTACGTGCTGGTCGACGGCGAGAACATCGACGCGACCCTCGGCTCCTCGATCCTCAACGGCCGGCCGACGCCGGAGCAGCGCCCGCGCTGGGAGCGGGTGCTGGACTTCGCGGAGCGGACCTGGGGCCAGGAGCCGAAGGGCCTGTTCTTCCTCAACGCCACCAGCGGCACCCTGCCGATGTCGTTCGTGCAGGCCCTGCTCGCCATCGGGTACCAGCCGATCCCCCTCGCCGGCGAGGGCAAGGTCGTCGACATCGGCATCAAGCGCACGCTCGCGGCGCTGGCCGACCGGCCCGGCGACGTGCTGCTCGCGTCCCACGACGGCGACTTCGCCCCCGAGGTCGAGGCGCTGCTCGGCGGCGACCGCCGCGTCGGCCTGCTGGCGTTCCGCGAGTTCACCAGCACCTCGCTGGCGCACCTGGCGGACCGCGGCCTGCAGGCGTTCGACCTCGAGTCGGACGTCAAGGCCTTCAACGTCACGCTCCCCCGGCTGCGGATCATCCCGGTCGACGAGTTCGACCCGCTGCGCTACCTGTGACCGTGGCCGACGACGCGACGGTCCCCCCGGGCGAGCGCCTGCTCGTGCTGCTCCGCGCGGTCAACGTCGGCGGGACGTCGACGCTGCCGATGGCCGAGCTGCGCGCCGCGGCGACCGCCCTCGGGCACGCCGACGTCGCGACGCACCTGGCCACCGGCAACCTGCTGCTCACCCCGGCGGCGGGCTCCCCGGCGACCCTCGGCGGCCTCACCGCCCGGCTGACCGCCGACCTCGCCGACCGGGTGGGCCGCCCGCTCGCGCTCACGGTCCGCACCCGCGCGCAGGTCGAGGACGTCGTGGCGGCGAACCCGTACCCGGACGCCGCGGCCGACGACCCGTCTCACCTCGTCGTCGTGTTCCTGGACGGCCCCGCCGCGCAGGACGGGACCGCGGACCTGGGCCGGTACGGCCGCGAGCGGGCGACGTGGCGCGGCGCCGAGGGGTACGTGCACTACCCCGACGGGATCGGCCGCTCGAAGGTCACGGCCGCCGTCCTGGACCGCCTGTCCGGCCGCTCGGGCACCGCCCGGAACTGGCGCACCGTCCTGGCGCTGCGGGACAAGCTCGCGGCCTGACCGTACGGTGGGGCCCATGGCCACCCTGTTCACCCGCATCATCGACGGCGAGATCCCCGGGCGCTTCGTCTGGGCCGACGACCGGGCGGTGGCGTTCGGGACCATCGCGCCGATCACCGACGGCCACGTGCTCGTCGTGCCGCGGGCCGAGGTCGCCCAGCTGACCGACGCCGACGACGACCTGCTCGCGCACCTCGTGGTGGTCGCGAAGACGATCGGCCGGGCGCAGCAGGCCGCGTGGGACGCCCCCCGCGCCGCGCTGCTGGTCGCCGGGTTCGAGGTGCCGCACCTGCACCTGCACGTCCTGCCGGCGTGGGGCGAGGCCGAGCTGAGCTTCACGAACGCCCGGCACGACGTCCCCGCGGAGCAGCTCGACGCGGCCGCCGAGCGCCTCCGTGACGCCCTGCGCGCCGCGGGCGAGGGCGCCCACGTCCCCGCGGCCCTGGGCTCCCCCGCCCTCTGACCCCCGCGCCCCGGCGCGCCCCGCCCCCGCGCCGCGACGTCACCCTCCGCCGAGATCGGTCCTCCGCACCGAGATCGGTCGGCAGAACGGCCGATCTCGGTCGGAAGGACCGATCTCGACGGGGAGGCCCTGTCTCGGCAGGGGCGGGTGGGGCGGGCTGGGGCGGCCGCGCGGGCCGGCGGGTCAGGCGACCGGGTCGTCCTCGCCGTACGGGGCCAGGCGCAGGGTGCGCGCGTCCGCGGCGACGATGCGCTCCGCGAGCCCGGCCAGCGACTCCGCGGTGTCGGTGCCCGCGCGGACGAACCGCCCGTGCAGCGCGTCCAGCCGCCCGGAGCCGAACGCGTCCACGAGCTCGACCGTCGCCTCGACGGGCGTCCACTCGGAGCGGTCGTCGTGCACCGGCATCGACCGGGTCATGTCGGTGACGACGACGCCGGGCGCGACGTCGAGCACCAGCACGCCCCGGTCCGCGTACTGCCGGTCGAGCATCGTGGTGAGCCGCGCGAGCGCGCCTTTGCTGATCCCGTACCCGGTGTACACCGGCGACGGCCGGTGACCCGAGCCGGAGTTGATGTTCACGACGTAGCCGCCGCCCCGCTCGAGCATCGCGGGCAGCACGGCGTGGCTGAGCAGCAGCGGCCCGCGCACGTTGGTCTCGATGACGCGCCACACGTCGTCCGGGTCGTCGCGGACCAGGTCGACCTCCTGGCGCTCGATGACCCCGGCGTTGTTCACGAGCAGCCCGACGCCCCCGCGCGCGGCGAAGGCGTCCGCGATCCGCGCGACGGCGGCGCTCACCGCGGCGCGGTCCACGACGTCGGCGACCTCGGTGACGACGAGCGCCCCGTCCCGGGCGGCCCGGGCCTGGGCGGCGACCGCCTCGAGCGGCTCCGCGCTGCGCCCGACCAGCGCGACGTCCCACCCGGCGCGCACCAGCCCGAGCGCGATCCCGCGCCCGATGCCTCGTCCTGCTCCGGTCACGATCGCGGTCCGCGGGCTGCTCGTCATGGACCCATCGTCGCGCACCGGCGCACGTCGTCGGCATACTGGCGCCTCCAGGGACGTTCCGGACGACGGGGCCGCGGCATGCCCCGCCCGCCGACCGCTGAGGGAGCCGCCCGTGGCCACGGACGCCATCGACCCGACCCGTTCCGTGCCCGGCCCGCCGCTGCGCCTGCGGCTGCCGTCCGTGAGCCCGTCGGTGCGCGACTTCCTGGCGACCGAGGCCGGCAGCGCGCTGTTCCTGCTGGCGGCCACCGTGATCGCCCTGGTGTGGGCGAACTCGCCGCTGGCGGACTCCTACGACGCGCTGTGGTCGGCGTCCGCCGGGTTCCACGTCGGGCCGCTCGGGCTGGACCTCGACCTGCACCACTGGGTGAACGACGCGGCGATGGCGGTGTTCTTCTGCGTGGTGGGCCTGGAGATCAACCGGGAGGTCACCAGCGGCGAGCTGCGGGACCGGCGGACGGTGGCCGTGCCGGCGCTCGGGGCGCTCGGCGGGCTGGCGGTCCCCGCGCTGATCTACCTGGCGTTCAACGCGGGCACCGGGGCGGCGCACGGCTGGGGCGTCGTGATGTCGACGGACACGGCGTTCCTGGTCGGCATCCTCGCGCTGTTCGGCCCGGCGTGCCCGGACCGGCTGCGGCTGTTCCTGCTGACGCTGGCGATCGTGGACGACATCGGCGCGATCACGGTGATGGCGGTCTTCTACAACGACGGCGTGGACCTGGTCGCCCTCGGGATCGCCGGGGCGCTCGTGGTCACGATGCTCGTCCTGCGCTGGCTCCGGGTGTGGCGCCTCACCCCGTACGCCCTGGTCGGGATCGCGCTGTGGTTCGCGGTGAACGCCTCGGGCGTGCACGCGACGCTCGCCGGCGTGCTGGTCGGCCTGCTGCTCCCCTCGCGCGCCATGCCGCAGCGGCACGTCGAGCAGGTCCCGCAGTGGGCGGACGGGCTGGTCGCCGAGCCCACCGCCGACCGGGAGCACCTCACCGAGCTGGCCGCCCGGGCCGCGGTGCCCGCGAGCGAGCGCCTGCAGCGGATGCTGCACCCGTGGTCGGCGTTCGTCGTCGTGCCGGTGTTCGGCCTGGCCAACGCGGGCGTGCGGCTGGACGCCGAGGCGCTGCGCGCGGCCGCGACGTCGACGGTGACGATCGGGGTCGCGGTCGGCCTGGTGCTCGGCAACACCCTCGGCATCACCGGCGCCGCGACGCTGGCGATCCGGACGGGCCTGGGCCGGCTGCCCGGGCGGGTGCGCTGGGGCCACCTGCTCGGCGGCGCGGTGCTCGCGGGCATCGGGTTCACGATCTCGCTGTTCATCGCGGAGCTGGCCTTCGACGGCGAGCTCCGGGAGCAGGCGAAGATCGGCATCCTCGCCGGGTCGCTGGTCGCGGCGGTGCTCGGCACGGTGCTGCTGCGCATCCTCGGCGACCGCCTGCCGCTGTGCAGCCCCGACGAGGACCCACCGCCCGGCCTGCCGCCGCGCCCGTGGGTCGCCGGGTCCTGACCGGCCCTCAGGCGGCCGCGGCGACCGCGGCGCGCAGCGGGGCGAGCTCCAGCGGGCCGCGGTACTGCTCGCCACCGACGAACAGCGTCGGCGTCCCCCGCACGCCGAGCCCGAGCCCCGCGACGTAGTCGGCCTCGACCAGGTCGGCGAACCGCTGCGCGCCCGGCCCGGCGACGGCCGCGGGGTCCAGCCCCAGCCGCGCGCCCGCGGCCCGCAGGTCGGGCTCGGTCAGCCGGTCCTGCTGCGCGAACAGCAGCCGCTGCATCTCCCAGAACCGCCCCTGCTCGGCCGCGGCCTCGGCGGCGAGCGCGGCGATCAGCGCGTGCGGGTGCACCTGGAACAGCGGGAAGTGGCGCCACACCAGGCGCACACCGCCGCCGGACTCCTCGACCAGCCGGCGCAGCACCGGCTCCGCGGACCGGCAGTACGGGCACTCCAGGTCGCCGAACTCGGTGACGGTGACGGGCGCGGCGGGGTCGCCCAGGACGAGGCGGTCGTCGGACATGGCGCCCAGCATCCCCCGCTCAGCGCGGCCGCATGGGCGGACTCGCCGTGCCGGCGCCCCGCACCAGCCCCGCGACGAGCTGCCGCAGCGCCTGCACCCCGGTGTACCGCGGCCGGAAGCCCAGGCTCCGCTCGGCGCGCGCCGTGTCGAGCACCGGCGCCCCCGCGCCCATGTCGAACCACCCGGGCCCGACCGGCGCGAGCCGCGCGTGCCAGGCGGCCGCGAGCGCCGTGCGGACCGGCGCGTGCGGCATCTCGCGCCACCGGCCGCGGGACACCAGGTCGGCGACGTCGGCGGCGCGGACCAGCCCGGGACCGGCGATGTTGTACGGGCCGCGCGCCTGCCGGACGATCGTCTCCCGGTAGGCGTCGGCGAGGTCGTCGGCGTGCACCGCCTGGAGCCGGAAGCCGGCGGGCCAGGGCAGCACGGGGAGCCGGTTGTCGAGGATCCCGGCCGGCACGAACGGGCCGAGGAAGTAGCGGTGGATCTCGTGCCCCGCGGCGTGCTGGAACACCAGCGCGGGCCGCAGCCGGGCGATCGCCAGGGTCGGGTAGCGCAGCTCGGCCTCGTCGAGCAGCCGCTCCACCGCGACCTTGTCCATGCTGTAGTCCGACGAGCGCACGCCGCCGGTGTCCCACTCCTCGTCCCGGGGCTCGTCGGTGTACGACGGCGAGTAGGCGCCCACGGAGGACGCGACCACGAGGTGCGGCACCCGGGCGTCCACGACCGCGCCGAGCACCCGGCGCATCCCGTCGACGTTGACCCGGCGCAGCTGGTCGCGGTCGTGGCTGGGCTGGATGAGCCAGGCGAGGTTCACGACGGCGTCCGCGCCGCCGAACGCCCGCCGCAGCCGCTCGACCACGGGCGCGTCCGGCCCGGGCTCGCCGATGTCGACGGCGTGCCAGTCGACCGTGTCGTACGGGGCGGGCGGGGTGCCGCGCGGCACCCGGCGCACGACGCCGCCGAGCGAGGTGACCGTGGGGTCGTCCCGCAGCCGCCGCAGCAGCGCGGTCCCGACGTTCCCGCTGGCCCCGACGACGACGACCCTCACGACGCGCCGCCCGGTCCGCCCGGCTCGCCGTGCGCCGCGAACGCCTGCTCGCGCGCCACCGCACCCAGGCGGGTCAGCGTCGACGCCTGCTCGTCGGCCTGCTCGAGCAGCCGGTGCACCCGGCCCCGGTCGAGCCCGAGGTCGTCGGCCCAGATCTCCAGCGTCTCCCACAGCCCGCGCTTCGCGACGACGGCCGCGCGCATGAGATCGAGCTCGAGCACCGCGGTGAGCGGCGACGGGTTCGTCAGCCGGCCGTTGGGCTTGAGACGTCCGACCCGCTCGACGGCGGCGAGGCCGAGCCGCTTGAGCCCGCTCGGCTGCACGTCCAGCCGCAGGGCCGTCTCGTGCAGCCAGTCCCGCTCGTCGGCGACCTCCTGGGCGATCCGGCCCAGCGCGGGCCCGAGGGGGGTGTCCGCGTAGGCCTCCGCCATCCGCCCGAACCGCGCGCTGCCGCCCTCCGCCCCGGCCAGGTGGTCGGAGAGGTAGGACTGCAGCAGCGTGCGGTCGAGGCTCCTCACGGGGTGCCGGCGCCGCCGCCGTCCGGGCCGTCGGCGCGGGGGTTGAGGTTGGCCGGCTCGGCGTCGGTGTCCGCGTCCGCCTCGTCGCCGCCGGCGGCCTGGCCGCCGGTGCGCGGGTTCAGCATGGCGGGGTCGGCGTCCGGGTCCTCGGCGGGGTCGTAGCCCTGGGTGGTGTCGTCGGTGCTCATGCGGCAACGGTGGCACCACCGGCGGCGGCCCGCACCCGGAACGCGGCCGCCCGCGGTGCTCGCCGTGCGGGAGCCGCGACCCGGGGCCACGATGCGTCCATGCACGTCAGCCGGGCCCGTTCCGCCGCCGCCGTGGTCGCCGCCCTCGGGCTGGCGCTGCCGCTCGGCGGGTGCGCCGTCGGCGAGGCGCACCGGTCGCCGGACGAGGCGCTCGCGTCCGTCCAGGACGCCGGCGACCAGGCGGCGTCCGCGGTCGCGACGGTCCGGACCGCGGTCGTGCTGCTCGGCCGCGAGCGCCTGTCCGTCACGGCCGCCGACACCGCGCAGGCGGACTCGGTCCGGGTGCTGGAGGAGGCGACCCGCACGCTGACGACGCTCGCCCCGCCGGACACCGGGACGGCCGCCGCCCGGGACTCCGTGCTCGCGGCCGTGCAGGGGGCGACGACGACGGTGGTCGCCGCGGGGGCGTGGATCACCGCGTCCGGGGAGCAGGCCGGCGCGGACCGGGGCACCGTCCCGGACCCGCTGGTGGCGGACCTCGACGGGGCGCACGACGCCGTCGACGTGGCGGTGACGGCCAGCGCCGGGATCACGGGATGAAGCGGCTGCTCGGCGTCGCCCTCGGCGTGCTCACCGCGATCGGCGGGTTCCTCGACATCGGGGACCTGGTGACCAACGCGGTGGTCGGCTCCCGGTTCGGGATGTCGCTCGCCTGGGCCGTGGTGGTCGGCGTCGTCGGCATCTGCCTGTTCGCGCAGATGTCCGGCCGGGTCGCGGCGGTGAGCGGCCGGGCGACGTTCGAGATCATCCGCGAGCGCCTCGGTCCCCGGGTCGCGCTGGCCAACCTGTCCGCGTCGTTCGTCATCAACCTGCTGACGCTGACCGCGGAGGTCGGCGGCATCGCGCTCGCCCTGCAGCTGGCCAGCAGCGTGGAGCCGCGGCTGTGGGTCCCGGTCGCGGCGCTGGCGGTGTGGCTGGTGATCTGGCGGGCGCGGTTCTCGGTGATGGAGAACGTCACGGGGCTGCTCGGGCTGTGCCTGGTCGTGTTCGCGGTCGCGCTGTTCCTGCTCGGGCCGGCCTGGGGCGCGCTGGTCGACCAGGCCGTCGCCCCGCACGTGCCGCCGGGCGAGACCGCGCCGACGTACTGGTACTACGCGATCGCGCTGTTCGGCGCGGCGATGACGCCGTACGAGGTGTTCTTCTTCTCCTCCGGCGCCGTCGAGGAGGGCTGGACGTCGAAGGACCTGTCCCAGTCGCGGGTGAACGTGCTGGTCGGGTTCCCGCTCGGTGGCCTGCTGTCGCTCGCGATCGCCGGCTGCGCGGCCGTGGTGCTGCTGCCGCAGGCGATCGAGGTGTCCTCGCTGTCGCAGATCGTGCTGCCGGTGGCGGAGGCCGGCGGGAAGCTCGCGCTGGCGGTGGTGATCGTCGGCCTCGTGGCGGCGACGTTCGGAGCGGCGCTGGAGACCACGCTCTCCGGCGGGTACACGCTCGCGCAGTACCTCGGCTGGTCGTGGGGCAAGTTCCGCCGCCCCGCGCAGGCCGCCCGGTTCCACGTGACGATGGCGGTGACGCTGCTGATCGGCGTCGGGGTGCTGATGACCGGCGTCGACCCGGTCCGGCTCACCGAGTACTCGGTGGTGTTCTCCGCGGTGGCGCTGCCGCTGACGTACCTGCCGATCCTCGTGGTGGCGAACGACCCGGAGTACATGGGCGACCGGGTGAACGGCCGGCTGACGAACGCGCTCGGCCTGGTGTACCTGGTGCTGATCCTGGCGGCGTCGCTCGCGGCGATCCCGCTGATGATCGTGACGGGGGTGGGGGCATGACGACGTGGCGGCGGCGCCCGCGGGCGCGCCCGGAACCGGAGCCGCAGCCGGCGGGCCGGGTCCTGGACGCCCGGCTGCACCTGCTGGACCGGCAGGTGCTGGACACCGACCGGGCGCCGGTGACGACGGTCGACGACGCCGAGCTGCGCACCGCGGACGGGCGTCCGGACCCGGCGGGCGGCGCGGACGTCGTCCTGCTCACCGACCTGCTGACGGGCCCCGTGCTCGGGACCCGGCTGTTCGGCGGCCGCCCGCCCGCCTCGCGCCGGTACCGGATCCCGTGGCGGGACGTCGCGGACGTCGGCGTGACCCTGCGCCTCGGCGTCAGCGGCGACGCCCTCGACGTCACCTGGGTGGAGCGGTGGCTCCGCGAGCACGTGGTCGGCCGGCTCTCGGGAGGCCGCCATGATCCTCAGTGACCTGCTCGACGCCCGGGTCCTGGGCGACGACGGCGCGCCGCTCGGCTACGTGGTGGACGTCCGGTTCGTGCTGGACGGCCCGCCCGACGGCCCGCTGGCCGCGCCGCGGCTGCACGGGCTGCTGGTGAGCCCGCGCACGGGCACGTCGTTCCTCGGCTTCGAGCGCCGGGACGTGCGGTCGCCCTGGCCGATCGCCCGCTGGTACCGCTGGCGGCACCGGGGCACCTTCCTGGCGCACTGGTCCGACGTGGCGGCGGTCGACGACGCCGGCGTGCACCTGCGCGCCGGCGCGCGGCGGTACGACGCGATGCTGCCGGGGCCGACGCACCGGCAGCCCGCCGAGCCCGAGCACACCGGCGACTGAGCCCCGGGACCTGGGTCCCTGGTGTCCACGGTCCGGGGATGGTGCACCGGGCGCGTCCGTGCCGGTTAGCATCGAGCGGTGTCCTCGAGTGCTGAGCCGGTCGACGTCGTCCTGGTCGGGGGCGGGATCATGTCCGCCACCCTGGCCACGCTGCTGTCGGAGCTCGAGCCGACCTGGCGGATCGAGGTCGTCGAGCGGCTGGACGCGGTCGCCGCGGAGAGCACCGACGCCTGGAACAACGCCGGGACCGGCCACGCCGCGCTCTGCGAGCTGAACTACACGCCCGAGCGCGCCGACGGCAGCATCGACATCGCCAAGGCCGTCACGATCAACGAGCAGTTCGCGCTGTCCCTCGAGCTGTGGGACCACCTGCGCGCCGCAGGCCGGCTGCCGGACGACGGGTTCCGCTCCCCCGTGCCGCACCTGACCTTCGTCCGCGGCGAGCGCGACGTCGACTACCTGCGCCGCCGGCACGCCGCGCTGACCGCGCACCCGCGGTTCGCGCACCTGCGGTTCACCGACGACCCGGGCACCATCGCCGAGTGGGCCCCGCTCGTCATGGAGCAGCGGCACCCGGACGAGCCCGTCGCCGCCACCCGCGCGGACGACGGCCTGGACGTGGACTTCGGCGCGCTGACCCGGCACCTGGTCGCCGACCTGCAGGCCCGGGGCGCGACCGTCCGGCTGCAGCACGAGGTCCGCCGGATCCGCCGCCGCCGGGACGGCACCTGGCGGCTGCACCTGGTCGACCGCGCCTGGAACGCCAGCCCGCGGCGGACCACCCTGGACGCCCGGTTCGTGTTCATCGGCGCGGGCGGCGGCGCGCTGCGGCTGCTGCAGTCCTCCGGCATCGACGAGATCAAGGGCTACGGCGGCTTCCCGATCAGCGGGCAGTTCCTCCGCACGACCGACCCGGCGCTGGTCGGCCGGCACCGGGCGAAGGTCTACGGCAAGGCCGCCGTCGGCTCCCCGCCGATGTCCGTGCCGCACCTGGACACGCGCGTCGTCGGCGGGACGCCCGCGCTGCTGTTCGGCCCGTACGCCGGGTGGAGCATGAAGTTCCTCAAGCACGGCACCTGGATGGACCTGGTCCGCACGATCCGGCCGTCGAACCTCGTGCCGCTCGTCGCGGTCGCCCTGCACAACCTCGACCTGCTCAAGTACCTGGTCACCGAGGTGCTGGCGACCCGCGAGGCCCGCATGCGGACGCTGCGCGGCTTCATGCCGTCCGCCCGCGAGCGGTCCTGGGAGATGATCACCGCCGGCCAGCGCGTGCAGGTCATCAAGCGCGGCAGGGGCGGTGGCGTGCTGGAGTTCGGCACCGAGCTCGTCACCGCCGCGGACGGGTCGATCGCTGGCCTGCTCGGCGCCTCCCCCGGCGCGTCGACCGCCGCCTCGGCGATGCTCGACCTGCTGCGCCGCTGCTTCCCGGACCGGTACGCCGGCTGGCGCCCGGAGCTCGAGCGGATGATGCCGAGCCTGGCCGGCCCCGCCGGGACGGCCGCCGACGCCGACGCCCCGCACGCCGACCCGGACCTCGGGACGCGGGACCCGGCGGAGCCCGGCGCGGCGGACGCGGGCCCGGCGGACGCGGGCTCGGCGCACGCGGACGCGGCGGACGCGGACGCGGCCGACCCCGGCCCGGCCGCCACCCGCCCGGCGGGCCGCCGCCCCTCGCGCCCCTCGCCGCCCCGCCGCCGGGACACCCCGGTCGCCTGATCGCCCCGCCGGGTGCACGGTGGGTCGATGAGAGCCGTCGTCCTCAACTGCACCCTCAAGCCGTCCCCCGAGCCGTCCAACACCGACGCCCTGGCGCGCGTCGTCGTGGACGCCCTGGTCGGCCACGGGGTCGAGGTGTCGACCGTCCGCCTCGCCGACCACCACCTGCCGCCGGGCGTCGCGTCGGACCTCGGCGACGGCGACGACTGGCCGGCGATCCGGGCGCGGATCCTCGACGCGGAGATCCTCGTCGTCGCGACGCCGACCTGGGTGGGGCACCCGTCGTCGTACGCGCAACGCGCCCTCGAGCGGATGGACGCGATGATCTCCGAGACCGACGACGACGGCCGCCCGGTGGCCTACAACCGCGTCGCGGGCGTCGTGGTCACGGGGAACGAGGACGGCGCGCACCACGTCGTCTCCGAGGTGGCCGGCGCCCTGGTGGACATCGGGTTCACGATCGCCCCGCAGGGCTGGACCTACTGGAACCGCGGCCCGGGCCCCGGCCCCTCCTACGCGGAGACCGACGAGGGCCACGACTGGAGCGCGTCCACCGGCCGCGCGATGGCGCAGAACCTCGTCGGCGTGGCCCGCGCGCTCGCGGCGGCGCCGCTGGGACCGCCGGCC
Source organism: Cellulomonas hominis (assembly GCF_014201095.1). Taxonomy (NCBI): domain Bacteria; kingdom Bacillati; phylum Actinomycetota; class Actinomycetes; order Micrococcales; family Cellulomonadaceae; genus Cellulomonas; species Cellulomonas hominis. The sequence continues at coordinate 2,842,208 of NZ_JACHDN010000001.1, read as the reverse complement.
TCCTGAGCGCACGGCCCGGGCACGCGCCGGGCCGGGCCGCGGTGTCCCACCGCGACCCGGCCCGTTCGCACCGGTGGATCGGCCGAGCCGCCCCCTGCGGGCTCGGACGGGCCACCCCACGTCCGCCCGGTGCCCTCCACACCGTCCGGTCGTGTCACCCGTGAACTCCGCAGGGGACGTCGATCCGTCACGTCATGCGCGTGTGATCTGTGTCACAGCCGTCGATGGCCGATGTCACAGCCCCATGTCGAGGACGACGCGCCCGTCGATCGTGCCCGTCTCCATGCGGGTGAACACGTCGTTCACCGCGTCGAGCGGCCGCAGCTCGTACTTGGTGTGCACGGCGCCGCGGGCGAAGAAGTCGACGGCCTCCATCATGTCGAGGCGGGTGCCGACGATCGAGCCGCGCACCGTGAGCCCGCGCAGCACCGTGTCGAAGATCGACAGCGGGAACGTGCCCGGGGGCAGCCCGACGAGCGACACCGTGCCGCCGCGTCGCAGCATCGACAGCGCCTGCGGGAACGTCGACTCGCTGACCGCGGTCACCAGCGCCGCGTGCGCGCCGCCGACCAGGTCGTGCACGGCCTCGCCCGGGTCGCCGTCGCGGTAGTTCACGACCAGCTCGGCGCCGTACTCGAGCGCCGAGGCGCGCTTGCTCTCCGAGCCGGTGACCGCGATGACCCGGTAGCCCATCGCCTTGGCGTACTGGATCGCCATGTGGCCGAGGCCGCCGATGCCGGACACGACCACCCAGTCGCCGGGCTTGGCGTCCGCGACCTTGAGGCCCTTGTAGACGGTGACGCCGGCGCACAGCACCGCGGTCACGCCGGCGGCGTCCACCGACTCGGGGAAGACCGGCGCGTAGCGGGCGTCGACGAGCATGTACTCCGCGAACGAGCCGTCCACCGAGTAGCCGGAGTTCTGCTGGCCCGTGCACAGCGTCTCCCAGCCGCGCAGGCAGTCCACGCAGGTGCCGCAGGCGGTCGCCAGCCAGGCGTTGCCCATGCGGTCGCCCTCCTTGACCCGCGTGACCTCGGAGCCGACCGCCACGACGCGGCCCGCCCCCTCGTGGCCCGGGACGAACGGCGGCGTCGGCTTGACCGGCCAGTCGCCGCGCGCGGCGTGCAGGTCGGTGTGGCAGACCCCGGAGTAGTCGACCTTCACCAGGGCCTGGTGCGGACCGGGGACCGGGATCGGCCGCTCCTCGATCACCAGGGGGGCGCCGAGGTCGCGGACGACGGCGGCCTTCATCATCTCGGGCACGGGCTGATCTCCTTCGACGCTGCACGAGCACACTTTGTGAACGCTGTCACGAGGAACGTAGCGCCGGGCGGGGTGGTGCGTCCCGGGACCTCCGGCCCGGATGCGCGCGGCGCGGTCCGCTGCCACCGTGGGGGGATGACCAGCAGACTCGTGCTCGTCCGCCACGGGGAGAGCGAGGGCAACGTCGCCGCCACGCGGGCCGAGCGCACCGGTGCCGAGACGTTGGGGATCGCCACCCGCGACGCCGACACCCCGCTCTCGCCGACCGGCGAGGACCAGGCCCGCGCGCTCGGCGCCCACCTCGGCGACCTGCCCGCCGCGGAGCGTCCCGACGCCGTGTGGTGCTCCCCGTACGTGCGCGCCCGCCGCACCGCCGAGCTCGTCCTCGACAAGGCCGGGCTCGACCTGGCCCCGGTGGTCGACGAGCGCCTGCGGGACCGCGAGCTCGGCATCCTCGACGGGCTCACCAGCCACGGCGTCGCCCGGCGGTTCCCCGACGAGGACGCGCGCCGGGAGCGGCTCGGCAAGATGTACTACCGGCCGCCCGGCGGGGAGTCCTGGTCCGACGTGGCCCTGCGGCTGCGCTCGCTGCTCGGCGATCTGGCCGCGGCCGAGCTGCCCGGCCGGACCGTGCTGGTGGTGTGCCACGACGCGGTGATCTGGCTGCTGCGCTACGTGTGCGAGGGGCTGACCGAGGACCAGCTCATGTCCCGCGTCGCCGAGCAGAGCGTCCGGAACGCGTCGCTCACCGTGCTGGCGGCGGAGGACGGCGGGCCGTGGCGGGTCGAGCGGTTCGACGACGTCGGGCACCTCGCCGCGCAGGACGAGCCCGTCACCGAGCATCCGGGGCAGGGCGATGAGTGACGCGCCGGCGCTGACGCCGAACCTGCTCCGGGGCTGGCCGCTGCCGCCGCGCGACGGCGCGAAGGACGTGCGCGGCGGCGTGCTCGTCCTGGGCGGCGCGCGGCGCACGCCCGGCGCGGTCGCGTTGGCCGGGCTGACCGCCCTGCGCATCGGCGCGGGCCGGCTGACGCTCGCGGTCGCGGAGTCGGTGGCCGCCGCGCTCGCGGTCGCCACGCCCGAGGCCGGCGTGCTCGGGCTGCCCGAGCGGGGTGACGGGTCGCCCACCGGCGAGCTGCCGCCCGCGCTCGCGGACGAGCTGGCGCGCGCGGACGCCGTGGTCGTCGGCCCGGGGCTCGACGAGCCCGAGGGCTGCGCCGCCCTGGTCCGCGGCGTGCTCGCGGCGGTCGGCGGCCGCGACGACGGCCCCGCGGTGCTGCTGGACGCGTTCGCGCTCGGGGTGCTGCCGGGCCTGGACGACGTCGCGCTGCCGCGCAACCGGGTCGTGCTCACCCCCAACCTCGCGGAGGCCGCGCGCCTGCTGGACGACGCCGAGCCGGAGCCGGACGAGGCCGCGGCCCTGGTCGCCGCCCGGTGGGACGCGGTCGTCACCTGCGCGGGCCGCGTCGCGCACCCCGACGGCCGGCGCTGGGCCTCCGCCACGGGCTACGCGGGCCTGGGCACGTCCGGCAGCGGGGACGTGCTGGCCGGGGCGGTCGCGGGGCTGCTCGCGGGCGGCTGCCCGCCGGAGCAGGCCGCGTGCTGGGGCACCGCCGTGCACGGCGCCGCGGGCGACCGGCTGGCCGCGCGGATCGGCCCGCTCGGCTACCTCGCGCGCGAGCTGGCGGACGAGGTGCCGGCCGTGCTGGTCGAGCTGCAGGCCTGAGCGGTCACTCGGCGCCCCGGGGCGACGCGCCCCGCGCCTGCGCCTCCGGGCCCGCCCGGTCGCCGCCGGCCTCCGGCACCCAGTCGGAGGCGACGGTGTACCGGAAGTGGGTCACGGTCGGCTCGCTGAACCCGAGCAGCTGCGACTGCAGCACGACCTCCTCGCGCCCGGACAGCCGTCCGGTCTCCCGGTCCACGAGCAGCACCCGCACGGTCGGGTCCGTGTCGAGGGGACCCGGCGGCACGGCGATCGCCACGGACCGGCGGCCGGTCCGGTCCACGACCTCGCCCGCCACGGTGACGCCCGGCTCGTCGGCGAGCGCCGTCCACGCCGCGGCCTCCAGGTCCGAGGGCAGCACGTACCAGTCGGACAGGTCGGTGACGGCCCGGTACAGGCACCACGCCCCGGCCTCCGGGGCCGCGTCGGGCCCGCATCCGGTGGCCGCGAGGGGCTCGCGGAGCTCCTCGCGCAGCGTGTCCGGGTCGAGCGACAGATCCGCCACCCGGTCCGGGTCCAGGGAGCCCGGCCGCAGCCGGTCGACCACGGCGTCGGCGGGGCTGGTGTCGACGTCCGCCAGCCGGCCGTCCGCCTGGAGGTGCTCGCCGCGCCACTCGGCGGACACCGTCGACCCGTCCGGGCGCAGCCAGGACTCGACGACGGTGGGGTCGACGGTGCTCTCCGCGGAGCCGTCCCACTGCGACGTCGTGGACAGCAGCCAGGACTGCGACAGGATGTGCTGGACGTCGCCGCGGGGCTCGGGGTCGGCGTGACCGGCGGCCGTCGCCGCGAGGGCGAGCAGCGTCTCGCGCGCCGGCGGGCCCTCGCCCCGGGCCAGGGCGGCCGGCTCCAGCGGGTAGGCCAGCATCGGCGGGGAACCCGTCGCGACGGCGGGCGGCGGCTCGTTCCCGGGCAGCACGCTGACCCCGACGGCGACGACGACCGCCGCGGCGGCGCCGGCGGCGAGCCACCAGGGACGGGCGCGACGGGCGCGCAGGTCGGTCACGGGGGCCGCGCCGGCGGGCGCCCCGGGCGCGGCCGCAGCCTCGCCGGCGGCGCCGCCGCCCGCACCGCCGGCGAGGATGCGCGCGATCGCGGCGTCGTCCTCGGCGGGGTCCCGGCGGTCCGCGGGGTCGGTCCCGTCGGCGGGCGCGCCGAGCCCGTGGCGCTCCAGCGCGGCGCGGAGCGCGGCCACCTCGTCAAGGGCGGCGCGCACGTCGTCGTCGTCCGTCATCGCCCTCTCCTCTCGTGGTCGGCGGCGGGGGCCGCGCTGCCGGGTCGTGCGGGGTCGTGCGGTCGTGCGTCACCACCGTCCGTCCCGGCGAGCACGACGGCCAGCCGGGCGCGGGCCCGGGAGAGCCGGGACGTCAGCGCGGTGAGCGACACGCCGAGCACCTCGGCCGCCTCGCTCGGCGTCAGCCCTGCCCAGACGGTCAGGGCCATCGCCTCGCCCTCGGCCGGCGGGAGCAGCTCCAGCAGGCGGCGGGCGCGGTCGGCGGCGGCGAGCTCCTCGCCGGGGTCGGGCGCGCCGGGGCGCGTCGGTTCGAGGGCGGCGGCCCGGGCCAGCGACCGGACCGAGCGGCCGTGCTGCTCGCGGACGTGCAGGATCTTGTTCCGCGCGACGCCGAACACCCACGGCCGCAGGTGGTCCGGGTCGGACGGCGCGTCGGCCCAGCGGCGCCACAGGACGAGGAACGTCTCGGAGACCACGTCCTCGGCGAGGCCGTCCGGGACCTGCCGGCGGGCGTAGCCGCGGACCTGGGGCGCGAGCAGCCGGTAGGCAGCGGCGAACGCCGCGGCGTCGTCCCCTGCCGCGGCGGTCGACCCTGCCCCCTCGTCGCTGCCGCCTGTGCCCACGCCACCTTCAGATCGCTCGCTAACACGTCGTGGCGGTCATGGTACGGACCGAGGCGCTCCCCACGGAGACGGTCCCGTTCTGGATGCCGTTCTGCCAGCACCGGATGGTCCCGCCGCCGTTGGCCGCGGAGTACATGCGCACGTCGACGCTCATGCGGTTCCACACCGACCCCGCGACCGAGACGGTGGTGTTCTGCAGGCCGAGGCCCGCGGTCGACCAGAACGTCCCGGAGTAGCCGGTGCCGGACCAGACGCAGAAGTGGCCGAGCGCGCACTGGCTGCTGGACATCGGCGCGACCGGCTCGTCCTCCGCGTGGGCGACGGGGGCGAGGGCGGACAGGGTCAGCGCGAGGGCGCCGACGACGGCGAGGCGGGCGCGGCGGGTGCGACGGGAGGTCTCCATGCCCTGCACATCCGGCGCGCGGCGCCGGGCGTCACGCGTCGCGCTGTGAGATCGGTCACACGTCAGGGACCCGGAGCTCCGCGCGCAGGCCGCGCGCACCGTGGGCGCCCGCCAGGCCGTCGCCGAGGACGACGTCGCCGCCCTGCTCGCGCGCCACCTCGCGGGCGATCGCGAGCCCGAGCCCGGAGCCGCCGCCCGGGCGGTCGCGGGCGTCGTCGAGCCGCACGAACCGCTCGAACACCCGCTCCCGGTCCGCCGGCGGGATCCCGGGCCCGTCGTCGGCCACCGACACCCGGCCGTCCGCGACCTCGACCCGCACCCGCCCGCGGGCGTGCCGCAGCGCGTTCTCCGCCAGGTTCCGCAGCACCCGGCCCACGGCGACCTCGTCCCCGCGGGCGCGGCCGGTCCCGCTCACCTCGACGGCGACGTCGCCGCGCCCCGCCGCCGCGCCCGCGAGCGCCACGGCATCCCGGGCGACCGCCCCGAGGTCGACCGGCCCGGCGGCCAGGGGCCGGGACCCGACGCGGGCGAGCAGCAGCAGGTCGTCGACGAGCGCCTGCATCCGCCGGACCTCCGCGCCGAGGTCCGCGACGAGCTCGTCGCGCTCGTAGGCCCCGGGGTGCGCCCGGGCGACGTCCAGGGTCGCCCCGAGCGCGGCCAGCGGGGTGCGCAGCTCGTGCGCCGCGTCCGCCACGAACGACCGCTGGCGGGCCGCGGCGACCTCGAGCCGGTCCAGCATCTCGTTGAGCGTCCGCGCGAGGGCGCCGATCTCGTCGTCCGTCCCGGGGTCGGGCAGCGAGCCGGGGCCGCCCGAGCGGGCGACCTGCGCCGCCGCGGACCGCAGCGCCTCCACCGGCCGCAGCGCCCGGCCCAGCGCGAGCCACACGGCCGCCGCGACCAGCGCGGTCAGCACGGGGACGACCCCGAGCAGCGACAGCCGCACCGCCCGGACGACGCCCTCGACCTCGTCGAGCGGCACGGTCGCGACCACGAGCGCGCCGTCCCCGCCGGCCGGCTCGAGCACGGCGGCGCGCGCGGCGCCGTCGTACGCCGACCCGTGCGTCGTCACCAGCAGCGGCTCGCCGTCCGGTGCGTCGGCGGCGCGCCCCCGCAGGTCGGCGAGCGCGTCGGCCGGCAGCACGGGCAGCGTGCGGCTCGCGGTCGTCGAGGACGCGACCACCCGGCCGCCGGCGTCGAGCACCTGCACGACCTCGCCCGGCTCGGTGACGGGCAGCGCGGCGGGCACCTGGTCGCTCGTGACGAGACCGGCGACGGTCAGCGCCCGGGCACGCACCACCTCGTCCAGGGCGGCGACCCGGCTGCGGGACAGCACCATGCTGAGCAGCACCGCCCCGGCCGCGAGCGCCACGCACAGCAGCCCGGCGGTCACCGCGGTCAGCCGGGCGCGCAGCGACCAGCGCCGGGTGGTCACCCGGCCACCCGGTACCCCGCGCCCCGGACCGTCAGCACGGCGTCCCGCCCGAGCTTGCGGCGCAGGTAGCCGACGTACACCTCGACGACGTTGCCGTCCTCCCCCGGGCCGTCCCAGACGTGGTCGCGCAGCTCGACCTTGCCCACCACGCGGTCGGCGTGCCGCATGAGGTACTCCAGCAGCGCGAGCTCCCGGGCGGTGAGGTCGACGGGCTCGCCGGCGCGGGTGACCGTGCGCGCGGCGGGGTCGAGCACGAGGTCGCCGGCGGCGAGCACGGCGGGGCGGACCTGCGGCGGGCGGCGCAGCAGCGCGCGGATCCGGGCGACCAGCACCACGAACGAGAACGGCTTGGTGAGGTAGTCGTCCGCGCCGACGTCCAGCCCGTCGGCGACGTCGTGCTCGCCGTCCTTGGCGCTGAGCATGAGCACCGGCGTGCCGACCCCGGCCGCCCGCAGCGCGGTCACCACGTCGTAGCCGTTGCGCCGCGGGAGCATGACGTCCAGCACGATCGCGTCGTAGTCCCGGTCGGTCGCGAGCGCCAGGCCCGCGTCGCCGTCGTAGGCGACGTCCACCGCGAAGCCCTCCGCGGTCAGCCCGCGGCGCAGCGCGCCCACCAGCCCGCGCTCGTCGTCCACCACCAGCACCCGCACCCCGGCAGCATCCCACCGGGCGGCGCCGCGGGTCGCCCGCGCGCGGTCGCGGGCTCTCAGCGTGCCCTCAGCGACGGGCGGGCAGAGTGGACGGCATGTCCGAGACACCCGAGGCCCCCCGCCGCACGCTCTCCCCCCGCGCCCGCTGGGCGGTCCCCGGCGTCGTCGCCGCCGCGGTGGCCGCGGCGATCGGCGTCCCGGCGCTCGCCAGCGCGGACGCGGCCGGCCTGCCGGACGTCACGCCGGCCGAGCTGCTCACGCGCGTCGCCGAGGCCGAGCCCACCCCCGTGCAGGGCACGGTCGTCTACACCGCGCGGCTCGGGCTGCCGGAGCTGCCGGTCTCCGAGATGACCGGGGCCGACCCCGTCGCGCTGCTCGGCGGGTCGTCGACGCTGCGGCTGTGGTCGGACGGGGCGGACCGCTCCCGGGTGGCGCTGCTCGGCGCCACGTCGGAGTACTCGGTGGTCCGCGACGGCGCCGAGGCCTGGACGTACTCGTCCGCGGACGACGCGGTCACGCACTACGCGCTCGACGCCGCCGACCAGGCGCGCTACGACGCCCTGGCCGCGCAGCTCGCGGCGGGCGCCGAGCCGCCGGCCGGCGCGGACCTGCCGACCCCCGAGCAGGCGGCCGACCAGGTGCTCGCCCGGGCCGGGGAGCACTCGTCCGTGACGGTCGACCAGCCGACGACCGTGGCCGGCCGGGACGCGTACCAGCTCGTCGTCAGCCCCACGGACGAGCAGACCCTCGTCTCCCGGGTCGTCGTCGCCGTCGACGCCGAGACCTCCGCCCCGCTCCGGGTGCAGGTCTGGTCGACGCAGGACGACGCCGCCCCGTCGCTCGAGGTCGGGTTCACGGACGTGGAGTTCACGGCGCCCGACGACTCCGTGCTGGCGTTCTCCGCGCCGGCGGGGGCCACGACCGAGGAGGTCGTCGTCCCGCTCCCCGACGTGCCCGCGGTGCCGTCCGGCGACGGCGAGCACCCCGCGCTCCCGGCGGGCGTGACCGTCACCGGCGAGGGCTGGTCCACCGTCGTCGCGCTGTCCGGCGTGGACGTGGCCGGCCTGGTCGGCGGCGACGCCGCGTCGCTCGCCACCGTCCCGGGCGCCGACCGGGTGCTCGGCTCGGACGAGGCGCAGGACCTGGTGCAGGAGTTCGTGCCGACCGACGAGGACGGCAAGGTCGTCCGGCCGGAGCTCGACGGCGCGGCGCTCTACGAGCAGCTGACCACCGAGGTGCCCGAGGGCCGGCTGCTGTCCTCGACGCTGCTGAGCGTGCTCGTCACCGACGACGGCCGGGTGCTCGCGGGCGCGGTCCCCGCGGACGTGCTGCGCGCCGCCGCATGACGCCGGACCCCGCGCCCGCGCTCGCGGTCCGGACGGCCGGGCTCACCAAGCGGTTCCGCTCGGGCCAGGTGGCGGTCGACGGCATCGACCTCGCGGTGCCCCGCGGTGCCGTGTACGGGTTCCTCGGCCCGAACGGCTCCGGCAAGACCACGACGATCCGGATGCTCCTCGGCCTCGCCCGCCCCACCGCCGGGCGGGCGTGGCTGCTGGGCGCGCCGATGCCCGAGGACGCCACGCGGGTGCTGCCCCGCGTCGGCGCGCTGGTCGAGGGACCGGCGTTCCACCCGTACCTGTCCGGCCGCGCGAACCTCGCCCGCCTCGACGCGGGCGACGCCGGCGCGGACCCGCGCACGTCGCGGCGGCGCGCGGACGCCGCCCTGGACCGGGTCGGGCTGTCCGCCGCGGCGACGAAGCCGTACCGGCAGTACTCGCTCGGCATGAAGCAGCGGCTGGGACTCGCCGCCGCCCTGCTCCAGCCGCGGGACCTGCTCGTCCTGGACGAGCCGACCAACGGCCTCGACCCGCAGGGCACCCGGGAGGTCCGGCACCTCGTGCGCGAGCTCGCGGACGCCGGTGCGACCGTCCTGGTGTCCTCGCACCTGCTCGCGGAGATCGAGCAGGTGTGCACGCACGTCGGCATCATGAGCCGCGGCCGGCTGCTGCTGCAGGGCGAGCGCGCGGACCTCACCGAGCGCGGGGCGGCGCGGCTGGTCGTCCGCACCCGGGCGGCCCAGGTCGCCGCGGCCGCGGAGGTGCTGTCCGCGCTCGGGCTGACCGAGGTCGAGCCGGCGTCCGGGGGCTCGCTGACCGCCGCGCTGGGCCCGACCCCGCCCGAGAAGGCGTCCGCCGCGCTCGTGCACGCGGGGGTGGACCTGCTGGGGTTCGAGGTCGCCCGGCCCAGCCTGGAGCAGGTGTTCGTCGAGCTGACCGGGGAGGGCTTCGATGTCGCGCGCTGAGCCGCTGGCCGCCGCGCCCGTGACCACGGCGCGCGCGCCCGTCGCCTGGGGGCGGCTGCTGCGCTCCGAGCTGCGGCTGGTGCTGGGCCGGCGGCGGAACATCGTCCTGCTCGTCGGCCTGGCGCTGGTGCCGGTGCTGCTCGGCACGGTGCTGTTCCTCACCCGGGACAGCGCGCTGTCCGGCCAGGGCCCGTCGTTCGTCGACCAGGTCACCGGCAACGGCATGTTCCTCGTGGTCGCGGCGCTGTTCCTCTGCCTGCCGTTCCTGCTGCCGCTGTGCATCGGCATCGCGTCGGGCGACGCCGTCGCCGGGGAGGCGTCCGCGGGCACACTCCGCTACCTGCTGGTCGTCCCGGTGCCGCGGACCCGGCTGCTCACGGTGAAGGCCGTGGCGGCGCTGACGTTCGCGGCGGCCGCCGTGCTGGCCGTCGCCGTGACCGGGCTCGTCGTCGGGGCGCTGTACTTCGGCCTGCACGACGTCACCCTGCTGTCCGGGACGACCGTGCCGGTCGGCGAGGGAGCGCTGCGGGTGCTCGGGATCGTCGCGTACGTCGGGCTGTCCCTGACCGGGCTGGTGGCCGTCGGGCTGTTCTTCTCGACGCTCACCGAGGTGCCGGTCGGGGCGATGGCCGCGACGGTCGTGGTGGCGATCGTGTCGACGGTGCTGGACTCGCTGCCGCAGGTGTCCGCCATCCACCCCGGCCTGCTGACGCACCACTGGTTCGACTTCGCGGAGTTCCTGCGCGTGCAGGTGGACTGGGGCGTCGTCGCGGACGGGCTGCTCGTGCAGGTGGCATGGGTCGCGCTGTTCGGGTCGCTGGCGTGGGCGCGGTTCACGACGGCGGACGTGACGTCCTAGCCCCCGGAGCGCACGAGGCCTCTAGGCGACCAGCCCCGCCACCGTCGCGACCACCGCGAGCAGCGGCAGCACGCCCTGCACCGCGGCGGCGCGCGCCTTGGCCGGCGAGGACGCCACGAGCACGAGCGCCGCGGCGGCCATCGACCCGGCCCCGGCGATCACCAGCGCGGCGCCCACGGCCTCCTGCCCGGCGGCGGTGAGCACCACGCCCGCGCCCGCGACGACCGCGAGGAACAGGTTGTAGAAGCCCTGGTTGAAGGCGAGCTCCTTCGTGGCCTCGGCCTGCTCGGGCGTCGTGCCGAACGTCGCGCGGGTGCGCGGGGACGTCCAGGAGAGCGACTCGAGCACGAAGATGTAGACGTGCACCAGGGCGGCGAGCCCGGCGAGCACCAGTCCGGCGGCGATCATGCGGCCCAGTGTCCCCCACCCCTTGTGCGGCCGGCGTCGCGCGCGTAACGTACAACCACATGGTTGTACGTCAGCTGGACCAGGACGAGGTGGACCGCGTGTTCGCCGCCCTGGCCGACGCCACCCGGCGGGACATCGTCACCCGGGTGCTGCGCGGCGAGGCGTCGGTGAGCACCCTGGCTCGTTCCTACGCCATGAGCTTCGCCGCCGTGCAGAAGCACGTCGCCGTGCTCGAGCGGGCGCACCTGGTGGTCAAGCAGCGGCAGGGCCGCGAGCAGATCGTCCACGCCGACGTCGCCACCATCCGGGCCGCCGCACGGCTGCTCGACCGGTACGAGGAGATCTGGCGCGGCCGCCTCGACCGCATCGACGACCTCCTCCGCGAGGATCCAGGAAGGACCGGGACATGACCGTCGTCGACACGATCAAGGACGCCGAGGCCCTCACGCTCACGCTCGTCGCGGAGCTCGCCGCTCCGCCGGAGCGCGTGTGGCAGGTGTGGGCCGACCCGCGGCAGCTCGAGCGCTGGTGGGGGCCGCCGACCTGGCCCGCGACGTTCACCGAGCACGACCTGCGCCCCGGCGGCCGCGCGGCGTACTACATGACCGGCCCCGAGGGCGAGAAGGCGCACGGCTGGTGGCGGTTCCTCGCCGTCGAGGAGCCGCGCTCGCTGGAGTTCGAGGACGGGTTCGGCGACGAGGCCGGCGAGCCGGACGCGTCGATGCCCGTCACGCGCGGGCGGGTGGACCTCGTGGCCAGCGGCGAGGGCACCCGGATGACCATCGTGTCGCGGTTCGGCAGCGCGGCCGAGATGGAGCAGCTGACCGCGATGGGCATGGACGAGGGCATGCGCGAGGCGCTGGGCCAGATCGACGGGATCCTCGCGGGGGACTGAGGACCCGGGAAGTCATGGGATGACCGGGTGCATGATGGTGGGGTGGCACCCCAGCACGGCACCCGGTCGCCCCTCACCCCGGCGCACCCGGCAACCCCCGCCCACCCCCGGGGGCGGGCGTGGTGAGGGTCCGGGCGCGCGCCGAGCACCCCGTCACGGGGGCGGCGCTCGCGGTCGTCGGCGGCTTCCTCGACGCCTACACCTACGTCGCGCACGACGGGGTGTTCGCCAACGCCCAGACCGGCAACGTCGTGTTCGTCGCGATCGACGCGGCGCGCGGCGAATGGGCGCACGCCACGCGGTTCCTGCCGATCATCGGGGCGTTCGTGCTCGGCCTCGTCGCCGCCGAGGCGGCCGCCGCGCACCGGCACCGGCGGTGGCTGCACGACCCGACCCGCCCGGTGCTGCTCGCGGAGATCGCCGTGCTGCTCGCCGTCGCCGCGCTGCCCGGCTCCGTGCCGCACCTGGTGACGACCACCGCGGTCGCGTTCGTCGCCGCCCTGCAGGTGACGACGTTCCGGCTGGTGCGCGAGACCAGCTACAGCACGACGATGACCACCGGGAACCTGCGCGCCCTGGTCACCGCGGCGTACGAGTGGCTGAGCGGCTGGGACCGCAGCCAGCGGACGGTGGCCCTGCGGCTCACGGCGATCGTGCTCGCCTTCGCCGCCGGCGCCGGGGTCGGCGCGCTCGCGTCCGCCCCCGGTGCGCTCGGCACGCACGCGACGGTGCTCGCCGCGGCGGTGCTGGCCGGCGTGCTGGTGGCCGTCGAGGCGCACACCCGGCGGCACCCCGACAGCGTGCGGGTCGCGACGCCGTCGCGCGCGCAGGCGGCACGGATCCCGGTCGCGGCCGGCGACTGACCCCCGCTACCGTGCCGGGGAGCCCCGAGGAGGACGCCCGTGCACCGCAGCCGGATCTCGACCCTGCTCATCGACGCCCCGCACGCCGAGGCCGACGCCGCCGCCGCGTTCTGGTCCGCCGCGACCGGCTCCCCCGCCTGGCCGGTGCCGGGCGAGGAGCAGTTCACGCACCTGGACGCCGTCGTGCCCGGCCTGGTGACGGCCGTGCAGTCGATCGGCGACGCCGCGCGCTACCACCTGGACATGGAGACCGACGACGTCGCCGCCGAGACGCAGCGGCTGCTCGCGCTCGGGGCCGTCGAGGTCGGGGCGTGGCTGGACTGCCGGACGCTGCGGGTGCCGGGCGGGCACCTGATGTGCGTCATCCCGGTCCACAGCGACCCGGCGGAGTTCGCGGCACGGGCCCGCGTCTGGCCCTGACCGGGGCCGCGGCCGGACCCCGCGGCGGCCGCGGGGTCAGGCGGTGGGCTCGTCCCCGGCGAGCAGCCGGTACACCGAGCGACGCGCGTCCGCGAGGATCTGCGCCGCGCGCGCCCGCTGCTCCTCGGTGCCGCCGCGCCCGACCGACCGGACGGCCTCGTGCAGCTGCGCGAGCTCGCCGCGCAGGTCGACGCCGGACTCGGCGCCCTCGGTGCCGAACGGGTCCGGCCAGCCGGCCGACTCCCGCTCGACCAGGGCCCGGCCCTCCTCGGTCAGCTCGGCCAGCTTGCGCCCGGCGGACTGCGTGAGCGTGATGACGCCCTCGTCCTCGAGCAGGTTGAGCGTCGGGTAGACCGCGCCGGGGCTGGGGCGCCACCGGCCGCCGCTGCGCTCCGCGATCGCCTCCATCAGCTGGTAGCCGTGCATCGGCTGCTCGGCCAGGAGCAGGAGGATCGCGTTGCGGACGTCGCCGCGGGGGCGCCGGCCGCGCCGGGAACCGCCCGGTCCGCCGGGGCCGGGGCCGGGGCCGAAGCCGGGCGCGAAGCCGGGGCCGCCGGGACCGAAGCCGGGGCCTCCGCCGAAGCCGCGCGGCCCGAAGCCGCCGTGCCCGCCGTGGTGCCCGCGGCCGCCACGGCCGTGGTGGTGCTGGCGGCGCTCGTCCCGGTCCTCGGGTCCGGCTCCCTGGTCGGGGCCGGTCTCGTCGTGCGGCCCGTGCGGCTGGTGCATGTCGTGTGTGTCGTCATATCGCATGACGCTAACGATATATCGGTACCGCTCGTACGACAACCCCTGCTGACGGCCACCGCCCGACGTGCGCCCGCGCCTCCCCGCGCCGAGGCTGGACCCCGGGGGTGGTCGGCATGGCGGGGCCCGCGTGGTTCGGCGCCGAGGGGTACACGGTGGCCCGCGCCGTCGTGCAGCACGGGGTGGCGGCGGTCTACCTCGTCGCGTTCGTCGCGGTCCTCCGGCAGTTCCGCCCCCTGCTCGGCGAGCACGGCCTGCTGCCCGTCCCCCGGTTCACCGCGCGGGTGCCCTGGCGCGCGTCGCCGAGCCTGTTCTTCTGGCGGTACTCCGACGGCCTGGTCGTGGCCGTCGGCTGGGTCGGCGTCGTGGTCGCGGCCCTCCTCGTCGCCGGGCTGCCGCAGCAGGGTCCCCCGTGGCTGCCGATGCTGGCCTTCGCCGTCCTGTGGGCGCTGTACCTGTCGGTGGTCAACGTCGGGCAGACGTTCTACGGGTTCGGGTGGGAGTCGCTGCTGCTCGAGGCCGGTTTCCTCGCGGCGTTCCTCGGGTCCGACCGGGTCGCGCCGCCGTGGGTCGTGCTGGGCCTGCTCTGGTGGCTGGTCTTCCGGCTCGAGCTCGGCGCCGGCCTCATCAAGTGGCGGGGCGACCCCGCCTGGCGGGACCTCACCGCGCTCTACTACCACCACGAGACGCAGCCGATGCCCGGGCCCGCCAGCCGGCTGTTCCACCTGCTCCCCCGCCCGTTGCACCGCGTCGAGGTCGTCGCGAACCACGTCGCGCAGCTCGTCGTCCCGTTCGGGCTGCTGCTCCCCGGGCCGGTCGCGGCGGTCGCCGCCGGCATCATGATCGTCACCCAGCTCTGGCTCGTGCTGTCCGGCAACTTCGCCTGGCTCAACTGGCTGACGATCGTGCTCGCCGCGTCCGCCGTCGACGACCGGTCGTGGGACGCCGCGCTCGGCATCATCGGGGTGGACGTCACCAGCGTCCCGACCGGGCCGCCGCCGCTGTGGTTCGCCGTCGTCGCGGGCGCGGCCGGGGCACTCTGCGTCGTGCTGTCCTGGTGGCCGCTGCGCAACCTGCTGTCCCACGACCAGCGGATGAACGCGTCGTTCAACGTGTGGCGCCTCGTGAACGCCTACGGGGCCTTCGGCAGCATCACCCGGCGGCGCACCGAGGTCGTGGTCGAGGGCACGCTCGACGACGACCCGGGTCCGGGTGCCGCGTGGCGGGAGTACGGGTTCCGCGGGAAGCCCGGCGACGTCCGGAGGCTGCCGCGGCAGTACGCGCCGTACCACCTGCGGCTCGACTGGCTGATGTGGTTCCTCGCGCTCGGGTCGTCGGCGCAGCTGCGGTGGTTCGTGCCCTTCCTCGGCAAGCTGCTGGAGGCCGACCGCCCGACCCTGCGGCTGCTCGCGCACGACCCGTTCGACGGCGCGCGGCCCCGGTGGGTGCGGGCGCGGCTGTACCGCTACCGGTTCGCGACTCCCGCGGAGCGGCGCGCCACGGGGCAGCGCTGGGTGCGCACGGACGACGGGCCGATGATCGACGCGGTCAGCCGGGAGATGCTGGCCCGGGGCGGGCGGCGGTGACGCAGGTCGCGCGCGAACGCGGGACGCGGGTCAGCGCGGCAGCAGCCGGATCGTCACGTCCCGCACCCGCGGCCCGACGACGGTCCCGACGATGCGCGGGCCGTGCCGGTCGTACTTCGCGTGGTAGGCGGCGTCCACGGCGTCGTGCACGTCCGCGGGGGCGTCCCCGAACGTCACGTCCCGCTCGACCCCGCCCGCCCGGATGCGCCCCGTGCCGCTCGCCCGAGCCCGCCGGAACCACGGGTTCGCCGACCCGTACGCCGACCGCACGTACAGGTCGTCGCCCACCCGGACCGCCCAGATCGTCACGTACGGCCGCACCGTCCCGTCCGGCCGCGCCGAGGCGATGCCGATCTCCTCCGCCTCGCCCACCCGGGCGAGGTCCTCCTGCGACCAGCCGCTCACGCCGTCCTCCTCCCCGCCCGCTTCTCGCGGCGCGTCATCGTCACGTGCACCACCCCGGACGGCGTGGCGACCTGCTCGACGTCGAAGCGGCGCTCCAGCCCCTCCAGGCCGTCCCAGAGCCGCTGCCCGCGACCCAGCACGACCGGCACGACCACCAGGTGCAGGTCGTCCACCAGATCCGCGTCGAGGAACGCCCGCAGCGTCGACACGCCCCCGCCGACGTGCACGTCCAGCCCGCCCGCCGCGTCCCGCGCCCACGCCAGGGCCTCCGCCGGCGGCAGGTCGAGGAAGTGGAACGTCGTCCCGCCCGCCATCTCGATCGGCGGTCGCGGGCGGTGCGTCAGCACGAGCACCGGCGTCCCGAACGGCGGATCCTCGCCCCACCACCCGCGCCAGTCGTCCGGCAACGGGCCCGTGCCCGTGTGGAACTTGCGCAGGCCCATGATCTCCGCGCCGATGCCGTGCCGGGACCGCGCGACCAGCGCCTCGTCCACCCCGCGCGTCCCGCCGCCCCGGCCGAGCATGGCGCGGCCCGTGGCGGTGCTGAACATCCACTCGTGCAGCCGCTGGCCGGCGTGACCGAACGGCTGGTCCTGCGTCAGGCCCTCCCCCGTGCCGAAGCCGTCGAGCGAGATCGAGAAGTCGTGCACCCGCGTGCGCGGGCGTCGCTGCTCCGTCATGTCTCGACTCTGCCGGGCGCGCCGCCGTGCGGCTACCCCTGGCGCGCCGCGTGATCCACACCGGACCACCGTGTGGACCCACGGGTGCGCCGACCACTCGTCCCGGCTGACCGGGACCGGCCCGCAGGTGGCGGCCCACCCGCTCCCCGGGCGCGTGTCGGTGGTCGGCGGCAGGATGACGGACGTGCTGCTCGCCGACGTCGCCGCGACCTCCGCCGGGCTGGCCGCGACCCGGTCCCGGCTCGCCAAGCGCGCCCTGCTCGTGGACCTGCTGCGCCGCTCCGCGCCGGACGAGGTGCCGGTCGTCGCGCGGTACCTCGCGGGCGAGCTGCGGCAGCGCCGCACGGGTCTGGGCTGGCGCTCGCTCCAGCACCTCCCGGACCCTGCCGTCGAGCCCACCCTCGACGTGCTGGGCGTCGACGCCACGTTCGAGCGGATGGCCGGCCTGTCCGGCCCCGGGTCCGCCGGCGCGCGCGCCGCGCTGGCCGCCGAGCTGTTCGGGGCCGCGACCGGCACGGAGCAGCGGTTCCTCGCGGGGCTCGTCGCCGGGGAGGTCCGGCAGGGGGCGCTGGACGCGCTGCTGCTCGACGCCGTGGCGGAGGCAGCGGGCGTCCCGGTGGCCTCGGTGCGGCGCGCGGCGATGCTGGCCGGGGCGAGCGAGCCCGTCGCCGTGGCAGCCCTGGCGGCGCCCGATCCGGCGGCGGCGCGCGCGGCGCTGGACGCCTTCGGGCTCACGGTCGGCCGCCCCGTCCGCCCGATGCTCGCCGCGTCGGCGCCGGACGTCGCGTCGGCGGTGGCCGGGTTCGACGGGCGCCCGCTGGTGGTGGACGCGAAGCTCGACGGCATCCGCATCCAGGTGCACCGGGACGGCGACGACGTGCGGGTCTTCACGCGGAGCCTCGACGACATCACCGCCCGCGTCCCCGAGGTCGTCGCCGCCGTGCGGGCCCTGCCGGTGCGCTCCGCGGTGCTGGACGGCGAGGCGCTGGCCGTCGGTGCGGACGGGCGACCGCGACCGTTCCAGGAGACCGCGGCGCGCAGCGCGACCCGGGACGCGGAGCTCGCGGCGGCGACCACCCTCCACCCGTTCTTCTTCGACGTGCTGCACCTGGACGGGCGTGACCTGCTGGACGTCCCGCTGACGGACCGCCTCGCCGCCCTGGACGCCGTGGCGGCCGGGCACCTGGTCGAGCGGGTGCGGACGGACGACGCCGGCGTCGCGCAGGAGGCGTTCGCCCGCTGGGTCGCGGACGGGCAGGAGGGGGTGCTCGTCAAGGACGCGGCGGCGCCGTACGAGGCGGGGCGCCGCGGCGGCGCGTGGGTCAAGGTGAAGCCGCGGCACACCCTGGACCTCGTCGTGCTCGCGGTGGAGCGCGGGTCGGGCCGGCGGGTCGGCTCGCTGTCGAACATCCACCTCGGCGCCCGGGACCCCGAGGGCGGCGGGTTCGTCATGCTGGGCAAGACGTTCAAGGGCATGACCGACGAGATGCTGGCGTGGCAGACGACGCGGTTCCGTGAGCTCGAGGTCGCCGACGACGGCTGGACCGTCACGTTGCGGCCCGAGCAGGTGGTCGAGATCGCGTTCGACGGCGTGCAGCGCTCGCCGCGGTACCCCGGTGGGCTGGCGCTCCGGTTCGCGCGGGTGCTCCGCTACCGCGAGGACAAGGGCGCCGCCGAGGCGGACACGATCGGGACGGTGCGCGCCCTCGCGGCGCCGGCCGGCTGACGCCGCGCGACCCGCTTCGCCCTGGGCGAACGAGACCGCGACCGGGACCGAGGTCCCTTCCGCCCCACCCCGCCCCGAGGCGCCGACGGGGTGTCCGCCGAGGTCACCGGCCCGGGCACCCTCACGGCGGGCCCCTGGGGCGCGATGCTGGAGGTGTGGACCACCACCCCCGGTCCATCGGCCGCAAGGACGCGACCCGTTCCTCTGCGGTCATCCACCCCGGTGGCGTACCCCGCCACCACGGCCGTGCAGGAGGACCCCGTGCACCCCGATCTGTACCTGATCGTCTACCGCCAGCAGGAGCGCGAGCTCGAGCACCGGCTCGAGCACCTGCGCTCGCAGGCCGCCCGGGACGGCGACCGTCCGCGCCGGGCCGCCCGCCCCCGCCCGCTCGCGCTGCTGGCGACGCGGCGGCGCCACGCGATCGCCTGACCGCAGCCCGTGGGGCGGGTCGCCACGCCGGCCACCCGCCCCCGACCGGGCAGTCCTCCGACCGGGCGGCCCCGCCCACCGGGCAGCCCCGTCAGCACGCGCGCGTCGCTCAGGCCAAGCGGGGCAGCACCTGCCCGCCGCGCAGCAGCTCCCGGAACGGGTCGCCCCGCTCCGCCAGCCGGTCCAGCACGGTGCGGATCGTGAACGCGTCGGGCCGCAGCCACGGCTCGTCCAGCTCGTCCCACGTGATCGGTGCCGACACCGGTGCCCCCGGTCGCGCGCGCGGGCTGTACGGCGCGACGAGGGTCTTGTTGATCGCGTTCTGGGTGTAGTCGAGCCGCGCCTGCCCGCCGCGGGCCTTGACCTCCCACCGCCACGACACCAGCTCGGGCACCACCGCGCCGACGGTGCGCGACACCCGCTCCACCCACGCGCGCGTCTCGTCGAACCCCGGACCGGGGGTGATGGGGATCCACACCTGGATGCCGCGCTGCCCGGTGACCTTCGGCACGGCCCGGACTCCGAGGTGCTGGAACGCGTCCCGGTGCAGCCGCGCGAGCAGCAGGACGTCCTCCCAGTCGGTGGACGGGCCGGGGTCGATGTCGACCAGCGCGTACGTCGGCCGCCGGGGCGCGTCCGTCCGGGACGTCCACGCGTGCCACTCGAGCGCGCCGAAGTTGGCCGCCCAGATCAGCGCGGCGGGCTCGTCGACCACGAGGTACGTCGAGGTCTCCCCCGGGTCGGCCTCGGGGTTCCGCCAGCGCGGCAGCCAGTCGGGCGCGTGGTCGGGCAGCTCCTTGTGCCAGAACCCGCCGCTCCCGGCGCCCTGCGGGTAGCGGTGCATGTTGAGGGCCCGCCCGTGCAGGTACGGCAGCACGACGGGGGCGATCCGCGCGGCGTACCGCACGAGCTCGCGCTTGGTCACCGGCTCCTCGCCCTCGCGCGCCGGGAACAGCACCTTGTCGAGGTTCGTCACCCGCAGCCGCCGACCGAACACGTCCCAGGTGCCCCCGGGCGGCCCGAGGTCGTCGAGGGCGGCGAGCTCGTCGTCGGACGGCGGCGCGACGTCGGGCACCCGCAGGTCGACCGACGCCTCCGCCGCGGGGAGGTCGGACCGCCACAGCCGGTCCGGGTCGGCCTTGACCTCGTCGTTCGTCCGCCCGCTGACCACGGACCGCGGGTGGTCCTCGGCGTCCCAGCCGGCCACGGCGTGCGCGTCGTGCTTGTGCACGAGCAGCCACTGCTCCTTGCCGTCGGGGCCCGGCTCCCCGCGGCGGACGAGCACGAGCCGGCCGCGCAGCTTCTCGCCGAGCACGTCGGCGTGCAGCTCGCCCGCCGCGACAGCCGCCGCCGGGTCGTCGGTGCCGTGCGGCTGCCAGACCCCGCGGTCCCACACGATGACGTCCCCGCCGCCGTACTCGCCGGCGGGGATCACCCCCTCGAAGTCCTCGTACTCCAGCGGGTGGTCCTCGACGTGCACGGCCATCCGGCGGGCGTCCGGGTCGAGCGTCGGACCGCGCGGCACCGCCCAGGAGACGAGCACCCCGTCGATCTCGAACCGCAGGTCGTAGTGCAGCCGCCGGGCCCGGTGGCGCTGCACGACGAACCGCCGCGGCCCCGTGCCCCCGTCCGCGTCCGCGTCGGCGGCAGCCCCGGTCGCACCCGACGGCTCCGGCGTGCGGTCGAAGTCGCGCATCGCCCGGTACGTCTCCAGCCCGCGCTCGGCCGGATCCCGGCGCTTCCTCGCCACGTCCCCCGCTCCCCTCTCCGCTCCGAGCCCCGTCGGGCCCCGACGAGCCCCGCCCGCCACGCCCCACCGGGCCGTGCCGCACCGGGCCGCGTCAGCCGAACCAGCGCCGGAGCTTGCGCCCCCGCGCCGCCCGCGCAGCCGCCCGTACGCGCCGCTCCGCCTCCCGGCCGCGCGCCTCCTCCGCGGCGTGCAGGCGCCCGTAGAGGAACGCGACGCCCGTGTCCGGCGCCACCCGCGCGAGCTCGCGCAGCCGGGCTCGGGCGACCACGGCGTCATGGTGCTCGCCGAGCACCTCCTGCAGCGCCTCCATCGCGCGGGCGTACCGGCGGGCGCCCTTCCCGAACGCCGGGCGCACGGCCTCGCCGGCGTACCGTGCGGCCTTGGCGGCCTTGCGCGCCCGGTGCAGGGCCTCGTCCCGGGGCCGCCCGCGGGCCGCGCCCCGGGCCCGCTCCAGCCGCCGCCCGACCTTCCGGTCCCGCCGGGCGACCAGGCGCCGGAGGCCCGCGCGCGCCGTCGAACGACCGCGCTCCGTCAGCGGCGGGTCCGCCACGAAGGCGCCGAGGTCGCGGAGCAGGGCGTGGTACCGGTCGTCGTCCAGCGCCGACAGCAGCGCCTGCCGGGTCTCCTGCGCCGCCCGGCCCAGCGCCGCGTCCGCGACGCCCGCTGCCGGGTCGTCGGCCGCAGCCCCGGCGCCGGACCTGACCCGCGCGCGGAGCACCTCCGCGTCCCGGGCCGCGCCGAGCACGTCGGCCAGCCACCCGAGCTCCGCGCGCAGCGGCCCGACCGCGGCAGCGTCGAACAGCGGCCGGAAGGTGCCCAGCGCGCCGCGCGAGCGCCGGGCCGCGACCCGCATCCGGTGCACGGCACCGGGCGCGTCGAGCCGGACGGGCAGGTCCTGGGACCGCAGCCGGTCCAGCTGCTCGGCCAGGTAGGCGGCGATCACGGCTCCCGCGGGCGCCTTCCGGCCGACCGGGGCGCGGCCGGCCCGGGACGCGTCGACGTCGCCGAGCACGCGCTGCACCTTGGACCGCGCGGGCGACGCCTGCAGCCCGGCGGCGTCCAGCCGCTCCTCGAGCACGTCCAGCAGGTCCCCTGCGCCCTCGACGAGCTCGACCTCGACCTCGCGCCAGGTGCTCTCCGCGCCGGTCGCGTCGCCGGAGCCCTGCGTCGACCGCACCCGCCGCGCGGCGACGCGGTCGTCCACCACCTCCAGGAGCACGCGGCCCGTCGCGTCCGCGAGGCGGTGCACCGTCCGGTCGGTCCGGACCTCGGCGACCGGCCGCAGCGGCGCGTCGCCCGCCACGGCGCGCACCATCGCCCGCAGCGGCGCCGGCACCGTGCGCAGCGCCCGGCCGGTCGGCAGCCGGACCTCCTCGCGGGCGTCCGCCCCGGCGGGCACCTTGAGGTGCCACCCGGCGTCCGCACCCCCGGTCCGGCGCCGCAGCGTCAGGCCCGCGGCGGCGAGGCGCAGGTCGTCGGTGTCGAAGTACGTCGCCTCCAGCAGCACCGGCTCCGCGCCGGCCGAGACCTGGGGCAGCCCGGCCGCGCCGGCGACCAGGTCGGTCAGCGGCGGGAGCTCGGCGTCGAGGTCGGCGACGTACTTCCGCTCGACCTCGCGGTGCACCTCGGCCATCCGCCCGTTCTACCGCGAGCCCGACGCCCGGGCGACCGGGGGCGGGGCGCCGCGCGCCGCGAACGCCGCGGCCACCTGGTCCGCGAGCAGCGCCGCGACCCGCCGCTGCTGCGCCGACGGCCGGACCACCCGGGTGGAGGCGGCCAGGAGGAACCGGCCGTACCGCGTGCCGTCACGCCCCACGTCCAGCGCCACGAGGTCGTCGGTCGGCAGCCCGTGCCGGTCGACGTCGAGCGGCGCGCCGTACCGGGTGACCGAGCCGTCGCGGTGCAGCACCGTCGCGGAGGTCCCGCCCTCGCGGCGCCCCGCGGGTTCGAACCGGCAGCCCGCGACGCCGAGCAGGTCGACGAGCTGACCGGCCACCTGACGCGCGAGGCCGGCGGGATCGGCGGGGCCCGCGGCGACCACGTCGGCGGTCCGCAGCACACCGTCGAGGTACCCGGACCGACGGCTGGCCCGGGCCTGCTGCCGGCGCCCCCAGAGCGCGATCTCGCTGACCGACAGGCCCGTCACGAGGAGCAGCACGGTCGTCTCCACCTCGTCGGGATCGGCGATGGTCAGGCTGAGGCGCGGCTCCACCAGGAAGAAGTCGAACCACACGCCCGCCGACAGCGCCGCCGCGAGCCCCGCGCCGCGCAGGCCCGACGCCGACGTGGCGACCACGACGAGCACCAGCACGAGGACCGCGGTGGTGGAGGTGACACGGTCGCCGAGCAGGTGCAGCCCGGCCGCGACCGCCGGGGGCGCGAGCAGGGCGAACCCGAGGACCAGGGAGCTGCGGGGCGTCTGCGGGGACATGGCACCAGCCCACACCCGCGCGGGCGCCGCGGCGCCGGTCCTCACGGAACCCGTACGGCCGGGGGCGCGGTCCTGACGGAACCCGGACGCCCGGGCGGTCAGTCCGCGAGCGTGCGCACCGCCCGCGCCAGCCGCGCCGCGCGCACCTCGGGGGTCGCCGCCTTCATCAGCGGGTGCAGCACCGAGAACCGCGCCTGCCGGTCGAGCGCCTCGAACCGCCCCCGCGCGCCCGGCACCGCGTCCAGCGCCGCCAGCAGGTCCGCGGGCACCTCCGCGGACGCCGACCCCGCGTACGCGCGCTCCCACCGGCCGTCCGCCCGCGCCCGCTCGACCTCCGCGGCGCCCCGCGGGCGCATCCGGCCCGCCGCGACCAGCCGGGCGACGTGCTCGACGTTCCGGGCCGACCAGATGGAGCGCGCCCGGCGCGGCGTGAACCGCTGCAGGAACGTCACGGCGTCGCCGGCCCGCTTCTGCCCGTCGATCCACCCGCTGCACAGCGCCTCGTCCAGCGCCTCGGCGTAGGTCAGCGACGTCGGGTCGACGGCCCCCTTCTTCGCCAGCACGAGCCAGACGCCGTCGGAGGCGCCCTCGTTGGCGTCGAGCCACGCGCGCCAGGCGGCGACGTCGGGGACGGTCAGCGTGGGGACGTCGGTGGTCGGCACGCCCCGACCGTACGGCAGCGGTCCGACACGCCGGCGCGCCCCGTCGGCCCCGGCGTGCGTACGCTCGGGCGGTGGACGTCGTCGACCTGGGCCTGCCCGCCCTGCCCCCGCGGCCGGGCGCCGACGCGGGTCCGGACACCGCGCCCGAGGCCGCCGCACCCGGCACCGCGCCCGGGCCCGGCCGGCTCGTCGACCGGTTCGGTCGCGTCGCGCGCGACCTGCGGGTGTCCCTGACCGACCGCTGCAACCTGCGCTGCACGTACTGCATGCCGGCGGAGGGCTTCGACTGGCTGCCCGGCGACGAGGTGCTGTCCGACGACGAGATGCTGCGCCTGATCGGCATCGCGGTCGAGCGGCTGGGGGTCACGGAGGTCCGGTTCACCGGCGGGGAGCCGCTGCTCCGGCGCGGGCTGGAGGCCATCGTCGCCGGGACCGCGCGGCTCCGGACGGCGGACGGCTCGCCCCCGCTGACCTCGCTCACGACGAACGGGCTCGGCCTCACGCACCGGGCGCGCGGGCTGGCGGAGGCGGGGCTGGGCCGGGTGAACGTGTCCCTCGACTCGCTCGACCGCGAGCGCTACGCCCGGATCACCCGGCGCGACCGGCTCCCGGACGTCCTCGCGGGGCTGGCCGCCGCGCGCGACGCGGGGCTCGTCCCCGTGAAGGTCAACACCGTCCTCATGCGGGGCGTGAACGACGACGAGGCGCCCCGGCTGCTGCGCTGGGCGCTCGACGAGGGCTACCGGCTGCGGTTCATCGAGCAGATGCCGCTGGGCCCGCACGACGCGTGGGACGCGACCGACATGGTCACGGCCGACGAGATCCTCGCGGCGCTGCGGGCCGAGCTGGAGCTCGAGCCCACCGACCCCGGCGCGCGCGGCGCCGCCCCGGCGCAGACCTGGACCGTCCTCGAGGGCGGCCGGGCCCGGGGCGTCGTCGGCGTGATCGCATCCGTCACCCGGCCGTTCTGCGCGGACTGCGATCGCGTCCGGCTGACCGCGGACGGCCAGATGCGCGACTGCCTGTTCGCCCGGCACGAGACGGACCTGCGGGCGCTGCTGCGCGGCGGCGCGGACGACGCGGCCGTCGCGGCCGCCTGGTCGCAAGCGATGCTCCGCAAGCGCGCCGGGCACGGCATCGACACCCCCGGCTTCCGGCAGCCCGACCGGCCGATGAGCGCGATCGGGGGCTGAGCGGCGGCGCTCAGGCCCCGGAGGTCTCCCCGCCCTGCGCGGCGACCAGGCCCCGCACCCGCGCGGTGGCGGCCGCGGTCTGCGACACCACCGTCGCCGCGTCCGGCCGCGCACCCTCGCCGCGGGCCGCCGCCGCGCCCGCTGCGACGCCCACCAGGTACGCCGTCAGCGGCCCCGACGGCCGGCTCACGCCGTGCGCCACGTCGCGCACCAGGTCCAGCACCGGGCCGGTCACGCCGTCGGCGACCTCGTCCGGCAGGTCCAGCTCCTCGGCCACGCGGGCCAGCCACTGCGCCATCTCGCTCATGGCCGCACGCTACCCGCGCGGCTCGACCCGCTCCCACCCCCGCTCGGCGGGCCGCGCACCCAACCGGTCCGGCCGCGAGCGATAGACGACGTACGGCCGCCACAGGTACCCGAGCGGCACGCTGAACACGTGCACCAGCCGGGTGAACGGCCAGAGCGCGAACAGCAGCATCGCGGCCATGCCGTGCAGCTGGAACCCGAGCGGCGCGTCGGCCATGAGCTCGGGGTGCAGGTCGAACCGGAAGATGCCCCGGAACCACACGGACACGCCCTCGCGGTAGTCGTAGTGCCCGCCGAGGTTGAGCACCGAGCCGGCGATCGTGTTCCACATGCCCAGCGCGATGACGACCGCGAGCATCAGGTACATCACCTTGTCCATGCGGGTGGTCGCCCGGAACACCGGCCCGACGGTCCGGCGCCGGTAGATCAGCAGGATCAGCCCGAGCACCGTGCACACGCCGGCGACCGCGCCGATGGAGATCGCGAGGAAGTGGTACACCTCGTCGCTCATCCCGACCGCCCGGGTCCAGGACTTCGGGATGCCGAGGCCCATGACGTGCCCGAGGAACACCGCGAGGATCCCGAAGTGGAACATCGGGCTGGCCCAGCGCAGCAGCCGGCGCTCGTAGAGCTGCGACGACCGGGTGGTCCAGCCGAACTTGTCGTACCGGTACCGCCAGACGTGCCCCAGCACGAAAACCGCGAGGCACAGGTACGGGATGACGACCCAGAGGACGACGTCCTTCGTGCTGGTCATCGCGCGGCTCCCATCGCGGCCGTCGGGGGCGCCGAGGCGGTCCTCGGGCTGGTGTACGGGTCGAGCCCGACCTCCTCGTCCGGCGGCCCCTCGGCGGCCAGCTTCGCCACCGCGGCCCGGTCGTCGTCGCCGAGGTCCGGCAGGGTCGCGGACACCGCGACGAGGACGTCCGCCCACGGTGACCCCGCGTCGAGCAGCGCGAGCCGCAGCAGCTCGAGGCCGGCCCGGTGCGCGAGCAGCAGCCCGATGCCCGCGGCGCGGCCCTCGGCGTCCCCGGTCCCCGCGAGCTCGAGGACCACGGCCAGGTGGTCGGGCAGCTCGTCGCCGGCGAGCTCGAAGCCCGCGCCCTGGTACGCCTGCTTGACCTCGACCAGCGCCACCCCGCGGCGCCGGGTGTCCCCGTAGGCGTAGTACGTGAGGTAGAGGCTGCACCGGCGCCGCAGGTCGAACGTCGCGACGTAGTCCGCCGCGAGCCGGGGCAGCGGTACGGACGCCAGGTGGTCGGCGGCCCGCAGCAGCGGTGCCGCGAGCGCCGGGCGGACCCCGGTCAGCGCGGCCCGGACCGTCGGGAGCAGGTCGAGGAGCTCCGGCGTCGGGTACTCCAGCAGGAGCGCGGCGGCGCGGTGCACGACCGCGTGCTCGGGGGTCGCGAGGCGCCGGGCGAGCGCGGCGCGGTGGACGCGGTTCACGGGGTGCCTCCCTGGCCGGCGCCGCCGCCCGGACCGCCCGGCCCCGGGTCCGGTCCCGCGCCCGCCGGCCCACCCGGCTCGCCCCCCGCCGGCCGCGGCTGCACGATCTCCGACCCGGTGCTCTGCGCCTCCGCGGCGCCGGACGCGCCCGGACCGCCCGGTCCGTCGTCCCCGCGGGGCGGGAACAGCCCGGCCGGCGCCCCCTTCCCGTCCCAGTTCAGCAGGTTGACCCGGGCCCGCTTCTCCCCCGGGTCGGTCACGGTGTCCGCCGTCTGCCGCTGCTTGAGCATGTGGAAGTTCTCGACCGCCACGGGGTCGTTCCGGAACGCGCCGCCGGACCCCTCGCCGAACGGCCCCGACCCGCCCATGCCCGGGCCGCCCTCGTAGTCCAGGGAGCACTCGGTGGCGAGCTCCTCCAGGCCGTGCGCCTGCTCCGCGTGCGCGGCCGGGATGACGTACCGCTCGTCGTACTTGGCGATGGCGAGCAGACGGTACATCTCCTGCATCGAGGCCTCGTCCATCCCGACGCCCGCGGGGATCGACGGGTCCGGCGTGCGGCCCATGTTCAGGTCCCGCATGTAGGAGCGCATGGCGGCCATCCGGCGCAGCACGGCCGTGACGGGCGCGGTGTCGCCGGCGGTGAACAGCTCCGCCAGGTACTCCACGGGGATCCGCAGGGCCTCGATCGCGGCGAACAGGTTCCCGGCGTCCTCGGCGTCCTCGCCGGTGTCCTGCACGGCGTCGACCACCGGCGACAGCGGCGGGATGTACCAGACCATCGGCATCGTCCGGTACTCGGGGTGCAGCGGCAGGGCGAGCTCGTAGTCGTGGATCAGCCGCCACACGGGCGACCGCTGCGCCGCCTCCACCCAGTCCCGCGGGATGCCGGCGCGCTCGGCCTCGCGCACCACCTCGGGGTCGCGGGGGTCGAGCAGCACCCGGCGCTGCGCGGCCAGGAGCTTCCTCTCGTCGGGCTCGCTCGCCGCCTCCAGCACCCGGTCGGCGTCGTAGAGCACCAGGCCGATGTACCGCAGCCGCCCCACGCAGGTCTCGGAGCAGACCGTCGGCAGCCCGACCTCCACCCGCGGGAAGCAGAAGGTGCACTTCTCGGCCTTGCCGGTCCGGTGGTTGAAGTAGACCTTCTTGTACGGGCAGCCGGTCACGCACTTGCGCCAGCCGCGGCACTTGTCCTGGTCGACCAGCACGATGCCGTCCTCGGTGCGCTTGTAGATCGCGCCGGAGGGGCAGGACGCCGCGCAGGACGGGTTCAGGCAGTGCTCGCAGATCCGCGGCAGGTAGAACATGAACGTCTGCTCGAACTCGAGCTTCACCTGCTCGGAGACCTTGCGCAGCACCGGGTCGCGGGCGGTGAGCACCGGGCCGCCGCCCAGGTCGTCGTCCCAGTTCGCCGACCACCGCACGGCCATGTCCTCGCCGCTGAGCAGCGACTTCGGGCGGGCCACCGGGCTGTGCTCCTGGAGCGGCGCGTTCGTCAGGTTCTCGTAGTCGTACGTCCAGGGCTCGTAGTACTCGTCGATCGAGGGCTGCTTGGGGCTGGCGAAGATCGTCAGCAGGTTCTTCACCCGCCCGCCGGCCTTGAGCTGCAGGCGGCCGCGCCGGTTCAGGGTCCAGCCGCCCTCCCACCGGTCCTGGTCCTCGTACGTGCGGGGGTAGCCCTGGCCGGGCCGGGTCTCGACGTTGTTGAACCACACGTACTCGGTGCCCGCGCGGTTCGTCCACGCCTGCTTGCAGGTCACGGAGCAGGTGTGGCACCCGATGCACTTGTCGAGGTTCATCACCATCGCCATCTGGGCCATGACTCGCATCAGTACTGCACCTCCTGCGACCGGCGGCGGACCACGGTGACCTCGTCGCGCTGGTTGCCCGTCGGGCCGAGGTAGTTGAACGCGTAGGACAGCTGCGCGTACCCGCCGACCAGGTGCGTCGGCTTGATGAGCAGCCGGGTCAGCGAGTTGTGGATGCCGCCGCGCCGCCCGGTCGTCTCCGACAGCGGGACGTCGATCAGCCGGTCCTGCGCGTGGTGCATGTACACCGTCCCCGCCGGCATCCGGTGCGAGACCACCGCCCGCGCGACGACGACGCCGTTGCGGTTCACGGCCTCGACCCAGTCGTTGTCGGCGACCCCGATCGTCGCGGCGTCCCGGTCGCTCATCCAGATCGTCGGCCCGCCGCGGGACAGCGACAGCATGAACAGGTTGTCCTGGTACTCGGAGTGGATGGACCACTTGTTGTGCGGCGTCAGGTACCGCAGCGTGACCCCGAGCTCCCCGGTCTCCCCGATCGCGGGCTCCCCGAACAGCGCCGACATGTTCAGCGGTGGCCTGAACACCGGCAGGTTCTCGCCGAGCTCGGACATCCAGTCGTGGTCGAGGAACAGGTGCTGCCGCCCGGTCAGCGTGTGCCAGGGCCGCAGCCGCTCGACGTTGATCGTGAACGGCGAGTAGCGCCGCCCGCCGCTCTCCGACCCGGACCACTCCGGCGACGTGATGACCGGCACGGGCGCCGCCTGGGTGTCGCGGAACGTCACGTGCTTGCCCTCGTGCTCCGCCGCGAGGTCGGCCATCGGGTGCCCGGTGCGCTTCTCGAGCGTGTGGAACCCCTGCACCGCGAGCCGCCCGTTCGTCGTCCCGGAGAGCGCGAGGATCGCCTCGCAGACGTCCAGGTCCCGCGCCAGCGACGGCCGACCGGCCGCCGGCCCGCCGCGCACGACGCCGTTGGTCCGCCCGAGGAGCTCGACCTCCGGGCCGACGTCGTACGTGACGCCCTTCGTCGTCGTGCCGAGGGTGTCCAGCAGCGGCCCGAGCGCCGCCATCTTCGCGCCGATCGCGCCGTAGTCCCGCTCGACGACGACGAGCTTCGGCATCGTCACGCCCGGGACGGGGTCGCACTCACCCGCCTTCCAGTCCCGCACCCGGCCGTGGGGCGTGGCGAGCTCGTCGGGGGTGTCGTGGGTCAGCGGCACCGCGATCAGGTCCTGCCGCACCCCGAGGTGGTCGGCGGCGAGCGCGCTGAACCGCCGGGCCAGCGTCTGGAAGATGTCGAAGTCCGTGCGGGTCTGCCACGGGGGCGCGATCGCCGGGCTGAACGAGTTCACGAACGGGTGCATGTCCGTCGTGCTGAGGTCGTGCTTCTCGTACCAGGTGGCCGCCGGCAGCACGACGTCCGAGTACACCGTCGTGCTGGTCATCCGGAAGTCGAGCGTCACCAGCAGGTCGAGCTTCCCGGTCGGCGCCTCGTCCCGCCAGGTCACCTCGCGAGGCCGGGCGCCCGGCGGCGCCTCCGTGGCCCGCAGGTTCGAGTCGGTGCCGAGCAGGTGGTGCAGGAAGTACTCGTCGCCCTTCGCGGACGACCCCAGCAGGTTCGCCCGCCAGATGGTCAGCACCCGCGGGAAGTTCTCCGGGGCGTCCGGGTCCTCGGCGGCGAACCGCAGCGCGCCGGACGTCAGCAGCTCCGGCACCAGCTCGGTCGCGGGCCGCCCGGACGCCGCGACCTCGTCGGCGAGGTCCAGGGGGTTGCGGTCGAACGTCGGGTACGACGGCATCCAGCCCAGCCGGGCGGACAGCGCGATGACGTCGGCCGTGCTCCGTCCGGTCAGCTGCCCGCCGGCCGCGCCCGGCGCCGCGGACGACAGGCTGTCCGCACCGAACGGGTCGTACCGGAACTGGTCGCTGTGCAGGTACCAGTACGCGGTCTGGATCATCGTGCGCGCCGGCCGCGCCCAGTCCAGGGCGTTCGCGTAGTGCGCGTGCCCGGTCACCGGGCGGACCTTCTCCTGCCCGACGTAGTGCGCCCAGCCGCCGCCGTTCACGCCCTGGCAGCCGGTCAGCGTGGTCAGTGCCAGGAACGCGCGGTAGATCGTGTCGGAGTGGAACCAGTGGTTCGTCCCGGCGCCCATGACGATCATCGACCGGCCGCGGGACTCCTCGGCGTTCGCCGCGAACTCCCGGCCGATCCGCTCCGCCTTCGCGGCGGCCACCCCGGTGAACTGCTCCTGCCACGCGGGCGTGCAGCCCTGCGCGGGGTCGTCGTAGCCGGTCGGCCACTCCCCCGGCAGCCCCGGCCGCCCGACGCCGTACTGGGCCAGCACCAGGTCGTACACCGACGTCACCAGGTGCTCGCCGACCCGCCGCACCGGCACCCCGCGCAGCGCCGTCGCGGGCGTCCCGTCCACCGCGTCGAACCGCGGCAGCAGCACGGCGACCGGGTCCAGCGCGGCCGGGTCGTCGGCCACCGACAGCTGCGGGTCGATGTCGCCCAGGTCGAGGTTCCACCGCCCGGCGCCCCCCTCGCCGTAGTGGAAGCCGAGCGACCCGCCGGGCACCGCCGGGGCGCCCGTGGCCACGTCGATCAGCACCGTCTTGAACGCCGCGTTCTCGCTGCGCGCCTCGGCGCCCGGCAGGTCCTCCGCGGTGAGGAACTTGCCCGGCACCCACCCGTCGGCCGTCTGCTCGAGGCGCACGAGGAACGGCAGGTCGGTGTACCGGCGCACGTAGTCCTGGAAGTACGGGACCTGCCGGTCGACGAAGAACTCCCGGAGCACGACGTGACCCATGGCCATCGCCAGCGCGCCGTCCGTGCCGGGCTGGGCCGCCAGCCACTCGTCGGCGAACTTCACGTTGTCCGCGTAGTCCGGCGAGACCGCCACGACCTTCTGCCCCCGGTAGCGCGCCTCGGCCATCCAGTGCGCGTCCGGCGTGCGGGTCACCGGGAGGTTCGAGCCCCACATGATGAGGTACCCGGCGTCCCACCAGTCCCCCGACTCCGGGACGTCGGTCTGGTCCCCGAACACCTGCGGCGAGGCCACCGGCAGGTCCGCGTACCAGTCGTAGAACGACAGCATCGGCGCCCCGAGCAGCGCGTGGTACCGGGCGCCCGCGCCGTGCGACACCATCGACATCGCCGGGATCGGCGAGAACCCGGCGACCCGGTCGGGGCCGTACCGGCGGATCGTGTGCACCTGGGCGGCCGCGACGATCTCGACCGCCTCGTCCCAGGTCGCTCGCACCAGGCCGCCCTTGCCGCGGACCTGCTTGTACCGGCGGGCGGTCTCCGGGTCGTCGGCGATGCTCGCCCACGCCGCCACCGGGTCCCCGCCGGCGCGGGCCTTCGCCTCCCGGTAGAGCTCCAGCAGCGTCCCGCGCACGTACGGGTACCGCACGCGGGTCGGCGAGTACGTGTACCAGCTGAACGCCGCGCCCCGGGGGCAGCCGCGCGGCTCGTACTCCGGCCGGTCCGGGCCGACCGACGGGTAGTCCGTCTGCTGCGCCTCCCAGGTGATGATCCCGTCCTTGACGTAGACCTTCCACGAGCACGAGCCCGTGCAGTTCACACCGTGCGTCGAGCGCACCACCTTGTCGTGCGACCACCGGTCCCGGTAGAAGGTGTCGGCCTGCCGTCCGCCGATCTGGTAGAGCGTGCGCAGGTCGTCGGACACGGTGCCGCGGCGCAGGTGGCGGCCGAGCCGGAGCAGCGCGTCCGCGGCGGGCGAGTCCAGGCCGGGGGCGTCGGGTCGGGTGGGGTTCACGTGCGGTCCTCCAGGCGAGTGGCGGATGGCGGATGGCGGCATGGGCGCGGTGGGGGCCGCGGCGGCGCGCCGGGGCGGCGGGTCAGCCCGGCCGGGGCGCACCCGGTCGGGCGTAGAACACCCAGGTCAGGACGGTGCAGCCCGCGAAGTACACGGCGCAGCCGATGAAGAAGGTCGTCGGCGCCATCAGTGACAGCGCGATGCCGACCAGGAACGGCCCGAACGCCGCGATCGAGGCGGTGAAGCCGATGACGCCGCCGGCCTGCCGCTTGGGGAAGATCATCGGCATCTGCTTGAACGTGCCCGCGTTGCCGACGCCGGCGAAGAAGAAGATCGCGAGCATCCCGAGCAGGAACCAGGTGAACTGCGACCGCTCGGTGGGCTCGAGGAAGAAGATCGTGAACACCGTGCTCGCGGTCATCCCGATGCCGGACACGAGCGTCCAGATCGCGCCGCCGTACCGGTCGCACAGCGGGCCGAGCCCGGCGCGGACGAGCGACCCGATCAGCGGCCCGAGGAACGCGTACGCCAGCGGGTCGGGCGGGTCCTCGAAGCCGCCGTAGATGTTCGTGATCATCAGCCCGAGCTGCGCGGCGAACCCGCTGAACGCCCCGAAGGTCATGGTGTAGATCGCGGTCATGAACCACGTGTGCTTCTCGCGGAAGATGTCGAGCTGCTGGCGGATGTTCGCCTGGACCGGCACCCGGCGCAGGAACACCGCGGCCAGCACCGCCCCGAGGATCACCCACGGCACCAGGACCAGCCCGGCGTTGTGCAGCCACAGCTCGCCACCGGTCTCGGTCTGCTGGGGCGTGAGCGCGGCCGTGCCGAGCAGGCCGAACCCGACCACCCACGGCGTGAGGAACTGGATCAGGCTGACCCCGAAGTTCCCGAGCCCGGCCTGCAGGCCCAGCGCGGTCCCCTGCAACCGCTTCGGGAAGAAGTAGCTCGTCGACGGCATGAAGCCGGAGAACGCGCCACCGCCGATGCCCGCCGCGGCCGCCAGGAAGATCAGCACCCAGTACGGCGTCGTCGCGTCCCGGACCGCGATCGTCCAGCCGAGCATCGGCATCAGCATGAGCGTCGCCGTGCCGCCGACCAGCGTCCGGGTGCCGACGATCGGCGGCAGGAACATGTAGACCATGCGCATCAGCCCGCCGGCCAGGCCCGGGACGGCCACCAGCCAGTAGAGCTGCTCGGTCGACAGGCCGAACCCGATGTCGTTCAGGCGCGGCGCGATCGCGGAGACCAGGTACCAGACGCAGAACGCCAGCGTGAGGTTGTAGGTCGTGATCCACAGCGTCCGCCACGCGAAGCGCTTGTCCCAGAACCGCTCGTCCTCGGGATCCCAGCGCCGCAGGTCCACGGCGGGCTCGACGCGGCTCATCCCGCGGTGCCCGTCGTCGCGCGTCCCCTCGACCGGAGACCCATGCCGCCACCCCCTGTGATCTGCATCACTGCCGCCGACCGTAGCGGCTCCGCCCCCGGGAGGCACCTGGAACCGCCGCGTCACTCCGAGCGGAGCTGCTCCGGGCTGATCCGGCTGCGGCCGGCCGGCCGGCTCGCCGTGGCCGTCAGCGCGGCGCTGACGGCGACGGTCGCCGCGAGCGCCGCCGCCATCGGCACGAGCCCGACCCGGCCGCCCACGGGCTGGTCGCGCAGGCGGGCGACGAGCAGCAGGCTCCCGGTCGCGACGGCCAGCACCAGCGCGGAGCCGAGGGGCACGAGGACCTGGACGACCCCAGCCCGATGCCGAGCACGACCTTCGTGACGAGCTCGGCCGGCCGGCCCGACGGCACCGTCGGCGTGCTGAGCCAGCACTCGAGCTCGTGGACCCCGGCGGGCGTGATCGCGTACACCCTGCCGTCGGCCACGGCGCCCGGCTCGACCCCGACGCCGGCGGCGAGGCCGTCGCGCTCGAGCCGGGCGAGGATCGCCAGAGGCGTCGCGTCAACCGCTCAGCTCGCGCCGCACCCGATCAGCCGCTGCAGCTCCGCCGCCACCGCGCCGTCCATCTCCTGCTCTGCGTACGGCCCCCACGCGCTGGACCCGAGCGCCCAGGCGTCGACCGCGAGCGCCGCGACCCACGTGTCGTCGTCCAGCCGCTCCCAGCCCGGCCGGGCGACCGGGGACAGCTCCCGGGCGGCCGTCGCCGCGCCGTGTGACACCTCCACCCCCGACAGCGCGAGCGTGCGCAGCAGCGACGTGGTGCGCCGGTCGTCGGTCAGGACGTCGAGCATCGACCGCACGCCGGCGCGCGACGGCTCGAGGTGCAGCGGCGCCAGGTCGTCGAACCCGTCGCTGGCCACCCGGTCCTGCAGGTCGCCGAGCAGCTCGTCCACCGAGCCGTACAGGCTGGACAGCCAGTCCACGTCCCGCCCCGCGGCCCGGGCGACGCGCTCCAGCGTCACGGACCGGACGCCACCCTGCTGCACCAGCGTCAGCACGGCGTCCAGCAGCGGCAGCTCGTCCCGCATCGGGAACCGCTCCCAGCGGGCGGACACCGCCTCGGCCCGCTCCGGGGGGACCGGCAACGCGGCGTAGGACGCGACTGCGCCGAGCGCGCGGTTCCACCAGGCCGGGTCGCCCGGGTGCACGCC
The DNA here is from genome assembly GCF_014201095.1 of Cellulomonas hominis. Lineage (NCBI taxonomy): Bacteria > Bacillati > Actinomycetota > Actinomycetes > Micrococcales > Cellulomonadaceae > Cellulomonas > Cellulomonas hominis. The sequence goes on along the minus strand of NZ_JACHDN010000001.1, from coordinate 2,807,627 downwards.
GGCGTACCAGCCGAGCACGCAGCCGTCGAGCGCCAGGAACGCGACGGCGGAGCGCGGGTCGTCGTCCCGGCACGGCCCGACCGCGGTCACCGCACGGGTCATCCGCCGCCCCAGCGCGGTCCGGACCTGCTGCTGACGCCCCGCCATCATCCTCGCCCACCTTTCGGACGGTTGAGCCGACCATCTGGTCTGTAGAGTACCGCACCGGGCCCCGGACGGACCATCCGGTCGGCTCAACCGTCCGCTGCTGGAAGGATGGGACCCGTGCCCACACCGCCCCCCGAGGACCCCGAGCGCGCCCGCCGCGACCCCGCCCGCACCCGCCGTGCGCTGCTGGACGCCGCCGCCGTCGCCGTCGCGCAGCACGGCGCCGGCGTGAGCGTCGACGTCATCGCGCGCACCGCCGGCGTCTCCAAGAGCGGCCTGCTGCACCACTACGGCTCCAAGGAGCAGCTGCTCGTCGCGCTCGCGCAGGACGCGTTCGACCGGTTCCTGCTCGACGTCGACGCGCAGACCGACCCCGCGGACCTGGAGCCCGGCCGGGTGATGCGCGGCTACCTGCGGGCCACGTTCGCCGACCTGGAGGACCCGGACAGCGCCGACTACTGGGCCGTCATGGCGCAGCTGTCCGTCGTCCCGGCCGTCGTCGAGGCAGCCCGGGCCGACTCCCTCGCCTGGGAGCAGCGGCTCACCGCCGACGGGTTCGACCCGCGGGCGATGCAGGTGGTGCTGCTCGCCGCCGACGGCGCGGAGCTCGCCGCGGCCGTCGGGCGCGCGCCCGGGGGGTCGTTCGCGGAGCTGCGGGACCGGCTGATCCGGCTCACCCGGAACGCCGAGGCGCTGGTCGCGCTGCTCTGAGCCTCAGACCCGCGGCCACTCCTCCGCCAGCACCGCGTACAGGTACGCGTCGTGCCACACGGGTGCGCCGTCGGGGCCGGTCGCGAACGACGCGCACCGCCGCTCGTGCCCCTCGCGCCGCATCCCGAGGCGCTCGAGCAGCCGCCAGGACCGTTCGTTGCGCGGGTCGCAGCGCGCCGTCACGCGGTGCGCGCCCTGGCCGCGGACGCAGTCGTCCACGACCGCGCGGGCGGCCTCGGTCGCGTAGCCCTGCCGCCCGAAGGCCGGGTGGAACACGTACCCCACCGTCCAGGTCCGCCACTCCTCCGGCCCGGTCGGTGCCCGGAACACGTGCCCGACCAGGGCCCCGTCGGACGCCCGCTCCGCCGCGACGAACCGCGGGTCGGTCGCGCGCCGGGCCGCCTCCGCGTCGGCTCCTGCGCGGTCGTACGGGCCGTACGGCTCGAACCGGACCACCTCCGGCAAGGCCAGGTACGCGTGCAGCGCCGCGCCGTCCCCGGCGGTGAACGGACGGAGGACCAGGCGCTCGGTGACGGCGTGCACGGTCCGGACGGTAGGGCGGGACGCGCGGCGGGGCGAGGGGATATCGGCAGTCGCGCCCTACGCTGGCGCCGTGGCCGCCACCCGCCTCCGCCGCGTCGCCGTGCTCGTGCTCGACGGGGCCAAGCCGCTCGACGTCGGCATCCCGGCGCAGGTGTTCACGAACCGGCCGAGCATGCCCTACGAGGTCCGCGTCTGCGGTCCGGAGCCGGGCCTGGTCCGGGGCGGCGACGGCCTGGCGTACCACGTCGCGGACGGCCTGGACGCGCTGACCTGGGCCGACGTCGTCTTCATCCCCGGGTACCGCCAGCCCGACCGGGAGGACCCGCCCGCCGCGGTGGTGGACGCGCTCGTCGCGGCGCACGAGCGCGGTGCGGACCTCGCCGCGATCTCCACCGGCGCGTTCGCCCTCGCGGCGACGGGGCTGCTCGACGGCCGGCGCGCCACCACGCACTGGCACTACACGCGGTCGTTCGCGGCGCGGTACCCGCGCGTCACGGTGGACGAGAACGTGCTGTTCGTGGACGAGGGGCGGGTGCTCACCTCGGCGGGCGCGGCGTCGGGGATCGACCTGTGCCTGCACATCATCCGGCGGGACCTCGGCGTCGCGCCCGCCAACCACGCCGCCCGCCGCCTGGTCGCCGCGCCGTACCGCAGCGGCGGCCAGGCGCAGTACGTGCCGCGCAGCGTCCCCGAGCCGCTGGGCGAGCGGTTCGCCGCCACCCGGGAGTGGGCGCTGCACCGCCTCGGGGAGCCGCTGACGCTGGGCGTGCTGGCCCGGCACGCCGCGGTGTCGCCGCGCACGTTCTCGCGCCGCTTCGTCGAGGACTCCGGGTACACGCCGATGGAGTGGATCCTGCGGGCCCGGATCGACGTGGCCCGGGAGCTGCTCGAGCGCTCGCAGCGCTCCGTCGAGCAGGTGGCCGTCGACGTGGGACTGGGGACCGGCGCGAACCTGCGGCGCCACTTCCAGCGCGTCCTGGGCACGACCCCGAGCGAGTACCGGCGCACCTTCACGCGCGGCGAGTAGCCCTCGCGCGCCCCGCCCGGGCCGCATCCGGGGACTGGCGAGATCCGTGCGGACCATGGCGCCCCGGCCGCTGTCCGGGTCGCTCCCCCGCGACGACGCTGGTGGGACACGAACGGAACACCACCGGGAGGATCCCATGACCCGCGTCGCCATCAACGGCTTCGGACGCATCGGCCGCAACGTGCTGCGCGCGCTGCTCGAGCGCGGCAGCGACCTCGAGGTCGTCGCCGTGAACGACCTCACCGAGCCGGCCGCCCTGGCCCGGCTCCTCGCCTTCGACTCGACGGCCGGGCGGCTCGGCCGGCCGGTGTCCGTGGACGGCGACCACCTGGTCGTCGACGGCCGCCGCATCCGCGTCCTCGCCGAGCGCGAGCCGGCGCACCTGCCCTGGGCCGAGCTCGGCGTGGACGTCGTGCTGGAGTCGACCGGACGGTTCGCGAGCGCCGCCGCGGCCCGCGGCCACCTCGACGCGGGCGCCCGCGCGGTCCTGGTCGGGGCCCCGTCGGACGGCGCCGACGTCACGATCGCCTACGGCGTCAACACCGACGCGTACGACCCGGCGGCGCACACCGTCGTCTCGAACGCCTCGTGCACGACGAACGCGCTCGCGCCGCTGGCGGCCGTCCTCGACGACCTCGCCGGCATCGAGCACGCCTTCATGACGACCGTGCACGCCTACACGCAGGAGCAGAACCTGCAGGACGGCCCGCACCGCGACCCGCGCCGGGCCCGGGCGGCGGCCCTGAACATCGCGCCCACGACGACGGGTGCCGCCAAGGCGATCGGGCTCGTGCTGCCGCAGCTCGACGGCCGGCTGTCCGGCGACTCGATCCGGGTGCCTGTCCCGGTGGGCTCGCTCGTCGAGCTCAACGCCACCGTGGCCCGGGACGTCACCCGCGAGGACGTGCTGGCGGCCTACCGCGCCGCGGCCTCGGGCGCGCTGGCCGGCGTGCTGGAGTACTCGGAGGACTTCCTGGTGTCGACCGACATCGCGGGGAACTCGGCGTCCTCGGTCTTCGACTCGCACCTCACGCGGGTGGACGGGCGGCACGTGAAGGTCGTGGCCTGGTACGACAACGAGTGGGGGTTCTCGAACCGCGTGGTGGACACCCTCGAGCTCATGGGGCGGTCGCAGGGCTGAGTCAGACCCCGCCCTCAGCCGTGTCGGCAGCGGAGTCGAACGCGCGCATCCACGCGTCCCGGACCCGGACCAGCGACTCCGCCGCCGACTCACCCAGGCGCGTCTGGTGGGCCAGCGAGTCGTGCCACTGCTCCTCGGACGGCGGCGTCGTGAAGACCCAGGCGTCCGGCCGGTGGGCGAACTGCCCGTGGCGGAGGAACAGGCGGGCCGCCTCGGGGTCCACGAGCCCCCTGTCCGCCAGGTGCGCCTGGTCCCACAGGTCGCGGCTGAGCGCGCGGTCCACCCACGCGGAGAGCTTGGCGGCGGCGAACGCCGGGGCGGTGAAGGTCCGCAGCCGTGCGGGCGGGGCGTCCCCGTAGCGCTGCTCGATGTCGCGCACCTCGGTCGGCCAAGGGTACCCCGCACCGTCGAGCACCTGGACCCGGATCGACGCCTCGCCCGCCGACAGGATGCTGGCCTGCGACCCCGACGTGTCGCGCAGGGGCGGGTCCCACGTCGGGCGGCCGTGGCTGCGCTGCACGCCGCGGCGGACGGCCGACTCGATCTCCCGCAGGACCTCCGCCCGCGGTCCGGTCGCCAGCAGGTCGATGTCCTCGCTGAGACGGCCGTCGGGGATGTGGGTCCGCGACAGAGCCGTGCCGCCGAAGAACGTCAGGCGCCCGGCAGGGACGTGCGCCGCGAGCGCACCGAGGACGTGGCTGATGAGGTGGTCGCGGCGGACCTGGGCGTCGGCCGCGCCGAACTGGTCGGCCACCCGCGCGAGATCGGGTCCCGAGAGCGTCACGAGGCCATCGCCTCCGCGCGCCGCAGCGCCGCGACACCCCGCGACGATCGCGCGAGCTGGACGAGCTGGACCCGGTCCACCCGCGGCCAGAGCGCCCGGACCACTGCCGGCGCCTCCGGGTCGGCCGACCGGAACCGGGCCACGTCCAGCACCGTCTGCTCCGGGGTGGTGACGAGCGCGGCGCCCAGGTCCGTGCGCACGCGCTCGGCGTCGAGCGCCGCCGTGTCGCGCTCCACGAACCGGATCGTCCCCGCCCGGTCCACGAGGTGGACCGGGCGCCGCCCCCCGGCCGCGACCGCGACCGTCGCCGTCGCGACCGCGCGTGGGAGCGCACCGTGCACGCGGGCGGCCGACATCCCCATGAGGACCGGCTCCGACGGGGCGCCGCGCGCGAGCGCCACGCCCATCGCCGCGGCCTCGATCGACGGCAGCCACGTCGCCGGATCGGCGTCGGCCGGTACCTCGCAGTAGTAGCCGTACGCGAGGCGGTGGACCACGCCGTCGCGCTCCAGCCGCTGCAGCGTGGCGCGCGGGTTGGCGAACACCCCGTCCAGATCGGCCGGCCGGATCGTCCGCAGGGGACGACGAGCGACGAGGCGTCGGGCATCGGGCACAGCAACCTCCTCGACGTGGAGAACCCTGCAAACTGTAACCCCGCGGGCTACAGTTTGCAGGGTTGTGATCGACCTCGCGTCGGTGACCAGGAAGCCTACGTTGCTGCTTCGTGGGCCGGGTCGAGCATCGCCTCTTCACATGCCAGTCGAGTCCGCTCGAGGCCCGAGTGCACACCACGACCGCTCGACCGAGTCGAGCCCGGCTGGGGGCAGTCGGGGTCGAGACGACGTGAGGCCCCAGGTCTCACGTGAGCATCAGGCAGCGCTGCTCCGGATCCCGCGCGCGCCGCTCGCGCAGACACGTCAGGTCGAAGCCGTCGACATCGACGCACCCGCAGTTGCCTCGACCAGGGTGTCGCGCGCAGCCCGTTCCGGGCAGCCGCTGCCCGGCGCCCGTCAACGCCTCCACGAGCAGCTCCTTGTCGTCCGCGTCCACGACACCGTGAGCATCGCGAGGCACGATGATGTACCCGGTCCCCTCCTCGAGCCGAACCTCGGCAGAGGCCGACGAGCCGTCGGGCCCCGTGCGCCACACCGCAGTGACGCACCCGTCCCACAACCCGCACCCACCACCGACGACATCGGCCAGGGTCCGGAACGCCACCTCGCCGCCGCTGCGGGTTCGGCCCCTCCAACGCCATGTGCCGGGCGCGGCGAGCACAGCACCGATCGCCTCGACCAGCTGACTCCCCGTGCCGGACGTGAGCGAAGAGGATCGCAGGAGATCGAGGAGGACAACGACCACGTCCTCGAGCGGGCGGCGCCGCCAGATGCTCGGGATCTCGACGATGACGTCACGCTCACCGCAAGTCCACGCGTGCGCGGGGACCGACCACCGTCCGTCCCACCCGGCACGCCAGCCGCGGGGCGTGAGCAGCAACCACCGCGTCCGGGCATCCGTGCGTCCGCCGAACAGACGATCGCGGGCCGCGTAGTAAGCCACGAGCTGAGGGACGCGCAGCGGCCCGCCGGGGTGCCACCGGTAGGCGGCAGCTCTCAACTCCGGACCTGCGCTCTGGAGAAGAGTGCCGTCGTCCGGTGCGCCCAGGACGCTGGAGAGCATCGGCCCGTTGAGCGAGGCCCGCAGCTTGTACTCCAGGACGGCCCAGACCACGCCCGGGGCTTCGCCGTTGCCGGGAAGCTCGAGAACCGCGTCCGGGTACACCCCACGCCCGGGCGACTCGCGCCACTGCAGCGCGGCGACCTCCTCAGGAAGCAGGTCGAACTCTGCTTGACCGGCTAGAGCGACCAGGACACTGCGGCGGGCACCGACGTCGAGCAGCGGCCACAAGTCGTGCCAGCGCGCGAACCGCTGACGCTCACCCACCCCGATGAACCGTGCCTGCGCGGCCTCGATCGCCGCGCGCTCCTCCTCACCGAGCTCCGCCGTCGCGAGCACCGCGTCGAGCCCGTTCGCCATCAACGCCTCCCCTACCGGATCGTCCGTCGCCTGCCCATCGACCGGACCCTGCTGACGTCAGCTCGGGCCGCCTCCCACGCCGGGAGAACTGGCACGGCTCATGATCTCGTCGCCGAGCCACGTCGTGAGCCGCTCACCGCACTCACGCACGTCAGGGTGCCTGCGCTGGTCGGGGCAGCTGTCAACGGCGACGACATCCGCGAGGTGTCCGATCGTCGACACGTCCGCGAGCCCCGAGCCTGCAAGCAGCCCCAGCCAGGCCGTGACCACGCCCCGACACACGGGCCTGAGACGGCCGGACGAGTAGCCACGGTCACCGTGTCGGCGATGGCAGCGGGCAGACCGGCGATCCCTGCACAGGCGTTCCCGATCGTCGCGGCGATGTCGCACCACAGGTGCGTCTGCGCAAGGCCGCGCGACGGCACACCCTCGTGGGAGGGGTCGACGAGTTCGAGCACCATCTCGACCATCACGACCTTCGCGCCAGCGACCAGATCGGCGCTCAGCGGCCCGCGATCGGAGGACTCCCCCAGGTATCCGGCGGCCACCACCTCTGCCTCGAGGGCCACCAACCGGCTGATGAACGTGCTCAGCTCCCAGTCACACCGGTACCAGCCGCGCGGGTCATTCTTCGCTCGACACACATCTGCTCCATCCTCGGCCCGGTCATCCGCAATGACGAACGTAAGCGACCATGTCTGCCGAGCGATGCGAATCGGGTACCAGGTTCTTGGGTTTGCCAGTCCGAACTGATGGATTTGCCCGAAATCTCCGTAGATGCCGATCTGAGTTCCGGACCAAAGGCCTAAGGTCAGTCGCCACATGAATCGGATGCGGAAGTCACCGCGGATCCGAGGGCCGAATGAGCCGACAGACCCCGCGACCGGATGCGACGCTCCTGAGCAAAGCCGCGAAGCGGCCCCTTGGGCGGTGGAGGTGACCTCGTGGAACGGTGGCGTCCGTCGATCCCGATCGTGATCGACAGGCTCGGGCATCGGTGGACACCGGAGGAGATCGAGCCCGACCCGAGCCGGTTCGACCGCGACGGCATCCGGTGCGCCGGCTGCGGCGTCGCTGCGACGTGGCAAGCCGCGTACACGAGAACGGACCCTCGTACCGGCCAGACGGTCGACGTCCGCCTGCACTTCAAGCTGAAGCACCGCCACAGCGAGCACGGTTCCTCGTGCCCGTACGACTTCGATCGGCGCGCCTCCGATCTGGTACGAGACTTCCCGGGAGTCGTGCGCAAGCGCGGCGAGATCTATCAGGCTCTTCACAATCCAGGGTGTAGTTGCGGCCTGAAGCCTCCGGTCTCGAGCAAGCAGCGAGCGATGTAGTTGGTGAGGTTCCGGAACCCGAGCGCTGAGCCGCGGACGTGCTCGAGCCGACCGTTGATCGCCTCGGTCGGTCCGTTCGACGTGCCAGGTCGATCGAAGTAGGCCAGCACGTCGTCGGCTCGCTTCTTCAACGTCCGTCCCAGCGTGATGACCTCGGCGAGTGTGGCCGGGACGCCGTGGCTGAGCGAGTCGATCAGCTTTGCCATCAACTCACGGCCCTTGGCGCGGTCGGGCTCGCGGTAGGCGGCGATCATGCGCTGGTAGACGCCCCAGGTCGCCTCAACCTCGACGTGGGCATCAGGTGCGAACAGCTCGTGCAACCGTTCGCACTGCTTGTCGGTGAGCAACCCAGCGCCGGTGTGCAGCATCCGCCGGGCGCGGTAGAGCGGGTCGTCTTTGCGGCCGCGGTGGCCGTGGATGATCTGCTGGACCCTGCGTCGGCACCGATCGAGGGCATCGCCGGCCAGACGGACGACGTGGAAGGGATCCATCACCGCGGTCGCTTCGGGCAGTTCTTCGCTGGTGGCGGTCTTGAAGCCGGTGAACCCGTCCATCGCGACGACCTCGACGCCGTCGCGCCACGCTGCGGGACGTTCAGCGAGCCAGGTCTTGAACGCGGCCTTGGAGCGGCCCTCGACCATGTCGAGTAGCCGCGCAGGACCGGTGCCGTCACGAATCGGGGTGAGGTCGATGATCACGGTGACGTACTTGTCGCCACGGCGGGTGTGTCTCCAGACGTGCTCATCGACGCCGAGCACGGTGACGCCGTCGAACCGGGACGGGTCGTTGATCAGGACCCGTCTGCCTTCGGCGAGCACGGCGTTGTTGGCGGTGTTCCATGCGACCCCGAGACCTTCGGCGATCCGGGCGACGGTGAGGTGCTGAACCACGATGGCTTCCAGCGCCCAGCGCAGCGCGCGGCGCGAGAGCTTCGCTCGCGGTTCGGCGGCCGCGGTGGTGTCCTGGCGCCACACATGAGTGCAGCCGGTGCAGGAGTAGCGGCGGATCGTGATCATCAACGTCGTGGGCCGCCAACCGAACGGCTCGTGGGCCAGGCGCCGGGTAACGGTGTCGCGTGCAACGCCCTCACAGCCGCAGCGCCGACACCAACGTTCGTCGGATTCGAGGGGTTCGACGACGCGACAGGCCAGCACTGCCCGGTCGGGCTCGAGTCGCTGGCCGGTCACGACGAGGCCGAGCTCGTCGAGACGGCAGAAGGTGGTCAGATCGGCGGTGTCGAACCCTGCATCAGGGCACACTGAGCTGCCCTACGGCTTGGTTACCACGGTGCGTGTGGTGGTCAGGCCGGGATGGGTGGCAGTTCGGAGCGTAGCTCGAACTCGATCGGGCTGAGGTAGCCCAGGCTCGAGTGTCGGCGGCGACGGTTGTGGAAGATCTCGATGTACTCGAAGATCGCGTTCGCGAGCTCGACTCGGGTGTTCCAGCGTTGCCGGTTGAGCAGCTCGATCTGCATCGAGGACCAGAACGACGGGGCCTGACCCCGGTTCTTGGACACGCTGAATCCAGCAACGCGCTGGGGAAGCGAGATGATCCAGTTCATGGCCAGGAAGAGCTACTCCGAGGAGTTCCGTCGTCAGGCCGTCGACTTGTACGAGTCCACTCCGGGCGCCACGGTGCGCGGGATCGCCGCGGACCTGGGCATCGTGCGCGGCACGCTGCGCCACTGGCTCGAGGTCTACGGCACGGGCGCCAAGACGGCCGTCGACGGGTCGGCGACGCCCAGCCCGTTGCGGTCCAAGAGCGCTGCGGCGAGCTCGACGGCGCCTGTCGGCGAGTCGCCGCAGGAGCGGATCGCCCGGCTCGAGGCCCGGGTCCGCGAGCTCGAGGTCGAGACGACCAAGCTGTCCACCGAGCGGGCGATCTTGCAGCAGGCGGCGAAGTATTTCGCCGGGGAGACGCGCTGGTGAGTCGCTTCCAGTTCGTCGCCGACAACTCCGCCACCTACCCGGTGAAGCGACTGTGCGAGCTCGTGCAGGTCGAGCGCTCGTCCTACTACGCGTGGAAGGCTGGCGCGCCGGCGCGGGCCGAGCGCGCCGCGGCGGACGCTCGGCTCGAGGCACGGATCCGCAAGGTCCACGCCGCGGACAGCACGCTCGGCGCGCCGCGGGTCACGGCCGAGCTCAACGACGACGCGCCCGCCGGTGAGCAGGTCAACCACAAGCGCGTCGCCCGGGTGATGCGCGCGGCGGGTATCGCGGGCTACGTCAAGAAGCGTCGAGTGCGGACCACGATCCCCGAGCCGTCGGGCCGCAAGCACCCCGACCTGCTCAAGCGGGACTTCACCGCGCCGGCACCGAACCGGCGCTACGTCGGCGACATCACCTACCTGCCGATCGCCGACGGCACGAACCTCTACCTCGCCACGGTCATCGACTGCCACTCCCGCCGGCTCGTCGGGTGGGCAGTCGCCGACCACATGCGCACCGAGCTCGTCGAAGACGCGCTCAAGGCCGCCGCCGCGACCCGCGGCACCGGGGCCTGACCCCGGTTCTTGGACACGCTGAATCCAGCAACGCGCTGGGGAAGCGAGATGATCCAGTTCATGGCCAGGAAGAGCTACTCCGAGGAGTTCCGTCGTCAGGCCGTCGACTTGTACGAGTCCACTCCGGGCGCCACGGTGCGCGGGATCGCCGCGGACCTGGGCATCGTGCGCGGCACGCTGCGCCACTGGCTCGAGGTCTACGGCACGGGCGCCAAGACGGCCGTCGACGGGTCGGCGACGCCCAGCCCGTTGCGGTCCAAGAGCGCTGCGGCGAGCTCGACGGCGCCTGTCGGCGAGTCGCCGCAGGAGCGGATCGCCCGGCTCGAGGCCCGGGTCCGCGAGCTCGAGGTCGAGACGACCAAGCTGTCCACCGAGCGGGCGATCTTGCAGCAGGCGGCGAAGTATTTCGCCGGGGAGACGCGCTGGTGAGTCGCTTCCAGTTCGTCGCCGACAACTCCGCCACCTACCCGGTGAAGCGACTGTGCGAGCTCGTGCAGGTCGAGCGCTCGTCCTACTACGCGTGGAAGGCTGGCGCGCCGGCGCGGGCCGAGCGCGCCGCGGCGGACGCTCGGCTCGAGGCACGGATCCGCAAGGTCCACGCCGCGGACAGCACGCTCGGCGCGCCGCGGGTCACGGCCGAGCTCAACGACGACGCGCCCGCCGGTGAGCAGGTCAACCACAAGCGCGTCGCCCGGGTGATGCGCGCGGCGGGTATCGCGGGCTACGTCAAGAAGCGTCGAGTGCGGACCACGATCCCCGAGCCGTCGGGCCGCAAGCACCCCGACCTGCTCAAGCGGGACTTCACCGCGCCGGCACCGAACCGGCGCTACGTCGGCGACATCACCTACCTGCCGATCGCCGACGGCACGAACCTCTACCTCGCCACGGTCATCGACTGCCACTCCCGCCGGCTCGTCGGGTGGGCAGTCGCCGACCACATGCGCACCGAGCTCGTCGAAGACGCGCTCAAGGCCGCCGCCGCGACCCGCGGCACCCTGGCCGGGGCGCTGTTCCACTCCGACCACGGGTCGGTCTACTGCTCGAAGGACTACGCCAGGGTCTGCGCGAGGCTCGGCGTGACCCAGTCGATGGGCGCCGTCGGGTCCTCGGCCGACAACGCGATGGCCGAGTCGTTCAACGCCACCCTCAAGCGCGAGGTCCTGCAAGACGACGCCTGCTGGCCCGACGAGCCAACCTGCCGCCGGCAGGTCTTCCGCTGGCTGACCCGCTACAACACCCGCCGCCGCCACTCCTGGTGCGGCTACCTGTCCCCGACCGCCTACGAGGCCCGCCGGGCCGCTACGCTGCCGATCGCCGCGTAATCACACCCCGTGTCCAAGAACCGGGGGTAGGGCCCGACTCCATCATCGCGTTGTCCAGACCGTCACCGACGGACCCGAACGAGGGCATGAGCCCGGCCCGGCGGATGCGGTCGCCGAACGCCCACGACGTGAACTGGGCCCCGTGGTCGGCGTGCACGATCCCTCCCGGGGCTGGGTCGCGGTTGCCGACGGCCATGTCGAGGGCGTTGATGACCAGACGGGTGTCCTGGGTGGAGTCGATCGACCAGCCGATGATCTTGCGGCTGAAGGCGTCCAGCACGCAGCAGCAGTAGTGAACCGCCCCGGGTTCAGTGGAGGCTCGGTTCTTTGGTTTCCAGCGTCGTGGACGCCGTGATCTGACGGTAGTGGGCGGCCTCGTGCTCGCTCGGTGGGATGTCGCCGAGCTCGGTGTGCAGGCGCCGGTTGTTGAACCAGTCGACCCACTCCAGGGTCGCGATCTCGACGTCATCCAGCGTCCGCCAGGGCCCCCGGCGACGGATGAGCTCGGTCTTGAACAGGCCGATGGTGGACTCGGCCAGGGCGTTGTCGTAGGCGTCGCCGACGGTCCCGATCGAGGCCCGCATGCCGAGCGCGGCGAGCCGCTCGGTCAGCGCCAGGCTGACGTATTGCGACCCTGCATCGGTGTGATGGATGAGCCCGGTCAGGTCGGTAACGCCGGCGCGGCCGCGAGACCACACGGCCATCTCCAGGGTGTCGGTGACCAGGTCGGCGCGCATCGTGGTGTCGGCCTTCCAGCCGACGATCATGCGTGAGTAGACGTCGATGATGAACGCGACGTAGCTGAAGCCGGCCCACGTCCGGACGTAGGTGAAGTCCGCGACCCACAGCTGGTTCGGGGCGGTCGCGGTGAACGCGCGGTTGACCAGGTCCCCGGCGCGGCAACCGTCCTTGCCCGGGATCGTGGTGCGCCTGGCCCGGCCGCGGACGGCTCCGTGCAGGTCAGCGGCGCGCATCAAGCGTTCGACCCGGCAGCGCCCGATCGGGTGGCCCAGGCGGTGCAGGTGCTTCCACATCTTGCGCGCCCCGTAGACCCCGTAGTTCCCCGCGTGCTCAGCGGTGATCACCTCGGTCAGCTCGGCGTCGCCGACAGACCGCGCCGAGGCTGGACGTGTCTTGGCCGCGTAGTAGGTGCTCGGGGCGACCTGCAGCTCCCTGCAGATCGGCTCGACCCCGAACTGGCCCTTGTGGCCGTCGATGTACTCCACGATCACCGTTGTGGGCGGTCGAGCTCCGCCGCGAAGAAAGCCGACGCCGACCTCAAGATCGCGTTGGATCGGCGCAGCTCACGGTTCTCCCGCTCGAGCTCGGCCAGCCGCTGCGCGTCCGACGTGCTCGTCCCGGGTCGATCGCCGGCGTCGACCTCGGCCTGGGTGACCCAGTTCCGCAACGTCTCGGGATTGATCCCGAGCTGGTCACCGATCCGGCGCAGCGCCCCGACCCGCGTCGCGGGGTCACGCCGCGCATCGACGGCCATCCTGATCGCTCGCTCCCGAAGCTCCTCCGGGTACTTCCTCGGTGCTGCCATGACTCTCATCCTCCGTGGATTGAGAGCCTCTACGGAAGCCGGGGCGGTTCAGGTGCAGGTGACGCAGGGAAGAGGCGCAGGACCGCCCAGACGGCGAGCGCGAGTACGGCCACGCTGGCAGCGAGCATCAACCAGCCGCCTGCTCCTAGGTGTACTGACCCGGACCGTTGTTGACGTGAGGAGAGACCTCCGGGTCGAGTGGGAGCTGTCTGACGGCTTCTCTCGAGCACACGGAGGTCTCTCGTGTCCCACGCTAACGCCCGGCTGACTCCTGCCGGCAGGTTGACCATGGTCCAGCGGATCGGTGCGGGTCGTCCGGTCGCGCATGTCGCCGCGGAGATGGGTGTCTCGCGCACCACGGCGTGGCGGTGGTGGCGCCGGTTCCAGGCTGAGGGCCGCGCCGGCCTGGTCGACCGCCCGAGCGTGGCCCACACCCACCCGCGCCGTACGAGCCCTTGCGCCGAGACCCGGGTGCGGATCGCGCGGATGCTGACCCGTCGCGGACCTGTGACGATCGGGCGTCTGGTCGGGTTGCCGGCCTCGACCGTCGGGCGGGTCCTGGCCCGGCACCGGGTTCCGCGGCTGGCGGACTGCGACCCGGTCACCGGGCAGGTCATCCGCGCCATGCGCCGCACGGCGGTCCGCTACGAGCACCCGCACCCTGGGTCGCTGGTCCACATCGACGTCAAGAAGCTCGGGCGGATCCCTGACGGCGGCGGTTGGCGAGCACACGGCCGGGCGTCCACGGTCGATCACCGGCACAAGAAGGTCCCGACCGGATACGACTACGTCCACACCGCGATCGACGACCACTCCCGCCTCGCCTACGCCGAGATCCACACCGACGAGAAAGGCGTCACTGCCGCCGCGTTCCTAGCCCGCGCGACGGCGTTCTACGCCGATCACGGCATCCAGGTCGAGCGGGTGATCAGCGACAACGCGTTCGCCTACCGCAACTCCGCCGTCTTCCGGCAAACCGCGGCCGACCTGGGCATCGTCCAGAAGTTCATCCGACCGCACTGCCCCTGGACCAACGGCAAGGTGGAGAGGCTGAACCGAACTCTGGCCACCGAGTGGGCCTACTCCCGCATCTGGTCATCGAACGCCGACCGCGCGGCGGCCTTGGCCGCCTGGCTCGAGCACTACAACATGGACCGACCCCACCTCGGCATCGGCGGCCTCACACCCATCGACCGCGTCAACAACGCAGCGAGTCAGTACACCTAGGCCCAGGCACCAGGACATCGCTGCGCTCCTCTTGGCGCCGGACGGCGCCACGAGTCAAGCGTCGGGTGGACGGCCCGAAGGCTGGGTCGAGGTCTGATGAAGGGTCGCTGAAGCCCGGTCTGCGGCATGGCGCCGACACGAGTGCCCAGGCCTGCGACGGTCGGGGCATCGTGACGCCCGCGGAGCCGGGGGTCGTTGCGTCGCGCCGTCCATGGTGGGGCCGTCGTTCATGACATGGGTCGCGTCCCATCCGACGCCGGACGGGTCGAGCATGCCCGCGATCATCGCGACGTGGGCCACGATGAGGAAGATGCCGACCAAGGCACAAGCCGCGACGACGACGGCCCCACCCAGGCCCGCCGCCGCTGGGCGGTCAGCGGCATAACCGCTGCTTAGCCTGACGCCCGACGACGTGCCGTAGCCCGGTGGCGGGACCTCACGCCCACTCGCCAGCCGCCGCCCACACCTGCGCATCCGCGTCATCCACATCGCCGGATGCTGTGCACGCCTCGGTGGGGCCGTTGCTCGACTCACCGCTGAGCGCCCGGCGCTGGGCGCCTTCTCGTACGACGTTCGGCTGAGGCCTTCATGAAACCTTCATGGCGGCCTTGGCCCTCTCACCGCGCGCGCACGCTAGCGGCTTCGTAGCATCGAAAAGGTCCCGCGGCGCGCGCCGGGCGCCGGCCGCACGACCTACCGCCAGGAGGCCGACATGAAGACCAGCGAGATGCTCGACACGTACCCCGCGACGATCAACCTCGACCGCCAGCTGCTGGCCATGGTCATCGACGCCCTCGTTGCGTGTTCGCAGGCGTGCACGGCATGCGCGGACGCGTGCCTTAGCGAGGAGATGGTCGCGGACCTTCGCAAGTGCATCCGCTCGAACCTCGACTGTGCCGACAGCTGTGCGACGACGGCGCGGATCCTGTCCCGCCACACCGCCTACGACGCGAACCTCACGCGCGCCCACCTCGAGGCGTGCATCGCCGCCTGCCGCGCCTGCGGAGACGAGTGCGAGCAGCACGCAGGGATGCACGAGCACTGCCGCATCTGTGCGGAGGCGTGCCGGGACTGCGAGACGGCGTGCGGCGAGCTGCTCGCGGCCCTCGGCTGAACCTGCTCCCGCGCCCCGGCGGCTGCCCCCAGCCGCGCGCGAGCCGGTGAAGTACACCGGCAGGTGACACAGCGAGACGAGGAGGACTAGACGATGCCGACACAGCGTGAGCACGAGGGCGGTTCGACGGACCAGCACGATGGCGGCGCCCATCACGGTGGTGAGGAGCACGGCGGCGGGCAGGGTCATCCGATGAAAGGCATGTACCTCCGATTCGCGGCCATGATCCTCACGGCCATGGTGGTCATGTACTGGGTCATGTTCGTCGGCTCGTGGGAGTGGAGCCACGTGCGCTTCAGCCAGAGCCGCGTCTTCATGGCCATCACCATGGGCGGCACGATGGGCCTGATCATGCTCGGCTGGATGCTGAACATGTACAAGAACGCCAAGGCGAACATCGCCGTTGTCGTCGTCAGCGTCTTGCTTCTCGCCGGCGGCGTAGCCCTCGACCGCAGCCAGGTCACGGTGGGTGACACCGCCTTCATGCGCGCGATGATCCCCCACCACTCCCTCGCGATCACCCGCTCCGAGCGCGCGCAGATCGAGGACGTGCGGGTGTGCGAGCTCGCCGTCGAGATCATCGAGGCCCAGCAGCGCGAGATCGCCGAGATGGACTGGCTCATCGAGGACATCCAGCGCAACGGCATCGCGGCGACGGCGGCTGAGGCCGACGCGCGCCCCGTCCCCGACTTCCCCGGCACCGCGCTGCGCTCCTGCCCGAGCCCCTGAACTGATCGGGAATATCGGACTTCAGCCGGTAGTTCTCGACCATACCCCCCAGGGGTATAGGTTGGCGACGACGGTGAGGCGTGAACTGGGGAGCCGGCGCACTCGTCCAGCACGCGCGCGCCTGGCAGCGCCTCCACCACGCCCTGTCGGAGTTCGCGATCCTCGAGCCCCCGGCGACGAGCATCCGCGACGACGCCGGAGCGGCCGCCCGCCTGCTGCGGGATCTCGCCCCGATCGAGCACCGTCAGACGTCAGCGCCGTTCGCCCCGTCTGAGCGGCACGTCGCCGCCGTTCTCAACGGCGCCGTGCAGGTCATGGCCGACATCGCCGTTCACGAGGGAACGACGTTCGACCGACTCGCGCGGACGGGCCTCCTGCTGATGCCGGCTCTGACGTTGCCACGAGATCTGGTGAGTGAACGGCCCGACCTCGCCGAAGCCCGCCTGGAACGCCGCATCGTCCACGCCCCTGACACCATCACCGGAGCCACCGCTCGGCTGTACGCCGAAGTCGCCGCTCACCCGATTGGTGTCACGACCGCAACTCCGGTCCGCCGCTCCCCAGCTGCCTCTGCGGAGGCACCCGCCATCTCCATGGCGTAGTTGCACCGCCGCTGAGGTGAGGTTGGGCTCGTCCCGCCGTCTGGACCCTACGAGGGCGCTCCGCCTCGACGGCGATGACGACGTCGAGCGGCTGCCGTCAAGCGACGGTTGAAGCCCCTCGATCAGGCTGGGCGAATTGCGCGAGCTCCTTGCGCGCGTCGACGCCGTGGATGGCAGCGACGACACCAGCCGAACCGGCCTGGAGGGCGCACCTTGACGCAACTGGGGACGGCCGGGCCAGCTGACGGGAACGGTCGACATGTCGACGAATCGGTCGCACTGCTGCCCGATCGCCGCCCTGCACAGCGGCGGATCTTCCGCCGCCGCCCGCGAGCGTCCGCCCGCGTTCGCCGGTCTCCGCTGCTGACCAAGTGCTTACCGCAACGCCAGAGGCCCTCCCGATCTCTCGATCGGAAGGGCCTCTGACGTGCTGCTTCCTGAGTAGCGGGGGCAGGATTTGAACCTGCGACCTCTGGGTTATGAGCCCAGCGAGCTACCGAGCTGCTCCACCCCGCGTCGGTGATCACTACGTTACGCCAGCGTGACGCCCAGTCCAAATCGAGCCCCCGTGCCCTCGGTCACAGCGGCCGGACGCCGGACGCGACGGCGGGCCGGCCCCGCAAGGGGACCGGCCCGCCGTCGTGCGGACCCCGCGCCGGCGTCAGCCCCCGGCGTTGAGCTCGTTGTCCGCGGCCACCGCGGCGTCGAGCGCCGCGCTGAGCCGGTCCTGCGCCTCGCCGTAGGCGGCGAAGTCGCCGTCCGCGAGCGCCTGCTGCCCGTCGAGGATCGCCTGGTTCATGTCCTCGAGCGCCTGGGTCAGGCGGGTCTGGGCGTCGGCGGTCGCGCCGGGGTCGGTCGGCTGGGGCGTCGGCGCCGGGGTCTCGGTGTCGTCGCCGGGCACCGCGGTGTCGTCCCCGGTGTCCGGCGGCGTCAGGTCGTTGCCCGCGTCGCCCGCCTCGGTGCCGTCGTCGCCGCCGAACACCTGGTCGAGCGCCTCGTCGAGGGTGCTCGCGAAGCCGATCTGGTCGCCGAATGCGACGAGCACGCGCTGCAGCAGCGGGAACTGGGTCCCGGTCGCCGCCTGCACGTAGACGGGCTGCACGTACAGCAGGCCGCCGCCGACGGGCAGCGTCAGCAGGTTGCCCTGGATGACCTCGGAGTCGCCCTGCCGGAGCAGGTTGAGCTGCTGCGACACCTCGGGGTTCGAGGTGAAGTTGTTGTTCATCTGGTTCGGGCCCGGGACCGTGGAGTCGCGGGGCAGCTCCAGCAGCCGGATCTTGCCGTAGCCCTCGGCGGGCTTCCCGGCGGTGGCCCCGGCCTCGGCGTCGACCGCCACGTACCCGGTGAGCACGTCGCGGGCGTTCGCGCCTGCGGGCACGAACGTCGACTGCAGCGAGAACGACGCCGCGTCCTGCCCGGGCATCTCCAGGGTCAGGTAGTACGGCGGCTGCGCGACGTTCGCGTCACCGGCGGTCGGGTCGTTCGGGGTCCGCCACGCGTCGTTGCCGGAGAAGAACTGGCCCGGGTCGGTCACGTGGTAGGTCCCCAGCAGGGTGCGCTGCACCTTGAACAGGTCCTCCGGGTACCGGATGTGGTTCATCAGCTCGGAGCTGATCGACGACACCGGCTCGAGCGAGGTGTCGAACACCTTGCTCCAGGACTGCAGGACCGGGTCCTCGGCGTCCCAGGCGTACAGGGTCACGCTGCCGTCGTAGGCGTCGACGGTGGCCTTCACCGAGTTGCGGATGTAGTTCACGGTCTCCGGCTGCAGCGCCTCGATCGTGGCGGAGGACTGGGTCAGCGAGTCGACCGTCGCCTCCTCGAGGGACTGCGCGGCGGCGTACGGGTACTGGTTCGACGTGGTGTAGCCGTCGACGATCCACTTGACCCGGCCGTCGACGACCGCGGGGTACACGCGCCCGTCGAGCGTCAGGTACGGCGCGACCTTCTGGACCCGCTCGACCGGGTCCCGGTCGTAGAGGATCTGCGACTGCTCGTTGACGCGCTCGGAGAACAGGATCTGCTCGGAGCCGAACTTGATCGAGTAGAGCAGCTTGTTCCACAGCGACCCGATCTCCGGGCCCGCCGAGATCTCGCCGGTCGGGAACGCGGTGTTCACCGCGCCGCCCGACTCGTCGTCCGGGTAGTCGAGCTCCCACTGCGAGCCCTCGGGCGCGCCGACGATCGAGTAGGTCGGCGACGACTGGCCGAAGTAGATCCGGGGCTCGTACTCCCCCATCTCGCCGGTGGACGGGATGCCGCCCTCCCAGAACTCGGGTGCGCCGGTCGAGGTGGTGGTGTTGCCGTAGGCGGCGACGACGCCGAAGCCGTGCGTGTAGACGGTGACGTCGTTGGTCCAGTTGCGCCGCTGCACGTCGAGGCCCTCGAGGTCGACCTCGCGCACCGCGATGACGGTGTCGCGGCTCTCGCCGTCGATCTCGTACCGGTCGACGGACAGCGTGTCGGGGAACGAGTAGAAGCCGCGGATCTGCTCGAGCTGCCGGAAGGAGTCCGACACGACCTGCGGGTCGAGCAGGCGGATCGAGGCGGTGGTCTCGGCGTCCTCGCGCAGGGCACCCGACTCGGCCGTGACGCTCGCGTTGTAGTCGCTGATCTCGACGTCCTCGAGGTCGTACGCCGCGAGGGTCGCGTCGATGTTGCGCTGGATGAACGGCGCCTCGGCGTCCTGCTGGTTCGGGTTCACCTGGAACCGCTGCACGACGGCCGGGTAGATGCCGCCGATGACGACCGCGCCGACCACCATGAGCCCCACGCCGATCGCCGGGATGCGCCACGTGCCGCGCACCGCGGTGACGATGAACATGATCGCCACGAGCAGGGCGACGATCGCCAGGATGCTCTTCGACGGGATGACCGCGTGCACGTCGGTGTACGAGGCGCCCTCGAACCGGTCGCCCTCCCGCGTGAGGATCGAGTACCGGTCCAGGAAGTAGTTCGCGGCGATGAGCACCATGAGGACGGCGGCGATGACCGACAGGTGCACCCGCGCGGCCTTCGTCATCCGCGGCGTCGCGCTCGAGCCGCCGACCCGGAAGCCGCCGTACAGGTACTGCGTCGCGATGCCCGCGATGCCGGCGAGCACCGTGACCGCCATGAGGAAGCTGACCACGAACCGCAGACCCGGCAGCTCGAACATGTAGAACGACAGGTCCAGGTTCCACTGCGGGTCGGTCCGGCCGACCTCGGTGCTGTGCATCCAGAGCTGCACGGTGCTCCACTGCTGGGAAGCCGCGATGCCGGCGAACAGGCCGAGCACGGCGGGCCCGGCGACCAGCACGACCCGGCGCAGCGGCTCGATGGCCTCGCGGTAGGAGTCGAGGCTGATCTGCTCCTGGTTCGACGGCGCGTACACCGGCCGGCTGCGGTACCCCACGGCCAGGCTGGCGAACACGGCGCCGCCCATGACGAGGAAGCCGATGACGAACAGGGCGCCGCGGGTCAGCCACTGGGTCCACAGCACCTGCGAGAAGCCGAGCTGGTCGAACCACAGGACCTCGGTCCACACCTGGGCGAGGACGAGCACCGCGATCACGACGAGCGCGAGCACGATGACGGTGATCGCGATCGGGCTCGGGCGGCGTCGGCCCGCTCCTCGGGGCGGCCGGGGCGCGCGCGGCCCCCGGGGCGGTCGGGCGGGCGGGTTGGCGAAGGTCACGGCCTCGAGGTCCTCGCAGTCGGGGGGTCACGCGTGCACGCGCCGGGCACACCCGGCGCACGCTGGGCACAACGCGCCAGGTGGCACCCAGGTTCCCACACGCCGGCGGTGCCCCTGCGCTCGTCCCCGGGCCGGATCGAGATGCGAGGATGGCCACCGTGAGCAGCACCCCGGACACCTCCGCCGACCAGCCGCCCGTCAGCCCCGCGCAGCGCGCGCTCGCGGAGGCCGTCGCCGAGATCGAGCGGCACGTCGCGACCGGCGGCTGGGACGGTCCCGTGCGGGTGTTCGCGCTGGTCCGCACGCAGGCCGCGCTGGACGCCGAGCCCGCCCTCGCCGGCCAGCTGCCGCCCGAGGTGCTCGCCGTGGCGGCGGCCGACCCCGAGCACCTGACCTCGGTCGAGCAGGAGGGCCTGCCCCCGAGCGACGACCTGGAGGGCCTGCTCGGCGCGATCGCCTGGCCCGAGGGCGTGCACGGCGCCGCGCTCACCGTCGAGCGCATCGTGCTGCCGCCCGAGGCCGAGGAGGGCCTGCCCGAGGACCCCGACGCCGCGCTGACCGCCCTGCTCGCGCACCCGCAGCGGCAGGACGTGCGGCTCGCGGTCGGCGTGCTCCGCGACGGCACCTCCTGGTGCGCGGTGCGCCAGCGCGCGGCCGACCGGGACGACGCCGTCGGTCAGGGGCCGGACGTGGTGCCGGGCCTGGTCGAGGCGCTGCGCGCGACGTTCGCCTGAGCCCGGCGGAAGGCGACCTCAGCCCGCCTCAGCCCGCGTCGGCCGCCGTGCAGGTCGGCAGGTCGCCGGTCTCGCCCGCGCCGATGGCCTCGACGGCCTCCCGCGCCTCGTGCAGCGTCGACACCTTGACGACGTCCAGCCCGTCCGGCACGTGCCCGACGACCTCGTCGCAGTTGTCCGCCGGGGCCAGGAACCAGGTCGCCCCGTCGCGCAGCGCGCCGGCCATCTTCTGCCGGATGCCGCCGATGGGCCCCACGGCGCCGTTGAGGTCCATCGTCCCCGTGCCCGCGATGACCTCGCCGTCCGCCTCGTCCTCGGGCGTCATCTTGTCGATGATCCCGAGCGCGAACATGGTGCCCGCGCTCGAGCCGCCGATCCGGTCGATCTGGATGGTGACGTCCACCGGCGGGTCGAACGTCGGGTCGATGTAGACGCCGAGCTGGCTTCCGTCGCCGTCCTCGCGCGCCGCGGTGACCACCTCGAGGTCGGTGGCGGCGCCGTCGCGCTGCACCCCGAGGGTCACCGTGCTGCCCGGCTCGGTCGCGTCCAGCAGGTCGATGAGCTGCCCGTAGGACGTCAGCGGCGTGCCGTCGAAGGCGACCAGCACGTCGCCGGGCTCGACGACGCCCTCCGCCCCGCTGCCCTCGACCGCGTCGTGCACGGTGAGCGTGACCGGGACGGTGTACCCGAGCTCCTCCAGCGCGGCGACGGTGGCGTTCTCCTGCGAGGACGTCATCTGGGCCTCGTTCTGCTGGTCGAGCTGCTCCTGCGTGGCGTCCTGCGGGAAGACGTTCTCGACCGGCAGCACCAGGCGCGAGCCGCTGACCCAGCCGGCCAGCACCCCGAGCACGCTCGACGGGTAGCCGGGGCCGCCGGTGGTGGACACCGTGGTCAGCCGCAGCTCCCCCGTGGAGGCGTACGTCTCGGCGCCCTCGATCGTGATGAGCTGCTGGTCGTCGTGCGAGCCGAGGGTGTCCAGCGTCGGGCCGGGCGAGTTCACCGCGTACGGCACCGGCATCAGCAGCAGCACGACCAGCAGCACGGCGGTCAGCAGCATGCTCGCGGACAGGACGACGGCGCGCCGGGTCACCGGCGCGGGCTGCTCCTCGGGCTCTTCCTCGGGCGCGGCGAACGGGTCCGGGGGGAGGTCGGGCTCGGCGTGCACCGGACGATCATGCCGCACCGACCCGTGCGCCCTCAGCGAACCCCCGCCCCCGCGGGGTCACGGCTCAGGTCGGGCGTGGTTACGGTGGACCACCACCAGCCCCGGGAGGCCCCGCGATGACCGACGACCAGCGCCAGCCCGAGCCGTCCGGCGGATCGGCCTGGGAGGACATGCTGCGCCAGATGTTCGGCCCCGGTGCCGACGAGGCGATCCGGCAGATGCGCGAGCAGGGCCTCGACCCGGCGGAGATGGCGCGGGCCTCGGGGCTGCCCGAGGACCCCGCGATGATGAACCAGGTGATGGGGCAGGTGCAGCGCATGCTCGCCGGCAGCGGGGACGGCCCGGTGAACTGGGACGTCGCGCACGACATGGCCCGGCAGGTCGCGGTGACGGGTGGCGACCCGAGCCTCAGCCCCGCGGAGGCGCGGCAGGCCACCGAGGCGCTCGGCGTCGCGGAGCTGTGGCTGGACGCCGCGACCGACCTGCCCCCGGCCGGCGGCCACGTGCGCGCGCTGTCCCGCTCCGAGTGGGTCGAGCAGACGCTGCCGACGTGGCGGACGCTGACCGAGCCGGTCGCCACGTCCCTGTCCACCGCGCTCGCCACGACGCTCGCCGACCAGCTGCCCGAGGGCATGGGCCTGCCGCCCGGCCTGGGCGGCGGGGCGGTGGACCCGGCGGCGATGATGCGCCAGCTCGGCGCCCTCGTGTTCGGCATGCAGGTCGGTCAGGCGGCCGGCTCGCTGTCCCGCGAGGTGTTCGGCCTGACCGACGTCGGCCTGCCGCTCGTCGCCGACCCCGCCACCGCACTGGTGCCCGGGAACGTCGCCGCGTTCGCCGAGGGCCTGGACGTGCCGCTGGAGGAGGTCCGGCTGTTCGTCGCGCTGCGCGAGGCCGCGCACGCCCGCCTGTTCACGCACGTGACGTGGCTGCGCGGGCACCTGCTCGGCGCCGTCGACGCCTACGCCCGCGGCATCCGGATCGACCTCGAGAGCCTCGAGGACGCGGTGCGGTCGATCGACCCCACCGACCCGACCGCCCTCCAGGGCGCCCTGTCCTCCGGGGTGTTCGCGCCGCAGACCACGCCCGAGCAGCAGGCCGTGCTCGGGCGCCTGGAGACGGCGCTCGCGCTCGTCGAGGGCTGGGTGGACGAGGTCGTCGCGACCGCCGCGCTCCCGCACCTGCCGCACAGCGTCGCGCTGCGCGAGATGATCCGGCGACGCCGCGCGGCCGGCGGCCCCGCGGAGCAGACGTTCGCCACGCTGGTCGGCCTGGAGCTGCGGCCCCGGCGCTCCCGGGACGCCGCCGCGCTGTGGTCGCGGATCGCCCGCGAGCAGGGGCCCGAGGCGCGCGACGCCGTCTGGGACCACCCGGACCTGCTGCCCACCGCCGAGGACCTGGACGACCCGGCCGGGTACGCCGGGCGCCGCACCGCGGCCGAGGGCGAGCACGCCGACCTGGACCGCGCGCTCGCGGAGATCCTCGGCGACACCCCGCCGGAGGCCCCTCAGACCCCGGGCGGCCGGGAGTAGCTCCCACCGTCGCCAGCACGTGGCGGCCCGGTCGACAGAATCCTCCGGGCCGCCGTGCTGCCGCGAAAAGCCGCTCAACTCCGCGAGATCGAGTCCATCGACGTGGCCTTCGTCAGGTACACCGTCTTCCCCGGCGCCCCGGCCCAGTAGTTCGCACCCTTCCACAGCACGGTCGTCTTGTCTCCGGCGTAGAACTTCGTCACGGAGCTCATCGTGTGGGACTTCACCCCCGTGCCCGTAAAGCCCAGGTTCATGGAGCCGGCGGTCACGCACGCCGAACCGACGGCACACCCGGGCGACAACCAGCTGATCGCTCTCGCCCGGGCGGGAAGCCCGGCCTCGTCCAGCGCCGCGATGACCTCGCCGTTCTCGTCCATGAGCACGGCACCCCCGCCGCTCTCGACGGCCTCGGCGATCTCCACCGTCGACTGGGAGTCCACGAGGGCAGCGAGTCGGTGGCGGACGATGGCGTCCACGCCGCTCTCTCCCTCGGCCGTCATGACGTCGACGGCAAGTGCCTGGTCGGGGACGTCCGCCGCCTGCGCGACGGCCGGACCCAGCACCAGGAAAGTCGCCGTCGCAAGGACGGCAGCAACCATTCGGATTGACACGAGCATTCCTCTCAAAAAGAGCATGATGGAATGCGGCTGAACCAACAGGCTATCGCCCCCGTCGCCTGCGCGTCTGCTGAACGCTTGAGGAGATCGCTTCGCACCCGCTGCGCCGAGCGCTCTCCCCCGTCAGTCCGCCTCGGCCGCCGGCTCCGCCTCGGCCCCCTCGCCGTCCACCGGGTCCCCCGGCTCCCGCTCCGCGAAGGCGTACCCCTCCAGGAACCCGCGCGCCCGCTCGGTGCGCGGGTACGCCTCCAGCTCGGCCCAGAACTCCGGCCCGTGCCCGGCGTGCAGCAGGTGGGTCAGCTCGTGCAGCAGCACGTAGTCGGTCACCCAGGACGGCATGCCGCGCAGGCGGTCGGAGATCCGGATGCTGCCGTCGCCGACGGAGCACGACCCCCAGCGCCGGCCCTGGTTGCCGGACCACCGCACGCTCGACGGCACCGCGCGCCCGCCGAGGTACCGGCTGGACAGCTCCGCGGCGCGGCGGACGAGCTGGTCGTCGGACGGCCGCCGGCGCTGCTCCTGCGTGGCGAGCCGGTCGAGCATCCGGCGGACCCACTCGCGCTCCTGCGCGCGGGTGAACCGGGCGGGGATGGCGACGATGGTCCGGCCGCCCTCGCGGTACGCGGTGACGGTGCGGGAGCGGCGGCGGGACCGGCGGACCTCGACCGGGCCGAGCCGGGGGTCGGCGGCCCAGGCGTCGTCGCGGGGCTCGGCGGCCGCGGGCGTCGCGGGCACGGCCGAGCGCGCCGGGGCTCCCGGCGCCGGGTCGTGCTCCCTCGACGGCTGCACGACCAGCACCGTAGCCGCTCCGGGGCCGGATCCCGGCGACCTGGCCCGCGACGTGCGGGCAAACGCCCTCCGGGCGCCTGTCACGGCGTGGATACTGGGCCGGGCGCCGGGAGCCGGCGCGCCACCACGCGACGAGGAGACAGACATGGCCGAGACCTACGCCGGCGAGTTCTACTGCGTGAAGTGCAAGGAGAAGCGCCAGGCCGAGGGCGAGGTCGTCGTGTCCGAGTCCGGGCGGCGCATGGCCAAGGCGATCTGCCCGGTGTGCGGGACCAAGCTCAACCGGATCCTCGGCAAGGCCTGAGCAGAACCCGTCCTGTGGACGACGGCCTCCGCCCCCCTCCGGCGTGCCACGGTGGTGGTGACCGACGGGACGGGGGTGGGACGCCGTGCAGCTCCAGCAGGGTGTGCGCGTGGTGCGGCGCGGTCCGGGCGAGGTGCAGATCGGCACCGACCGCCGCTGGGCGGTGCGCGTCCGCGGCCTGACCGCCGAGCAGTGCGAGCGCCTCGTGGACCTGGGCGACCGCGCCCTCGACGCGTGGCTGCCGCCGGCAGCGCTGGACCGGCTCGCGGCGACGGGGGTGGTCCGCCCGCGCCGGGCCCGTGCGGCGCGCGTGCGGCCCGACCTCGTGCCCGAGGCGCGCGCCTACGCGCTGACCTCCGGGGACGGGGACGGGCCGGCCCTGCTGCGGCGCCGGGAGCGTGCGACGGTCGCCGTGGCCGGGCTGGGCCGCACGGGCGCGACCCTGGCCGCCGCGCTCGCGGCCGCGGGCGTCGGCACCCTCGTGCTCGACGACCAGGGGACGGTCCGGGCCGGCGACCTCGCGGCGGGGCTCGCCCCGGCGGACGTCGGGCGGCCGCGCGTCCGGGCGGTCGGCGACCTGCTGGCCCGGACCGCCCCGCACGTGCGGGTGCGGCGGCCGGGGCAGGCGGCGGCGGACGTCACGGTCCTGGTGTCCGCGGACGTCACCGACCCCGGCACGGCCCTGGACCTGCTCGCGGCCGGCGCGCCGCACCTGCCCGTGGTGCTGCGGGAGGCCGACGCGCTGGTCGGCCCGTTCGTGCTGCCGGGCGCCGAGGGCGACGGCGACGGCCGCCCGTGCCTGCGGTGCGTGGACCTGCACCGCACGGAGGCCGACCCCGCGTGGCCGGCCGTGCTCGCGCAGCTCACCGGGCGGCGGCGCCCGGTGGCGGGCCCGCCCGCGGCGCTCGCCGCCGTCGCGGCCGGGCTGGCGGCCGCCGAGGTGCTCGCGCACGTCGACGGCGGTGCGCCCCGCACGCTCGGGGCGCAGTACGAGATCCCCCTGCCCGGGGTCGAGCCCCGGGTGCGCCGGTGGGCGGCGCACCCCGACTGCGGGTGCGCCGCCCTCCCGGCGTGACACGGCGGTCAGGCGGCCGGGCTGGCGTCCTTGCGGGGACGGCCGCGGCCGCGCTTGACGGCGACGACCTGGCCGCCGACGAACACCTCGCCGCCCCACACGCCCCAGGGCTCCTGCCGCTCGACCGCGCCGGCGAGGCAGCCCTCGAGCAGCGGGCAGGTGCGGCAGAGTGCCTTGGCCCGCTCGACCTCGGCGGTGCGCTCGGCGAACCAGAGCTCCGGGTCGCCTGTGCGGCACGGGATGAGGCCGGCGACGAGGGCGTCGAACTCCACGTCGGAGACGGCGGGCGCCGAGGCGGGCGGCCAGGGACCGGATCCACCCTGGTTGACCGTGTCGAGCAGCGTCGTGAGCCGCACGATTCCTCCTGATGACTTGCGGGTTGAGCGAGGTGACGGTGGATCCCGTGCACCTGCGCCCTCCCCGTGTCGGAGAAAGACGAAGGCCGTGGAATCCGGTGGACTCCACGGCCTGGGCGGCTGGTCATCGACTCAGATGACCGGTCCTCCAGGAGGGGAGTCGGTGGCGACCGAGAGATCGCGCGCACGCAGCCGGAGAGCGGCGCCGCCGGTGGCGGGACGGAAGCCCGTACCGAAAGCGGACACACCGATCCCCTGGGACGTGTGGGAGGTGGGTGCCTGGTACGGCAGCGCGATCGCGCCGACGCCGAACTCGTTCGTCATCGTCTTCACAGCACCACACCTCCTCTCGATCACCGGCCCCGCTGCTTGCACAGCGCGGCCCTCCATCAGGACTCGTTCACCGTAGAGGGGCCCGGGCGGGCCGCACAACCGAATAAACGAAGAAACTTCCGAGCAGTTTCGCGAGGCGCTCAGCCCGCGTCCGCCGGGCGCCGGCCCGCCACGATCGCCAGCAGCTCCGGCCCGTAGCGGTCGATCTTCGCGGGCCCGATCCCCTGGACCCGGGCGAGCTCCGGCACGCCGGCCGGACGCAGCTCGGCGATCGCCGCGAGCGTGGCGTCCCCGAGCACCGTGTAGCTGGGCTTCGACGTCCGCTTCGCGAGGTCCGCCCGCCACGCGTGCAGCGCGGCCAGCAGCTCGGCGTCGACCTCCCCGGTCAGGCGCGGCACCGACCGGGCGGCGCGGGCCGCGTCGCCGAACCGGGCGCGCCCCTCCTGCGGCCACAGCCCGTCGAGGAACCGCGAGCGCCGCCGGGTCGCCCGTCCACCGGGGGTCCGGGAGCGCGCGAACGACAGCTCGAGGTGCTGCCGGGCGCGGGTGATGCCCACGTAGAGCAGCCGGCGCTCCTCCGCGAGGTCGGCGGCGGTGTCGGCCGACGACCAGGGGACCAGGCCCTCCGACAGCCCGGCCAGGAACACCGCGTCCCACTCCAGGCCCTTGGCGGCGTGCAGCGACGCGAGGGTGACGCCCTCGACGGTCGGCGCGTGCTGGGCGGCGGCGCGCTCGTCGAGGTCCGCGACCAGGTCCGTGACGGTCGCCCGGGTGCCCTGGCGCTCCGCGGACGCGGCGAGGTCGTCCGCGAGCGCGACGAGCGCCGTCAGGGTGTCCCAGCGCTCGCGCGCGGCCCCGCGGGCGGCCGGGGGCTCCTCGCTCCACCCGGCGGACTGCAGCGCGTCGCGCACCGTCTCCGGCATGGGGGTGTCCGGGTCGGCGGCGACCGCGGCGCCGCGCAGCCGGACGATCGCGTCGCGCACCTCCTGCCGCGCGAAGAACCGCTCGCCGCCGCGGAGCACGTAGCCGATGCCGACGCCGGCCAGCGCCTGCTCGAACGCCTCGGACTGGGCGTTGGTGCGGTACAGCACGGCGATCTCGCTCGGCCGGGTGCCCGCGGCGACCAGCCGGCCGATGCGGGTGGCGACGCCCGCGGCCTCGGCCTCGTCGTCGTCGTACACGGCGAACCGCACCGGACCCGCCGACGGGCGCTGCGCGACCAGCTCGAGCGGCTCCCAGCGCGCCGACCGGTCCTTCGGGGCGCGGCGCAGCACCTCGTTCGCGAGCCCGACGACCTGGGGCGTGGACCGGTAGTCCCGGACGAGCCGGACGACCTGCGCGCCCGGGTGCTCGGCGGTGAACCGGGTGAGGTAGTGCGGCGTCGCGCCGGCGAACGAGTAGATGGTCTGGCTCGGGTCGCCGACGACGCACAGCTCGTCCCGGCCGCCCAGCCACTGGTCGAGCAGGAACTTCTGCAGCGGGGAGATGTCCTGGTACTCGTCGACGACGAACCGGCGGTACTGGCGGCGGACCTCGTCGGCGACCGCGCCGTTCTCCACCAGCATCCCGGCGAGCAGCCAGAGGATGTCCTCCATGTCCATGACGCCGCGCGCGTCCTTGGCGTCCTCGTACGCCGTGATGAGCCGCGCGACCGCCTGGTGGTCGTGCCCGGCGGGCGCGGGGCGGTCGGCGGCCGCGGCGGCCCGGACGTAGTCCTCGGCGGTGATCCGGGAGACCTTCGCCCACTCGATCTCGGACGCCAGGTCGCGCACGGACACCCGGTCGACGGACAGGCCGAGCCGGTGGCAGGCGTCCGCGACGACCGGCGCCTTCTGCGCCATCAGCGTGGGCACCGGCCCGCCCACGACGCGCGGCCAGAAGTACCGGAGCTGCCGCAGGGCCGCCGCGTGGAACGTCCGCGCCTGCACGCCGGCCACCCCGAGGTCGCGCAGGCGGGTGCGCATCTCCCCGGCCGCGCGGGCGGTGAACGTCACGGCGAGCACGCTCGTCGGGGCGTACGCGCCGGTGCGCACCCCGTAGGCGATGCGGTGGGTGATGGCCCGGGTCTTGCCGGTGCCCGCGCCGGCCAGCACGCACACCGGGCCGCTCAGGGCGCGCGCGACCTCGCGCTGGTCGGGGTCGAGGGCGTCGAGGAGGTCGTCGGCAGGCATCGCCCCCGATCCTCGCACCCTCCGCCGACACGCCCGCCTGTCGCGTCCGGGAAGATGCGGGGGGCCCGGGGCGTTCACCGGGTGGCACGACCGACCGACCTCGAAGGCAGACGATGACCACCACGCAGGACCTGCCCGCCGCGGGCACCGTGACGATGTACTCGACCACCTGGTGCGGCTACTGCCGCCGGCTCAAGACGCAGCTCGACTCCGCGGGCATCGGGTACACCGAGGTCGACATCGAGCAGCAGCCGGACGCCGCGGCGTTCGTCGAGCAGGTCAACGGCGGCAACCAGACCGTCCCGACCGTGCTGTTCCCGGACGGCTCCGCGGCCACGAACCCGTCGCTGGTGCAGGTCCGCGAGCGCCTCGGGGCCTGAGCCCGGGGCCGGCCGTCAGCGCGTGCCGAGCGGCCCGGCCCCGGGCACACCGGGCGCCGGCGCCGCCGAGCCGCCCTCGGCCGGGACCGCGCCCCGGCTCCAGCCGTCGCGCAGCGGGTCGCTGGGCAGCGGCCCGCCGAACCAGTCCTCGATGAGCGCCCGCGCGATCGACGTCCCGGGCGGCAGCACGACCGCGCCCGCGGCGACCTCCGCGCGCAGCGTGTCCCGGTCGAACCAGCGCGCCGCGCGGAGCTCCTCGCCGTCGACGGTGATGTCGGTGGACAGCGCACGGGCGCGGAAGCCGAGCATGAGCGACGCCGGGAACGGCCACGGCTGGCTGCCCCGGTACTCGACCTCGCCGACGACGACCGCGGACTCCTCGCGGACCTCGCGCCGGATGGCGTGCTCCACCGACTCCCCGGGCTCCACGAACCCCGCCAGCGTCGAGAACCGGTGCGTCGGCCAGGCGGCGGAGTTCGCGAGCAGCAGGCGGTCGTCGTCGTCGACGACCGCCATGATCACCGCCGGGTCCGTCCGCGGGTAGTGGTCGGTGCCGTCGGCGACGCAGCGGCGCACCCAGCCGCTGGACACCGTGTAGGTGACCGCGCCGCAGCGCGGGCAGCGCGGGTGCCGGACGTGCCACTCGTAGAGCGCGACCGCCGCGGTCGCCAGGCCGGCGTCCCGCGCGGACAGCTCGGCGCCGACCTCGCGCAGCGGCGTCCACGCGTCGCCCGCGGGCAGCGCGACGGAGGCCCCCTCCGGCACGTGGTGCGCCAGGTACGCCGGGCCCTCCGGGCGCGTCTCCCCCGGGGCGACGCCCGGGATGCGGTCGGCGTCGTCGTAGCCGAGGAACGCCCACCGCTCCGCCAGGGACCCGGTCGGGGCGCGCAGCGCGGCCTCCTGCGGCGGGTACAGCGCGAGCGCCCGGCGGCGGCCCCGGGCGCGGGTGACGACCCGGCCGCCGGAGACCAGCAGCACCCGGGTCGAGGCGTCGTCGAGCAGCGCGGCCAGCAGGTCCTCGTCGCCGCGGAGGTCCGCGGCCCGGTCCGTGACCGTCCGCGACAGAGGGAGGTCGGAGGCGAACACGTCGCCACCGTACGCGCCGCGCGGCGGCGTCGCAGTCGGCGCCCGGCCCGCGGTCGGCGGACCTCGGGACACGCCCACCGGTGCGCCGCGGACGACCGGCGGCGGGTCCGGGTCCTACCCTGGGACGGTGCGTTCACCCCTGGCCCTCGCCGCCCTCGCGACCGTCGCCGTCCCCGGCTTCGACGCCCGCGAGGTGCGCCCCGGGTCGAGCGCGGGGGACGACGACGTCGCCCTGGTGACCGACGGGCAGCGCCGGCACTGGGTGGTGCGCGCCCCGCGCAGCGCCGCCGCGGGCGCCGCCCTCGAGGCCGAGCTCGTGCTGCTCGCCGCGGTCGCGGAGCAGGTGGATGCCGGCAAGCTGCCGTTCGACGTGCCGCGCGTCGCGGGCGCCGCCCCGCTCGAGGAGGGCGGCCGGGTGGTCGTGCACCGCGAGCTGCCGGGGCGCCCGGTGGTCCTGGACCGGCTGCAGCCCGGTCCCGGCACGGCCGCCGCCCTGGGCCGCGCGATCGGCGCCCTGCACGAGCTGCCTGTCGCGCTGGTCGAGGACGCGGGCCTGCCGGTGTACGACGCCGCCGCGTACCGCCAGCGCCGCCAGGCCGAGGTCGACGAGGCCGCGCGCACCGGCCGGGTGCCCGCGACGCTGCTGCGCCGCTGGGAGGAGCGCCTCGAGGACGTCTCGCTGTGGCGGTTCAGCCCGACAGTGGTGCACGGCGACCTGTCCGCGGACCACGTGCTGGTCGCCGACGGCGGCGTCACCGGCGTGGTCGCGTGGGGCGAGGCCAAGGTCGCCGACCCCGCCGACGACCTCGCGTGGCTGCTGGTCGCGGCGCCGCAGGACGCGGTGGACTCGATCATGGAGGCGTACCAGCTGCGCCGCACGGAGCTCACGGACCCGCACCTGGCCGACCGGGCGCTGCTCGCCGGGGAGCTCGCGCTCGCCCGCTGGCTGCTCTACGGGGTGCGGTCCGGGGACGACGACGTCGTCGCCGACGCGGTGCAGATGCTCGACGAGCTCGACGAGCAGACCCGGGACGTCGCGGAGCCGGGCGCCGCGTCGGTCTGAGCGGGTCAGTCCGCCGTCGCGGCGAGCAGCAGCCGCTCGATCTCCGGCGCCGTCAGCAGCCGCTCCGGCCGGACCGTCCGGCCGGCCCCCACGTAGCAGAACGCCGCGCTCACCCGGTCCAGCGGGGTGCCCGTCCACCGGGACCACGCCAGCCGGTACACCGCGAGCTGCAGCTCCCGCACGGCGACGTCCGCGGGGTCCCGCGGCGGGGCGCCGGTCTTCCAGTCCACGACGACGACCGCGCCGGGCTCGCCGGGCCGGTCCGGGTCGGGGAACACCGCGTCGATCCGGGAGCGCAGCACGTAGCCGCCGACCGTCGTCTCGACGTCCACCTCGACGGCGACCGGCTCCAGGGCGGCCCAGGGCGTCGCGAGGAACGCGGCGCGCAGCGCGGCCTCGTCGGCGTCCACCGCGACGGAGTCGTCGTCCGCCCCGGGCAGGTCGTCGAGGTCCACCAGGGCGGGCGCCCCGAAGAACCCCTCGACCCAGGCGTGGAACTGCGTGCCCCGGCGGGCCTGCGGGGACGGGCGGTTCGGGACCGGGCGGCGCAGCGCGCGGGCGAACTCGGCGCGGTCGGCCGCGAGCCGGACCACCGCGGAGGCGGACAGGTGCGCGGGCAGCTCGACCTCGGGGCGCGGCCGGGCCTCGGCGTCCCGCTCGGCGAGCAGCAGCTCGACGGTGCGGTCCCACGGCGTGCGGGCCGGCGCGGCGTCCCCGGCGTGCCCGGCGTCTCGCGCGGCCCGGACGGCGGCCGCGGCGGCCTCGACGGCGGGGCGGCGGGTGGCCGCGCCGTCCCCCGCGCCGGCGAACGGGTCGGCGGGCCAGACGGCCGACGCCTGCTCCTGGGTCCGCGGGTTCTCGGTGCCGTCGTCGGGCAGCGCGGCCCAGCCGGCGACCCGGGCGAGGCCCGCCTCCACGACCTCCGTGAGGAACAGCGACGGCGGCCGCGGCCGGCTCCCGTCCCCCCACCACGCGCCGGTGAGCAGCAGCGCCGCGCGGGCCCGGGTGAACGCGACGTACGCGAGCCGCCGCTCCTCGGCGACCTGGTGGTCGCCGGCGTCCCGCAGGAACCGCTGGCGCCGCTCCTCGAGGTCCTTGGGGTCCGCGGCGCCGGCGTACGCGAGCTCGGGCAGGTCCGCGCGGTCGCCGCGCAGCGGGTACGGCAGCTCCCCGAGGCCGGTCGTCCACGCGGAGTCCGTCGGGCCGTCCTTGCCCTGGGTGCGCGTCGCGGGCAGGCCGCCGTCGACCAGGCCGGCGACCGCGACGACGTCCCACTCCAGGCCCTTCGCGGCGTGCACCGTGATGAGCTGCACCGCGTCGGGGTCGGGCTCCGCGACCGGCATGTCCAGCCCGTGCTCGTGCGCGTCGGCCGACTCCAGCCAGGCGAGGAACCCGCCGAGGCTGGGGTCGTCGGTCGCGTCGGAGTACCGGACCGCCACCTCGCGGAACGCGTCGAGGTGCGCGCGGGCGCGGCCCGGGGCGACCCCGGGGCGGGCGGCGACCTCGATGTCCAGGCCCCACAGCCGCTCGGCGTGCGCGACGAGCTCCGGGAGCGACAGGTAGGTGTGCTGCCGGACGGCGCGCAGCACGTCCCCGAGCTGGGCGACCCGGGCCAGGCCGGCGGGCGTCAGCGCGCGGCCGGCGGGGCTGGTCCACCCGGCGGGGGGCGGCGCGTCCACCGCGTCCACGATGCTGCGCTCGTCGACCACGTCCGCGACGACGGGCTCGCCGTCGGCGGCCTGCGCCGCCCTGGCGCGCGGGTCCAGCCCGCGGGCCAGGTGCGCGGACCAGTCGGCGAGCGCGTGCAGGTCCGCCGCGCCGAGCCGGGTCCGGGCGCCCGTGAGCAGCCGCATGAGGGCGTCCCCGCGCGACGGGTCGTGCGCGGCCTGGAGCAGCGCGACGACGTCCACGACCTCCGGGGTGGCGAGCAGGCCGCCCAGACCGACGACCTCGACCGGCAGCCCGGCGGCGCGCAGCGCGCGGTGCAGCACGGGGAACTGGGCACGCTTGCGGCACAGCACCGCGGCGGAGACCCGCGCCCCGTCCGGCGCCGGCGCGCCCGCCGGCCCGGGCAGCACCCCGCGCCCGCCCTCGGGCCGCCAGCGCGCCGCCACGAACTCGGCGACGGCCTGCGCCTCCTCCTCCAGCGTCGGGGCGAGGTGGGCGACGACGTCCCCCGGGCCCGCGCCCGGCCGGGCGTCCAGGGTGGGCAGCGCGACGCGGGCCCGCTCGGGCCGGCGCAGGGGCGCCGCGACGTGGTTGGCGGCGTCGAGCACGGCGACGTCGTTGCGCCACGACGTGGACAGCGCGTAGACGGCGGCGGG
Source organism: Cellulomonas hominis (assembly GCF_014201095.1). Taxonomy (NCBI): domain Bacteria; kingdom Bacillati; phylum Actinomycetota; class Actinomycetes; order Micrococcales; family Cellulomonadaceae; genus Cellulomonas; species Cellulomonas hominis. The sequence goes on along the minus strand of NZ_JACHDN010000001.1, from coordinate 2,773,258 downwards.
CCGCCGGTCGCCGTCCTCGGCGACGTCGGGGAAGTCCGTCGGGAACCGCTCCAGGCCGCCCGCGCTCGCGCCGCGCCAGCCGTAGATCGACTGGTGCGGGTCGCCGACGGCCGTGACGGGGTGCCCGCCGCCGAACAGGGCGGACAGCAGCACGAGCTGGGCGTAGGAGGTGTCCTGGTACTCGTCGAGCAGCACCACCCGGAACCGGGCCCGCTCCCCCGCCGCGACCTCCGGGACGTCCCGGGCCAGCCGCGCCGCCACGGCGACCTGGTCACCGAAGTCGAGGGCGTCCGCCGCCCGCTTGCGCTCCCGGTACGCGCCGACGAGGTCGAGCATCCGCTGCCGCTCGCGCAGCGAGGCGACGAGGTCGCGCACCTTGGCGTACGGCGCGCGCGGCGGCGTCCCCGGGGGCGTCGCCTCGATGCCGTCGACGATGTCGTCGATGCCCCGGCGCGCGTCGTCCGGGGTGATCAGGTGCTCGTCCAGGGCGCCCGACAGCGTGAGGACCGCCTCGACCACCGTGGACACCGCGGCGGCGGACTCGAGGTCGGCGGTCCAGGACTCGACCACCTCGCTGGCGAGCTGCCACTGCGCGGCCTCGCCGAGCAGCCGGGCCGCCGGCTCCACGCCGAGGCGCAGGCCGTGGTCGGACACCAGGGAGGCGGCGTACGCGTTGTACGTCGAGATCGTCGGCCGGGCGACCGTGAGCAGCGCGGTCCCGCCGTCCTCGGCCGCGGACAGACCCGGCAGGTGGATGCCCTCGGCGGCCGCCGCGCGGGCGAGGTGCCGCAGCCGGCGGCGGACGCGCTCGGCGAGCTCGCCGGCCGCCTTGCGCGTGAAGGTGAGGCCCAGCACCTCCTCGGGCGCGACGAGCCCGTTCGCGAGCAGCCAGACGACGCGGGCGGCCATCGTCTCGGTCTTGCCCGAGCCGGCGCCCGCCACGACGAGCGCCGGCCGCAGCGGGGACTCGATGACGGCGACCTGCTCGTCGGTGGGCAGCGGGCGGCGCAGCAGCCCGGCGATGTCGTGGGCGGACAGCACCGGGGCGTCCGTGCGGGCGGCGGCGGTGGCGGCCGTGGCGGTCGGCGCGGTCACTCGACCACCTGCCCGCCCTCGTCGCGCAGCGGGCACGACCGGCGCACCGGGCAGCGCTCGCACAGCGCGTTGGCGGTCGCGGCGAAGGACGACGCGGCCATCCGCTCGGCCACCTCCTCGATGTGGGCGCGGGCCCACGACGGGTCCTGCGGGGTGTCGGGGCCGAGCGCGGGCTGCTCCCGCACCGCGGCCTTGGCCTTGTTGACGTCCGAGACGTACACGAGCTGGGCGCCCGCGCTCCGGGTGCCGGGCGGCAGCCCCTCGACCGCGCCCGCGTCGACGGCGAGCTGGTAGGCCCCGAGCTGCGGGTTGACCTCGGCGTCCTGGGCCGACGGGGCGCTGCGGCCGGTCTTGAGGTCGACGACCCGGACCGGGGTCCCCTCGGCGCCGTCGTCCGGCGCCCGCTCGACCCGGTCCAGGCTGCCGCGCACCAGCGCGCGGTCCAGGGCCAGCTCGAACCGCGCCTCGACCGCGAGCGGCTCCCCCGCGGACGCGAGGTAGCCGGCGAGCCGGCCCACCATCGCCTCGGCGCGCCGGCGCTCCAGCGTGGCCGGCCAGCCGGTGCCGAGCCCGAGCTCCGGCCAGCGGCGGTCGAGGTCGGCGAGCATCTCCTCGCGGCCGCCGCGGGGGTGCTCCTGGGCGAGGGCGTGCAGCATCGTGCCGAGCGACTGCTTCGCGCTGCTCGGCGCGGTGCCGCCCGCGGCCTCCAGCGCCCAGCGCAGGGTGCAGGTGCCGGCGGTCTCCACGCGGGACGGCGACACGGGGACCCGCTGGCCCTCCGGGTACAGCGGGGCGTCGCTGGAGGGGTCCGCGAGGCCGTGCCACTCCGCCGGGTCGGCCCCCGGCACGCCCACGTCGGCCAGGCGGGCGAGCACTGCGGCGGTCCCGGCGTCGGGCGCGCCGTCCCGGGCCGACTCCTCCAGCCGGGCGCGCAGCCGGGCCACCAGCCCGCGCAGGTCCAGCGGCGCGGGCGCCACGGTGCGGCGGGGGTCGTCGTCGGCGTCGCTCGGCTCCACGAGGTCGAGGAACGGCGACGGCTGGTCGTCCTCGTCCGAGACGGCGGTGACCAGCAGCAGCCGGCGGGCGCGGGACACCGCGACGTGGAACGACCGCAGCTCGTCGGCGAGCACCGCGGCGCGGGCGGCGGCCGCCTGGGTCTCCTCGCCGCCGCGGCCCGCGAGCACGTCCACCAGCGCCTGCGACCCGAGCAGCGAGTCGCGCAGCCGCAGGTCCGGCCACACGCCCTCCTGCACGCCGGCGACCGCGACGACGTCCCACTCCCGGCCCGCCGCGCCCGCGGGGGTGAGGACCGCCACGGCGTCCCGGCGGGCCCGCGCGGCGATCGTGTCGGACGGCAGCTCCTGCGCCTCGACCCACTCGAGGAACGCGGCGGCCCGCGCCTGCGGCATCCGGTCGACGAAGGTCTCCGCCGCGCGGAACAGGGCGAGCACGGCGTCGAGGTCCCGGTCCGCCCGGGCGCCCCCGGGCCCGCCCGCGAGCGCCGCGCGGCGCCACGGCTCCGCCAGCCCCGAGGCGTCCCACAGCGCCCAGAGCACGGTCTGCGCGTCCGCCCCCGGCGCGGCCGCGGCGTCCCGCCCGGCCGCCAGCACGGTGGCGAGCCGGACCACGGGGCGGCGCACGGTCGGCGGCAGCGGCGCGCCCCGCGACGGGTCGGCGAGCACCTCGACCAGCAGCGCGTCGCTCGGGCGGCCGCCGCCCCCGCCCACCTCCTCGGCGCGCAGGGCCCGGCGCAGCCGGCGCAGGCCCACCGCGTCCAGCCCGCCCAGGGGCGAGCAGCACAGCCGCGCCGCGAGCTCGGCGTCCAGCGCGGCCCCACCCGCCTCCGGGCCGAGCGCGCAGCGCAGCGCGTCCAGCAGCGGCCGGACGGCGGGCTCGTCGCGCAGCGGGACGTCGCTGCCGACCACGGCGACCGGCACCGACGCGGCGCCCAGCGCCCGGCGCAGCGCGGTGACCTGCGAGCCCGCGCGGGCGACGACGGCCATCTCCGCCCACGGGACGCCGTCCTCCAGGTGCGCGCGGCGCAGGGCGTGCGCGACCCAGGCGGCCTCCTGCGCGGGGCTCGGGAGCACGGCGGCCCGGACCTCGCCCCCCGGGCCCCCGGCCGCGGCCGCCACCCCGGCCCCGCCCGCCGCCTGGTCCGCGTCCGCACCCGCCGCCCGCGCGACCGGCAGCGCCCGACGGTGCGCCGCGCCGCCGACGACGGCGACCCGCTCCGCCACCCGCGCCGTCACGGCGCGCAGCGCGGGCCCGTGCCGCCGGACCCCGTCCAGCACCAGCCGGGCGGCCCCGAGCTCGCCCGGGCCGTCGCCGCCGACGTCCGCCCGCCCGACGAGCGCCGGCGTCGCCCCGCGGAACGTCTGCACCGCGGAGTCCGGGTCGGCGAGCAGCAGCAGGCGCGCACCGTCGTCCTGGAGCACCCGCAGCAGCCGGGCGGTCGCCTCGGTCGCCTCCTGGTAGTCGTCCACCACCACCAGCCGCCACCGGGGCCGGGGCCGCCCGGGCAGCTCGTCCTCCCACGCGCGCAGCGCCTCGGCGGCCTCCTCGACCACGACGGCCGGGTCGTGCCGGGCGCCGGCGTCCGGGGTGCCCGTCCGCAGGGTCGTGACGTCCAGGTACTCGCGGTACAGGGCCGCGGCGGCCTCCCACTCGGGCCGCCCGTGCCGCTCCCCGAGCAGCGCGAGCTCGTCCGGGCCGACGCCGCGCTCGGCGGCGCGCATGAGCAGGTCGCGCAGCTCGCCGCGGAACGCCCGCAGCGTCAGCGCCTCCTCCGGCACGCCCGCCGGCCAGCGCAGCGGCACGCCCTCGCCCGCCGCGTGCCCGGCCAGCAGCTCGGCCAGCGCGAGGTCCTGCTCCGGGCCGGAGATCAGCGTGGGCGCGGGCTCGCCGAGCAGCGCCGCGCGGGCGCGCAGCACGGCGAACGCCGCCGACGCCGCCGTGCGGACCATCGCCTGGCCCGTCGTGCGGCGCACGCGCGAGCCGATCCGGTCCCGCAGGTCCGCGGCGGCGCGCCGGCCGGCGGCCAGGACCAGCACCTCGTCCGGCGCCGGGCGGCCGGGGTCCGGGAACAGCCCGTCGTCGTCCGCGCCGAGCGCCGCCGCCACCGCCTCGACCGCCAGCAGCGTCTTGCCCGTGCCCGCCGCACCGACCACGAGCAGCGCCCGGTCGGCGCCCGTGAGCAGGCGGTCCACCACCGCGCGCTGGTCCGCCCCGAGGCGCACCGGCGCGGGCACGTCGGCGAGCGCGGGCCGCACCAGGCGCAGGCCGGCGCCGCTCGGCGGGGCGGTCGGGATCGCGGTCACGGCCCGATCCCATCACACGCCACCCACACGCCGCGGACGGTCCGCGGACGCGCCCCGGGAGGCCGTCCGGCGCTGGCTATCATCGCCCGATGGACCAGCCCCCGACCGGCCGCGGACGCCCGGTGCGCATGCCCCGCGCGCTGCGTCGCGCCCAGGTCCTGAGGATCGCGCAGGAGCTGTTCACGTCCGAGGGCTTCCACCACGTCTCGATGGACGACATCGCCGACCGCGCCGAGGTCAGCAAGCCGGTGCTCTACCGGCACTTCCCGTCGAAGCTCGACCTCTACCTCACCGTCGTCGACGCCCGCGGCGACGAGCTGCTGTCCGCCGTCGACGCCGCGGTCGCCGCGCACCCGCCGGGCGAGGTCCGGCCGCACGACGCGCGCGCCATCGTCACCGGCGTGGTGCGCGCCTACCTCGACTTCGTCGACCGCGCGGGCGAGTCGTCCGCCCTGCTGTTCGAGTCGGACGTGCGGCACGACCTCGAGGTCCGGGCCCGCGTCGAGCGCGCCACCGACGCGGTCACCCACCGGCTCCGGGCCGTCCTCACCGACGTCGCCGGGGTCCCCGCCGCGACCGCCGGGGTCCTCGCGCCGACCGTCGCCGCGATGGCGCAGGCCGCGGCCACGAGCCGGCTGCGCGCGCCCGACCAGGCGTCCGCCCGCGAGACGGCCGCCCTGGTGGCCCGCCTCGCGTGGGGCGGCGTGGCGGACTTCGTGCCCGGCCTGTCGGCCCAGGGCGAACGCGAGCCCCGCACCGGACCCGAGGACGTCGACCCGGCCTAGGATGACGGGGCAGCAGCCACCGGACGAGCGAGGAGACGACGAAGCGTGGACATCACGATCGGGGTGCAGAACCTGCCGCGCGAGCTGGTGATCGAGTCGGACCAGACCGCCGACGAGGTCACCGCCGCCGTCACCGCGGCCCTCACCGGCAAGCCGGTCCTCGAGCTGGTCGACACCCGGGGCCGGCGCGTCGTCGTGCCGTCCGCGTCGATCGGCTACGTCGAGATCGGCACGGAGTCGAAGGGCCGGGTCGGCTTCGGCGCGATCTGACCCCCCAGCGGCACGACGCCCCCGGCACCGTCACGGTGCCGGGGGCGTCGTCGTCCTGCGGGCGGTCGCGCCGCTCAGGCGGTGAGACCGAGCCGGGACATGCGCCGGGTGTGCTCCGCGGTGAGCTCGCCGAACAGCTTCGCCGGGGCGGCGAGGTCCTCGGCCTCGGCCGCGGCCGCGGCGGGCTCGGGGGACTCGGCCTGCGCGGCGGCCTCGGCACCGCGCCGCGTCACCAGCCGGCCCAGGCCCGGGTGCGCGGACATGGCCTGCTGCACGACGCCCAGCGCCTCGCCGACCAGCCGGCGGCCCCACAGCGCGAGCCGGGACACCAGCACCTCGTCCTGCGCGCCGGCCGCCTCGAGCTCGCCGACCGCGAGGTTCGCGTGCGCGGCGTCGTCCAGGACCTCCTCCAGCAGCACGCGGGACTCCGGGTCCACCGCCGCGGCGGCGATCCGGCAGAAGTCGTCGGACACCCCGTCGGCCACGTAGGACCGCAGCAGCCGCTCCCACCACGTGCTCGGCTGGGTGCGGGAGTCGAAGTCCTCGAGCAGCCGGGCGTACGCGCCCAGGCCGCGCTCGGGGTCGCCGCCCAGCTCGACGACGCGGGCGAGCACGCGGTCCCGCCGGGTCACGGCCGCGGCGGCGAGCCGGCTGAGCTCGAGCTGCTGCGCGGTGGTCGGGGCGACCCGCGCGTCCTCGGCGAGCCGGCCGAACGCGACGTGCTGCAGGTGCGCGACCAGCCCGAGCAGCTCGACGGTGTCGGCGGCGTCGGGGCCGGGGGCGTGCGACTGGGTTCCGTGAGCGGCCTCGGTCATCCGAGAAGCGTAACGCCGCGGCTAGACTGGCCGGAGCTGAGGGCTGTGACGCGACCTGGTGGCGGGGAGGCGCGTCGTACCGACGCACCCGAGAGGCCCTCGTGACCGCCCTGAACGCCTACGCCCGCCTGTTCCGCCTGGCCGGGCCCGCCTACGTCCTCGTCGCCTTCCTCGGCCGGCTGCCCATGGCCATGGCCCAGCTCGGCACCCTGCTGCTCGTCTCCACGGCGACCGGCACCTACGGCCTCGGCGGGCTCGCCGCCGGGAGCCTCGCCGTCGCGAACGCGATCGGCGCCCCCGTCGCCGGCGGGCTGGCCGACCGGTACGGGCAGCGGCCCGTCGTCCTCGTGCAGTCCCTGGCCGGCGCCGTCGCGCTGACCTCCCTGACCCTGCTCGCGGACGCCGGTGCGGGCGGCGCGGCCCTCGTCGCGGTCGCCGCCGTCACCGGGCTCGCGCTGCCGCAGGTCGGGCCGCTGGCCCGCGTGCGCTGGCGGCCGATCACCGCCGGCACCGGCATCGAGCAGCGCCGCCTGGTCGACGCCGCGTTCTCCTACGAGGGCGCGGTCGACGAGGCGTCGTTCGCGATCGGCCCGGCCCTCGTGGGCGTGGTCGCCGTCGCCCTGTCCCCCGCGGGCGCGCTGCTCACCGCCGCCGCGCTGCTCGCCGTGTTCGGGACGGCGTTCGCCCTGCACCCCACCGCCCGGCGCACCGCGTCGGGCCCGCACGCCCGCGTCGCCGGCCGCCTGATCACCCCGGCGTTCGCGGTGCTGGTCGTCGCGCAGTCCGCGGTCGGCATCCTGTTCGGCGCCACCCAGACCGGCACCACCGTGCTCGCCACCCAGGCCGGGCAGCCGGGGCTCGCGGGGTTGATCCACGCCGTCCTCGGGGTCGGCAGCGCCGCGGCCGGCATCGGGACCGCGTTCATCCCCGCGCGCGTCCCGCAGGAGCGGCGCGTCCTGGTCGCCGCCGCGGCGATGGTCGCGCTGTCCTGGCCGCTGCTGCTGGTCGGCACGCTGCCCGCGCTGACAGCGGCCGTCGCGGTGCTCGGGTTCGCGATCGCGCCGTACATGATCGGCGTGTTCTCCCTGGGCGAGCGGGTCGTCCCCGCCGGCCGCACCGGCGCCGCGATGACCGCACTGGCCTCGGCGACCGGCGTCGGGTACGCGCTCGGGTCGAGCATCGCGGGGCGGCTCGCGGACGTCTCCGGGCACACCGCCGCGTTCGCGGTCACCGTGACGGCCACGGTCCTGGCGCTCGTGCTCGCGGCGACGCAGCAGCGGCGGCTCGCGGCGGCGGTCCGCGCCGTGACGGCTGGCGCGGACGCGCCGGCGGAGCCCGCGGAGCCGGTCGCGGCCGGGCGCTGACCCGGCGCCCCCGGGGGTCCGCGGGAGTCCGCCGGGGTCCGCCGCCGCCCGCCGTCCGGCGCGGTGGATCCGTCCGCACCGGTGCGCGCCCGCGTGCCGGTGCGGGGTGGATCCGTTCCTCGCTGCGCCCGGCTCCCGTCCCGTGCGGCCCGGTTCCCCGGTCGCCGAGGGGTCGCGTGCGTATCATGGGAGGTGTTCATCGGTTGCCCGGTCGTCTCGACCTCGGTGCTCCGAGCGCGGCGTGACGCCCCCGGGCGTCCGGACCGCCTCGACTGACCTGCACGATCGGCTGCCGGACCATCCGTGGCGATGCCCGCCGGTGCCCGGTCCCGGGAGCGGCGCGCGGCACGCCACCTTCACGAGTGAAGAGCAGTCCGTGACCTCGACCGAACCCACCGTCCTCCCCGAGGACGTCGTCGCCGACACCGTCGACGTGCCCACCGCCGCGTCCGTCCAGGCCGCCGACGTGACCTTCGCGGACTTCGACGTCCGCCCGGAGATCGTCGCCGCCCTCGCCGACGCCGGCATCACCACCCCGTTCCCCATCCAGGCGATGACCCTGCCCGTGGCGCTGTCCGGCCACGACATCATCGGCCAGGCCAAGACCGGCACCGGCAAGACGCTCGGCTTCGGCGTCCCGCTGCTGCACCGCGTCGTCGCGCCGGACGAGGAGGGCTTCGACGCCCTGCCCGCGCCGGGCAAGCCGCAGGCCCTCGTCGTCGTCCCGACCCGCGAGCTCGCGGTGCAGGTGGCCGGCGACCTGGAGACCGCGTCGAGGCGCCGGTCCGTGCGCGTCGCCCTGCTGTACGGCGGCCGCGCCTACGAGCCGCAGATCGAGATGCTGAACCGCGGCGTCGAGGTGGTCGTCGGCACGCCGGGCCGCATGATCGACCTGATGAACCAGGGCCACCTGGACCTGTCCCGCGTCAAGTGCGTCGTGCTGGACGAGGCCGACGAGATGCTCGACCTCGGCTTCCTGCCCGACGTCGAGAAGCTGCTGGCCCGCACCCCCGCGTCCCGGCACACCATGCTGTTCTCGGCCACCATGCCGGGCGCCGTCGTCGCGATGGCGCGCCGCTACATGACCCAGCCGACGCACATCCGCGCCAGCGAGCCGGACGACGCGGGCAAGACCGTCAAGAACATCAAGCAGGTCGTCTACCGCGCGCACGCCCTCGACAAGGTCGAGGTGCTCGCCCGCCTGCTGCAGGCCGAGGGCCGCGGCCTGACCATCGTGTTCGCCCGCACCAAGCGCACCGCCGCGAAGGTCGCGGACGAGCTCATCGAGCGCGGGTTCGCCGCCGGTGCGCTGCACGGCGACCTCGGCCAGGGCGCCCGCGAGCAGGCGCTGCGCGCGTTCCGCAACGGCAAGGTCGACGTCCTGGTCGCCACCGACGTCGCCGCCCGCGGCATCGACGTCGACGACGTGACCCACGTCGTGAACTACCAGTGCCCCGAGGACGAGAAGACCTACCTGCACCGCACCGGCCGCACCGGCCGCGCCGGGCACAAGGGCACCGCCGTGACGTTCGTCGACTGGGACGACGTGCCGCGCTGGGGCCTCATCGACAAGGCCCTCGAACTCGGGTTCCCGGAGCCGCAGGAGACCTACTCCAGCTCGCCGCACCTGTTCACGGACCTCGGCATCCCCGAGGGCACGACGGGCCGGCTGCCCCGCTCGAAGCGCACCCGCGAGGGCCTGGACGCCGAGGCGATCGAGGACCTCGGCGAGACCGGCAAGCGCCACTCCTCCGGTCGCGGCGACCGCGACGGCGGGCGTGGCGAGCGCGGGCGCTCCGGCGGGTCCGAGGCGCGCGAGGGCCGCGAGGGCGGGCGCTCCCGCAACCGCCGCCGCGGCTCGGGCTCCGGCGACCGCCCGGCCGAGGCCGGCGCCGAGCCCGCCACCGGCCCGGCCGTGGGTGCCACGGGTCCCGACGAGGCCGGCGCCGCGCCGCGCCGCCGCCGGAACCGCCGTCGCACCCGCGGGGGCCGTCCCGCGGGCGACGCCCCGGAGGCCCCGGCCGAGGGCTGAGCCCCCGGCACCCGCAGCACCCGCGAGGGCGCCCCGTCACCCGACGGGGCGCCCTCGCGCTGTCCGGGCGGGGCGCGCCCGGGGGCGGCTCCGGTCGCCGAGGTCGAGGGTTTCCCTCACCGGACCGCGCGGAAACCCTCGACCTCGCACGAAACCCTCGACCTCGCGAGTGCGTGACCATGGGGCCGGGGCCCGGGTGCCGACGTCGTCGGTTGCGCCCGTCGCGCGGGTGCGGAACCGACGACCTCGGGCGCACCCGACGACCTCGCGGCTGCCGCAGCCCGGCCCGGCCGCGGCCTCGCCCGGGCGCGACCGACGACCTCGCGGCCCGCGTCAGCCCGCGGCGTCCGCCGTCGGCGGCGGGGGCGTCGTCGCGAGGGCCCAGCGCACCGCGCGGGTGACCGCGTGCCCGCCGGCGCGGGCCAGGGTCGCGTCCAGGCGGGGCCGGTCCGGCAGCCCCAGCGGCGCCCGGGCCGCCCGCGGCAGCAGCCCGATCGAGGCCGCCGCGAGCACGGCGTACGGCAGCCGCACGGGGACGGGCACGGGCGGGTCGGCAAGCAGGAACTCCGCGGCCTCCCGGGCCTCGGGCGTCCCGCGGAGCTCGGGCAGGTAGCCGTCGAGCCGCGCCCGGAGGCCCGCCACGGTGTCCGGCAGGTCGAGCGCGCCGAGGGCCCGGCCGACGCGGGCGCCCTGGGCGACGTAGGCGTCGCAGCCGGCGGCGTCGAGCGGGTGGGCGCCGTACCGCTGGTGCGCGGTGAGGAACGCGTGCGCCTCGGTGAGGTGCACCCACTCGAGCAGGTGCGGGTCGGACGCGGCGTACGGCAGCCCGTCCGCGGTCACCCCTCGCACCCGGTCGTGGATCGCCCGGACGGTGTCGACGGCCTGCTGGGCGTGCTCGGCGGTGCCGAACGTCGTCACGGCGAGGAAGGTGCTGGTGCGCTGCAGCCGGCCCCAGGGGTCGCCGCGGTAGCCGGAGTGCGCGGCGACGGCGGCCATCGCGAGCGGGTGCCAGGACTGCAGGAGCAGCGCGGTGAGCCCCCCGACGAACATCGACGCGTCGCCGTGCACGCGGCGGATGGCGTCGTCGGGGCCGAACCAGCGGGGGCCGGGCGTGCCGTGGATCCGCTCGCGCACCTGGGCGCCGCGCGGGCCGGCGACCCGGGCGAACAGCTCGCCACCGAGCCGCCCGCGCAGGGTGCCGGTCGTGGGGGTCACCCCCCGATCGTCACCCCGCGGACGCCGCGGCGCACCCCGTCAGGCGGCCTCGACGAACGCCACGACCGCGTCGGCGACGAGCTGCACGGCGATGGCCGCGAGCAGCAGACCGGCGATCCGCGTGACCAGCGTGGTCCCGGACTCCCCCAGCAGGCGGTGGATCACCCCGGCGAACCGCATCGCGAGCCACAGCGTGATGTGCACCAGCACGATGCCGAGCGCGATCGCCAGCCAGTCGGCGAGCGTCCCGTCGCTCTGCTGCACGAACACCATGACGGCGACGATCGCACCGGGCCCGGCCAGCAGCGGGGTCCCGAGCGGCACCAGCGCGACGTTCACCTTGGCGTTGCCGGACGGCTGCGGCTCCTCGGCCTTGCCGGTCAGCAGCTCCATGGCGACGAGGAGCAGCAGCAGGCCGCCGGACGCCTGGAGCGCGGGCAGCGAGATGTGCATGTAGGACAGCAGGCTCTGCCCGAACACCGCGAACACGAGGATGACGCCGAACGCGACGAGGATCGCCTGCCGGGCGGCCCGGTTGCGCTGCAGCCGGGTCATCGCGCCGGTCAGGCCGAGGAAGATCGGGACGGTCCCGGGCGGGTCCATGATGACGAACAGGGTGATGAAGACCTCGGACAGGAGGCGCCAGTCGAGCACGGTGCTCATCGTCCCACCACCGCGACCCTGCCCTGACGCTCGATCTCCGCGAGCGCGTCCGGGGCGGTGGTGTTCTCGCCCAGCAGGTTCTCCTTGCCGGTGCCGTGGTAGTCGCTGGACCCGGTGACGAGCAGCCCCAGCCGGTCCGCGAGCGCGGTCAGCCGGGCGCGCTGCTCGGGGCCGTGGTCGCGGTGGTGCACCTCCAGCCCCGCGAGGCCGGCGTCGGCGAGCTCCGCGATCACCGCGTCGGGCACGATCCGGCCGCGCCCGTCGGCGCCCGGGTGCGCGAACACGGGCACACCGCCGGACGCGCGGATCGCCTCGACGGCCTCGGTCGCCTCCGGGGCGTAGTACGGCACGTAGTACCGGCCGCGCGCGGACAGCAGGTCGGCGAACGCGGCGGAGCGGTCGGGCACCACGCCGAGGGCGACGAGGGCGTCGGCGATGTGCGGGCGGCCGACGACGGTGCCGGGCGCCTGCTGCGCGACGACGTCGTCCCAGGTGATCGGCAGGTCCTGCGCGAGCCGCTCGACGATCGCCCGCCCGCGGTGCAGCCGTGCGTCCCGGGTCCGCGCGATCACGTCCGCGAGCGCCGGGTCGGCCGGGTCCTGCAGGTAGGACAGCAGGTGCACGCTCACGCCGCGGGACAGCGCCGACACCTCGGTGCCGGGCACCAGGGCGATGCCGTGCTCCCGCGCGGCGGCGGACGCCTCGTCCCACCCGGCGGTCGTGTCGTGGTCGGTGAGCGCCACGACGTCGAGGCCCGCGGCGGCCGCCGCGGCCACCACGCCCGCGGGCGGCTCGGTCCCGTCCGAGGCCGACGAGTGGGTGTGGAGGTCGATGCGCACCGCGGAAGCCTACCGGCGCGGAACCCCGGGACCGGGGGCCCGACGGCGCCCGCCGGGCGGTGCCAGACTGGGGCGCATGGCCACCGAACCCACGCCCGAGTCCTCCCCCGCGCACGCGCAGGACGAGCAGACCCTCGCCGACCGCGGCCAGAACCGCAGCCAGCGCCCGTCCTCCGCCGCCTTCCTGGAGTGGGTGACGTCCGGCTGGGCGGAGCGCCCGGCGAGCACGGCGGTGCCCGCCGACGTCGCGCCGTTCACCGCGGTGCGCCGCGCGCGGCTCGCGGAGCGGTTCCCGGGCGAGCGCCTGGTCGTCCCCGCGGGCGCGTACAAGGTGCGCTCGAACGACACGGACTACCGGTTCCGCCCGCACTCGGGGTTCGCGCACCTGACCGGCCTGGGCGGCGAGCAGGAGCCGGACGCGGTGCTCGTGCTGCACCCGGCGGCGGACGGCGAGGGCGACGAGCTCCCCGACGGCACACGGTCCACGCACCGCGCGGTGCTCTACATGCGGCCGCTGGCCGGGCGGGACACCGAGGAGTTCTTCTCGGACGCCCGGTACGGCGAGTTCTGGGTCGGCCCCCGCCCGACGCTCGAGGACATGCAGACCGTCACGGGCATCCGCACCGCGCACAGCGACGACCTGCGGGACGCCCTGGCCAAGGACGTCGGCACCGACGGCATCCGGCTGCTCGTGGTCCCCGAGGTCGACGAGGCGGTGGAGGCCGTGGTCGAGGAGATCCGCGCCACGGAGGACGCCGGCGAGCGCGACGCCGCGCTGGTGGAGGCGCTGTCGGAGCTGCGCCTGGTCAAGGACGAGCACGAGGTCGGCGAGCTGCGCCGCGCGGTGGCCGCGACGGTCGAGGGCTTCGAGACCGTCGTGCGCCGGCTGCCGGAGGCGGTCGCGCACCGCCGCGGCGAGCGCGTCATCGAGGGCACGTTCCTGTCCCAGGCCCGCGTCGAGGGCAACTACGTCGGCTACGAGACGATCGCCGCGGCCGGCACGCACGCCACCACGCTGCACTGGACGGACAACGACGGCCAGGTCCGCGAGGGCGAGCTCGTGCTGATCGACGCCGGCGTCGAGGTCGACTCGCTCTACACCGCCGACATCACCCGCACGCTCCCCGTGGACGGCACGTTCACGGACGCGCAGCGCCGGGTGTACCAGGCCGTGCTGGACGCCGCGGACGCCGCGTTCGCGGTCGCCGTGCCGGGGGCGCGGTTCCGGGACGTGCACGCGGCGGCCATGGAGGTCGTCGCCGCCCGTCTCGACGAGTGGGGCATGCTCCCGGTGTCCGCCGCCGAGTCGCTCGACCCCGAGGGCCAGCAGCACCGCCGGTGGATGGTGCACGGCACCAGCCACCACCTCGGCCTCGACGTGCACGACTGCGCCCAGGCGCGCCGCGAGATGTACCTGGACGCGGTGCTGGAGCCCGGCATGGTGTTCACGATCGAGCCGGGCCTGTACTTCCAGGCGGACGACCTGCGGGTCCCCGAGGAGCTGCGCGGCATCGGCGTGCGGATCGAGGACGACGTGCTCGTGACCGCGGACGGGAACGAGAACCTGTCGGCCGCGCTGCCCCGCCGGCCGGAGGACGTCGAGGCCTGGATGGCGGGGCTGCTCGGGCGCTGACCCGGGGCGGCGGCCCCTGCTCCGTCCCTGGTCAGTCCTGCTTGTCGGGCGCCGGGCCCGTCGGCGGCTCGGCGGCCGGCGGCTCCGGCGAGGCGGGCGGCTGCGGCTGCTGCGGCGCGAGCTGGCCGTACCGCGGCTCGGCCGGCGGCTGCGCGGGCTGCGGGGCGAGCTGGCCGTACCGCGGCTGCACCGGCTCGCCCGGCTGCGCGGGCGCGGGCGGGGCGGCCGGGGCGACCGGGTACGTCCCGGTCGGGTCGGACGGCCGCGCCCCGAACGGCGCGGCCGGCGGCACCGGCGTCGGCGCGCCGGCGCGGACGCCGCCGAGCTCGCGCAGCAGCAGCCGCGCGTCGTCCGCCTTCTCCCGCTGGCACAGCACCGCGTACTGCGACGCGACGATCTGGCTCTGCGACGTGAAGTCCCGCTTGCCGCCGGTGAACGAGTAGAGGATCACCGAGAACAGCAGGCCGAACCCGCCGCCGACGAGGACCGCGGTCAGCAGGATCCCCGCGTTGTTGCTCGTCAGCATGAAGAGCAGGCCGACGAACACGCCGAACCACGCCCCGGACCCGAACCCGCCCATCGCGACGCGCGCGTAGGTGAGCCGCCCGGTGACCCGCTCGACCATCTTGAGGTCGGTGCCGACGATCGTCACGAGCTGCACCGGGAACTGCCGGTCGGACAGGTGGTCCACCGCCCGCTGCGCCTCGAGGTAGGTGCCGTAGGACGCGACGGTCTCGCCCTGCGGCAGCGTGGGCGTGCGGGGGACGCGGGCTCCGGTGAACGACATGGCTCCATCCTCACCCAGCGGGCCGCCCGGCCGCCAGGTCCCGGGCCGCTGCGCAGGGACTTCATGGTCGAGGTCCAGGTTCTGCCCAGGTCCCGCCGTGCCACGCTGCGACCGCCGCGACGCGGCGTCTACGCTGACCCCCGTGAGCGGCCCCGGGACCCGAGTGTTCGTCGCGCGGCTCGCCGGGACCTCCGTCTTCGACCCCATCGGCGACCAGGTCGGGCGGGTGCGCGACGTCGTCGTCCTGCTGCGCCCCAAGGGCGCCCCGCGGGCCGTCGGCCTGGTCGTGGAGGTGCCGGGGCGGCGCCGGGTGTTCGTCCCGCTGACCCGGGTCACGGCGATCGACGCGGGCCAGGTGATCTCCACCGGGCTGGTGAACATGCGCCGCTTCGAGCAGCGCCCGTTCGAGACGCTCGTGGTCGGCGAGCTGTTCGACCGCACCGTCCGGCTCGCGGACGGCACCGGGCACGCGACCGTCGAGGACGTCGCCATCGAGCGGCAGCGCAACGGCGACTGGCTGGTGTCCAAGGTGTTCGTGCGCAAGCACCGCCCGGGCCGCGGCGGGCTGCTGCGCCGGCGGGGCGAGCCCGAGCTGCTGGACATCGAGGAGATCGCGGGCCTCGCGCGGACGTCCGCCGACCAGGGCGCCGCGCTCCTGCTCGCGCAGTACGACGAGCTCAAGCCCGCCGACCTCGCCGACGTCCTGCACGACCTCACGACCACGCGGCGGCTCGAGGTGGCCGCGGCGATGGACAACGAGCGGCTCGCCGACGTCCTCGAGGAGCTCCCGGAGGACGACCAGGTCGCGATCCTGTCCGGCCTGGAGCGCGCCCGCGCCGCCGACGTCCTCGAGGCCATGCAGCCCGACGACGCGGCCGACCTGCTCGGCGAGCTGCCCGACGACCAGGCGGCCGAGCTGCTCGAGCTCATGGAGCCGGAGGAGGCCCGCGACGTCCGCCGGCTGCTGGCCTACGAGGAGAACACCGCGGGCGGCCTGATGACGACCGAGCCGGTGGTCCTCGGCCCGGAGACCCCGATCGCCGCGGCGCTCGCGCACGTGCGGCGTCGCGACCTCACCCCCGCCCTGGCGTCGATGGTGTTCGTCGTGCGGCCCCCGCTCGAGACCCCCACCGGCCGGTTCATCGGCGTCGTGCACCTGCAGCGCCTGCTGCGCGAGCCCCCGCACGAGGCGATCGGCACCGCCGTGGACACCGACATCGAGCCGGTCACCGCGGACGCGCCCCTGCTGGCGGTCACGCGGCGGATGGCGACCTACGACCTGCTGGCCATCCCGGTCGTGGACGGCGAGCGCCGCCTGCTCGGGGCGGTCAGCGTCGACGACGTGCTGGACCACCTGCTGCCCGAGGACTGGCGCGAGACCGACGAGGAGGTGCCGCCGACGACCGGCGCGGTCCCCGTGGTCAGCCCGTCCGCCCCGCGTCCCGTCCCGAGGGGAGGCCGTCGTGCCTGAGCGCCTCGACACCCCGAAGGCCTCCCGCCGCCAGCTGCTGCCGCGCCTCCAGGAGGACGCCTTCGGCAAGGTCTCCGAGGGCATCGCCCGGTTCATGGGCACGCCGCGGTTCCTGCTGTGGCTGAGCCTGTTCTGCATCGCGTGGCTGGTGTGGAACTCGTGGGGCCCGGAGCACCTGCGGTTCGACTCCGCGGCCAACGGGTTCACCGCGCTGACCCTCATGCTGTCGCTGCAGGCGTCGTACTCCGCGCCGCTCATCCTGCTCGCGCAGAACCGGCAGACCGACCGGGACCGCGTCCAGGCCGAGCAGGACCGGCAGCGCGCCGAGCGGAACCTCGCCGACACCGAGTTCCTCGCCCGCGAGATGGCCGCCCTGCGCATCGCCCTGTCCGAGGTCGCGACCCGCGACTTCGTGCGGTCGGAGCTGCGCAACCTGCTGGAGGAGCTGGCCGAGGAGCGCGCGGCCGCCGAGGAGGACGAGCCGGACCGCGCCCGGGGCACGGGCGAGCGCGTCGCGCGCGACACCGCCTGACCGTCGCACCGCGGCAGCGCGCCCCGGCGGCGGGGGTCCCCCGCGGGCGGACCTACGATGGACGGCATGCCGCCCGCCCTGGACCCCCGTGATCCCGAGGCCGTCGCCGCCGCCGTGCGCGAGGCCCTGACCCGGGTGGTCGACCCGGAGATCCGCCGCCCGATCACGGACCTGGGCATGGTCCGCTCGGTGGACGTCGACACCTCGCTCCCCGAGGGCGCGCGGGTCACCGTCGGCATCGACCTCACGACGGCCGGCTGCCCGCTGCGCGACACGATCACGAAGGACGTCACGGCCGCGGTCGAGTCCGTCGAGGGCGTCGCGGAGGTCCGGATGGCGCTCGGCGTCATGAGCCCGGAGCAGCGCGCCGCGCTCACCGAGCGCCTGCGCGGCGGTCCCGAGCCCGAGATCCCGTTCAGCAAGCCCACGTCGCTGACCAAGGTGTTCGCGATCGCCTCCGGCAAGGGCGGCGTCGGCAAGTCGTCGGTCACCGCGAACCTCGCGGTCGCGATGGCGGCCGACGGGCTGCGGGTCGGCGTCGTCGACGCGGACATCTACGGCTTCTCGATCCCCCGGATGCTCGGCGTCACCCAGCCGCCCACGCGGGTGGACGAGATGCTGCTGCCGCCGATCGCGCACGAGGTCAAGGTCATCTCGATCGGCATGTTCGTCCCGCCGGGCCAGCCCGTGGTGTGGCGCGGGCCGATGCTGCACCGCGCGCTGCAGCAGTTCCTCGCGGACGTCTTCTGGGGCGACCTCGACGTGCTGCTGCTGGACCTGCCGCCCGGGACCGGCGACATCGCGATCTCCGTGGCGCAGCTGCTGCCGGGGTCGGAGATCGTCGTGGTGACGACCCCGCAGGTCGCGGCCGCGGAGGTCGCCGAGCGCGCCGGGTCGATCGCGACCCAGACCCGCCAGGGCGTCGTCGGGGTCGTGGAGAACATGGCGTGGCTGGAGCAGCCCGACGGCACCCGGCTGGAGCTGTTCGGCTCCGGCGGCGGCGCGCGGGTGGCCGAGGGCCTGTCCCGGTCGACCGGCACCGCGGTGCCCGTGCTCGGCCAGGTGCCGCTGGACATCCGGCTGCGCGAGGCCGGCGACGGCGGGACGCCCGTGGTCCTCACGGACCCCGGCTCCCCCGCGGCGACCGCGCTGCGCGAGGTGGCCCGCTCCCTGGCCGGCCGCTCCCGCGGCCTGGCGGGCAAGTCGCTGGGCCTGACCCCGGTGGGCCGCTGACCCGACGCGCTGCACGGCTGACCGGGCCGAGACTGCAGGATCCGCGCCCTCCCGAACCGGCGGGACAGTCGGATCGTGCCGTCTCGGCGACGCGCGGGCAGCGCGCAGGCGAAGCGGGCAGCGCGCGGCACGGTGCCCCGGTGTTGGTTCGTGTGCGGTTGTGGTGGATACTGTCGGGGTGCTCGCGAGTCAACGGCAGGACCGCATCCTCGCGGAGGTGCGCGCCCACGGCGCCGTCCGCGTCGCCGACCTGGTGGAGCGCCTCGACGTCTCCGAGATGACCGTGCGCCGCGACATCACCGAGCTCGACCGCGCGGGGCTGGTGCGCCGGGTGCACGGCGGCGCGGTCGCCCCGGACGCCGCCGGCCGCCCCACGGACGAGCCGGGCTTCGAGGCGAAGTCCACCTGGTCGACCGGCGAGAAGGAGGCCATCGCCCTCCTCGCCGCCGCGACCGTCGAGCCCGGCCAGGCGGTCGCGCTGTCCGGCGGCACCACCACGCACCTGCTCGCGCAGCGGATCGCCGCCGACCCCGCCCTGCGCCCGCTGACCGTCGTCACCAACTCGCTGCCCGTCGCGCAGACGCTGCACCGCGCCGCCCCCGGCGCCGGGCCGCTGGACGTCATCCTCACCGGCGGCAGCCGCACCCCGTCGGACGCGCTCGTCGGGCCGGTCGCGGACACCGCGCTGACGACGCTGCGGGTCGACCGGCTGTTCCTCGGGGTGCACGGGCTGGACGAGTCCGGCCTCATGACCCCGAACCTCGCCGAGGCGGCCACCGACCGGGCGCTGCTGGCGTGCGCCGCCGCGGTGACCGTGCTCGCCGACCACACCAAGTGGGGCGTCGTCGGGCTCGCGCGGATCGCCCCGCTGACCGACGTCGACGTCCTCGTGAGCGACGACGGCCTGCCCGGGCCCGCGCGCGCCGTCCTGGCCGACGCCGGCTGCACCCTGCTCGTCCCGACCCCCGCCCTGTCGAAGGAGACCTGACCGCGTGACCCTCGCCGACACCCCCGTGGACAGCACGCTGCTGACGCCCGAGGTGCGCCGCACCCGCACGACGATGGCGGACGGGCGCGACCTGTTCTACTTCGACGACTCCGCGCCGTACGTCGCGGGCGACGCGACCCGCCGGCTGGACGACCCCCGCCCGCTGCCGGACCGGTTCGCCCCGGTCGTCGGCGCGGACGGCGTGGCCCGCCCGGTCACCGGCCCGGAGCTGCGCCGCGACCCGCTGACCGGCGACTGGATCCCCATGGCGGCGCACCGGATGAACCGCACGTTCCTGCCGCCGGCGGACGCGAACCCGCTGGCCCCCGCGCGCCCGGGCGCCGCGTACTCCGACGGCGAGATCCCGGACACCGACTACGACGTGGTCGTGTTCGAGAACCGCTTCCCGTCCCTGATGGCGGTGCCGGGCGTCGAGGACGTCGTCACCCTGTCCGGGGGCGAGGAGCTGTGGCCGTCCCGCCCGGCCGCCGGGCGCTGCGAGGTGATCTGCTTCTCCTCCGACCCGACCGCGTCGCTCGGCACCGTGTCGCCGCGCCGGATGCGGACCATCGTCGAGGCCTGGGCCGACCGGACCCGCGCGCTCGGCGAGGTGCCCGGCATCGAGCAGGTGTTCGCGTTCGAGAACCGCGGCAAGGAGATCGGCGTCACCCTGCACCACCCGCACGGCCAGATCTACGCGTTCCCGTACCTGACGCCGCGCACGCAGGCGATGCTCGGGCAGGCCCGGGCGCACGCCGAGCGCACCGGCCGGCTGCTCGGGCGGGACGTGCTCGACGCCGAGCTGCGGCACGGCGCGCGGGTCGTGCTCGAGTCCGAGCACTGGGTCGCGTACGTGCCGTTCGCGGCGCGCTGGCCCGTCGAGGTGCACCTCGCGCCGCGCCGGGACGTGCCGGACCTGCCGGCGCTGACCGACGCCGAGCGCGCCGACCTGGCCGTGACGTACCTGGAGCTGCTGCGGCGGCTCGACCGGTTCTTCGTCGACCCGGACTCCGGGGCGCCCATCCCGCTGCCGTACATCTCCGGCTGGCACCAGGCCCCCGTCCGCGAGGGCCGCGACCTGTCCCGCCTGCACCTGCAGGTGTTCTCGGTGCTCCGCGCACCCGGCAAGCTCAAGTACCTCGCAGGAGTGGAGTCGGCCATGGCGGCCTGGATCAGCGACACGACCCCGGAGCGCATCGCGGCGCGGCTGCAGGAGGTGGCCCGGTGACCGCCCCCGTGTGGGTCGGCGCCTGGGAGCCGGCCGACGGCGAGGCCCGGGTGCGCGCCCTGTTCGCGGACCGGTTCGGCGGCGAGCCGGACGGCACCTGGTCCGCGCCCGGCCGCGTGAACCTCATCGGCGAGCACACCGACTACAACGGCGGGCTGTGCCTGCCGTTCGCCCTGCCGCACCGCACGTACGTCGCGGTCCGCCGCACCGGCGGCGACACCGTGCGCCTGGTGTCGGCGCAGGAGAGCACCGGCGTCCGCGAGGTCGTCCTGTCCGAGGTCGCCCCCGGCACCGTCGACGGCTGGCCGGCGTACGTGGTCGGCGTGGCGTGGGCGCTGCGCGAGGCGGGGCACGACGTCGGCGGCTTCGAGGTCGCGGTCGACTCCTGCGTGCCGTACGGCGCCGGGCTGTCGTCGTCCGCGGCGCTGGAGTGCGCCGCGGCGGTCGCGTTCGACGCGCTGTTCGGCCTGGGGCTGGCCGGCACGGGCGACGCCCCCGACGACGCGGGCCGGGCGACGCTGGCCGCCGCGTGCATCCGCGCGGAGAACGAGATCGCGGGCGCCAGCACCGGCGGCATGGACCAGTCGGTCTCGCTGCGCGGGCGCGCCGGGCACGCGCTGCTGCTCGACTGCCGCGACGGCGGGGTGCGCCACGTGCCGTTCGACCTCGCCGCGCACGGCCTGGCTCTGCTCGTCATCGACACCAAGGCCGAGCACGCGCTGGTGGACGGGCAGTACGCCGCCCGCCGCGCCGCGTGCGAGCAGGCCGCGGCGCTGCTGGGCGTGCCCACGCTCCGGGAGATCGACGCCGACGGGCTCGGCGACGCCCTCGCGACCCTCGCGCACGGCACCGGGCCGGTCGGCGACGGCTCGGCGGACGCGGAGGTGCTCGTCCGGCGCGTGCGGCACGTGGTCACGGAGATCGCGCGGGTCGAGGAGTTCGTCGCCCTGCTGGACGCCGACCGCGTCGAGGAGGTCGGCCCCGCGATGGACGCGTCGCACGCCTCGCTGCGGGACGACTACGAGGTGTCCTGCCGGGAGCTCGACCTCGCCGTCGAGGCGGCCCTCGAGGCCGGTGCCCTGGGTGCCCGGATGACCGGCGGCGGCTTCGGCGGCTCGGCGATCGCCCTGGTGCGCGCCGACGCGGTCGACACGGTGGCCGCGGCCGTCGCGCAGGCGTTCGCGGCGGCGGACCTGCACGCGCCGGCGTTCCTCGTGGCGACGGCGTCCGCCCCGGCGGCCTGACCCCGCGCCGCTGCTCCCGGCGCGTCGCGGCCGAGCCCACCGGTTCGCGGTGGATCCACTCCGACGGGCACGCCCGCGCGCGTCCGTCCGAGTGGTCCACCGCGCGCACGTCCCCATCGGACGGGCGGGCCCGCCGGCGCCTCGACGCGGCAACCGGGTGACCTCGACGCCCAGCCCCACGACGCGACGCGGAACCGGCGCCGGTAGTGCGTTCTGCGTAGTAGCGTTCGGCGCAAGATAGCGCGCGGCGGAGAGGTCCGGGCGCACAGACCCCGAAGGAGGGGGCCGTGGGCGTCACCCGCCGGATCGTCTTCCCCACGATCCGCATCGTCCTGTGGGCGGTCATCGCCGTCGCGCTCGCCAAGATCGCGTTCGCCGGCGCCGACCGCGTCACGCAGCCCGGCGAGGCGCTGCAGCCGTCCGCCGAGCTCGTCGAGCCGCAGGTCGCCGCGGCGCTCGGCAGCGTGACCAACACCGTGGACGTCACCGCCTCGGTGGTGGCCGACCCGGCGCGGCAGGTCCGCGCGACCCTCGCCGGCACCGTGCACCGGCTGCTCGCCGAGGAGGGCCAGGCGGTCGCGGCGGACACCCCCGTCCTCGAGATCCGCTCGGAGACGCCGGTCGACCCGACGGTGACCACCGACCCCGAGACCGGGGTGCAGACGGTGACGGAGAACAAGCCGAAGGTCGTCACCCAGACGGTCAGGGCCGGGACGGCGGGTGTCGTGCACGTGTCCGTGCTCAAGGACCAGGTCGTCTCGGTCGGCGACGCGGTCGGCACGGTCGCCCCGGGCACCCTGTCCGTCCAGGGCACGCTCACCCCGGACCAGCAGTACCGGCTGATCGGCGCGCCGGGCGAGGCCACGGTGACTCTCAAGGGCGGTCCGGCCCCCTTCACCTGCACCGGCCTGCGCATCGGCGCGGCCGCGCAGGACCAGGACGCGTCCGCCGAGCAGCCGGAGGGCAGCGGGACCACGACGTCCGGGACCGTCAGCTGCGCCATCCCGGCCGGGGTCACCGCGTTCGCCGGGCTCGGCGCCGACATCGAGATCGTCAACGGCTCCGCGGAGGGCGCGGTGCTCGTACCGGTGACCGCCGTCCAGGGATCCGTGCAGAACGGCAACGTCTGGGTGGTCGGCGACGACGGGGCGACCGAGCAGCGCGCCGTCGCGCTCGGGCTCACCGACGGGCAGCAGGTCCAGGTCACCGAGGGCCTCGCGGAGGGCGACACCGTGCTGGAGTACGCGCCCGTGACCGATCTCGGCGCCGTCGACTGCACCGACCCCGCCACCTCCGACCCGAGCGTGTGCGGCGGATGAGCCTCCTCGAGCTGACCGACGTCACCCGGTCCGTGCGCCTGGCCGACGACCGGGTGCTGCACATCCTGCGCGGCGTCACGCTCAGCGTGGACGCGGGCGAGCACGTCGCCGTCGTCGGGCGCTCCGGCACCGGCAAGTCGACGCTGCTCAACATCCTGGGGCTGCTGGACTCCCCCACCGACGGCGAGTACCTGCTCGACGGCGCCTCCACGCGGCGGATCTCCGGGCGGCGGCGGTCGCGGCTGCGCGGGGACTCCTTCGGCTTCGTGTTCCAGCAGTTCAACCTGCTCACCGGCCGCACGGTGCTGGAGAACGTCGCGGCGCCGCTGCTGTACGCCCGGGGGCGCCAGTTCTGGTCCCGCGCGCGCCTGGCCGCGGAGATGCTGGACCGCGTCGGCCTGGGCGACCGGCTGGAGGACATGCCGGACCGGTTGTCGGGCGGCGAGCAGCAGCGCGTCGCGATCGCGCGGGCGCTGGTCCGCCGGCCGCGGGTGATCCTCGCCGACGAGCCGACCGGCGCGCTGGACGTCGACACCGGCACCGAGGTGATGTCCCTCCTCGACGAGATCGCCCGCGAGTCCGGGGCGGCCCTCGTCACGATCACGCACGACCTCGCGGTCGCCGCGCGATCCGGCCGGCACTACCGGCTCGCCGACGGCGTGCTGGTCCCAGTGACGCTGGTCGCGCCGGACCGCCCGGGGTCGCTCGCCGAGTGGGTGGGCGACGTGCCCACGCTCGGCGCGAGCACGGACGCCGCGGTCGCCGCGGCCGGGCCCGCCGGGGGTGCCGCGTGACCGGCATCGCGGGGGCGCTCGTCGAGGCCTGGGACGAGCTGCGCGTCCACAAGCTGCGGGTCCTGCTCTCGCTGATCGGCGTCGCCGTCGCGGTCACCGCGATCACCGGCATCACCGCCGCGGTCGAGATGCTCAGCCAGGCGATGCGGGAGCAGACCGAGCGGTCCAGCGGCCGGGAGACGACCCTCACCCTGTCCGCCTACCCGATGACGGGGACGCCCGACGCGGCCCGGTCCTCGGCGGCGATGCTCGACGTCGCCGAGCGGTACGCGGTCACCTACGCGACGCGGAGCGCCTGGGGGCAGGTCGCGGCCGAGCTCCCCGGCGGCGCGCGGCTGCTGCAGGGCCGGTTCGTGGACGTCGACTACGGGACCATCCACCGCATCCAGCCCGGCGAGGGCCGCTGGTTCGCCGACTCCGACGTGGAGCGGATGGCGCCGACCCTGGTGGTGAACGAGGCGTTCCTCGACGCGCTCGGCGCCGAGGACGTGTCCGGCCACCCGACCGTCGTGCTGCAGGGCCGGCAGGCGGTGACCGCCGAGGTCATCGGGGTGGTGCCGGACGAGTGGGAGGGCCAGGAGCCGGCGTTCACCGTGCTGTTCGACCAGGCCGACCGGTGGGGTCTGGCCCTCGACCCCTGGGCCAGCGGGGCGCTCAACCCGTCGCTCGAGCTGTGGGTGCCGCCCGGCGACGCCGACGCGCTGCGCGAGCGGGCCTCGGCCGACCTGCGCGCGGAGCTGCCGGGGTGGCAGGTCGACGCCTACGTGCCGCAGAACAGCGCGAGCGTGCTCGACTCCGCGGCGCGCTGGGTCATCGTCGCGGTCAGCGGCTTCGCGCTGCTGCTCGGCGGGCTCGGCCTGCTCAACATCGCCCTGGTGACGGTGCGCCAGCGCATCCGGGAGATCGGCATCCGCCGGTCGTTCGGGGCCACGTCGTCCCGGGTGTTCTTCGGCGTGCTGCTGGAGTCGGTGGTCGCGACGCTGGTGGCGGGGGCGATCGGCGTGGCGCTGGCCGTGGTGCTGCTGGACAACCTGCCGATCGAGCGGGCGCTCGGGATGCCGCTGCAGGACGTCCCCGCGTTCCCGGTGTCCGCCGCGCTCACCGGGCTCGCGTGCGCCGCCGGCGTGGGCGCGCTGGCGGGGCTGCTGCCCGCGCTGTGGGCGGTGCGGGTGAAGGTGATCGACGCGATCCGGTACTGAGCCTCAGGCCCGGGGCAGGCGGGCGGTGTCCTCGTGCAGCGCGAACAGCACCGAGTACGGCCGCCCGCCCGGCGTCGGGGGGCGCTGCGCCAGCTCCTCGAAGAACGCGTCCACCCGCGCCGTGAGCTCCTGGTGCTCGGCCGCGCTGAGCCGCACGCCGAGACGCGCCATCCGGACGGTGTCCGGGTCGGCCTCGTGCAGCTCCTCGAGGAACGTGCTCGCCATGATCTGCCACTTGCCGGGGAAGTCCGGCGCCCGCCAGGACTTCTTCGTCGCGCGGTACGGCACCTCCCGGGAGCCCCGGGCGCCGCGCCGGACCGGCTCGGCCGCCAGGAACCCCCGGTCGACCAGGGTGCGGACGTGGTGCAGCACGGTGGCCGGGTTGCGACCGAGGCGGTCGGCGATCTCCCGGTTGGTGAGGGACTCGTCGATGCACAGCCGCAGGATGCGCAGCCGGACCGCCGAGGCGAGCGCGCGGGCGTCGGCGTCGAGGTCGGCGGTGGGGTCGGGGTCGGCATCGGGCACGGCCCCATCGTAGCCACTGATTGACATTTCCCAATCAGTCGCGACATCCTGGGTGCATGACCACCCCCGGGCCCTCGGGCCCGCCCACCGACGGCGTCGCCGCCGCGCTCGCGCCGGCCGCCCCGGTCGCGCCACCGCCGCACCGCCGGTCGCTCGCCCGGCACCCCGACTTCCGCCGGCTCTGGGTCGGCGACGCGTTCGGCCAGCTCGGCGCCCAGCTCACGGGCATCGCCCTGCCGGTGCTCGCCGTGCGCGACCTGGGCGCGAGCGAGTGGGAGATGGGCCTGCTCACCGCGGCCGAGACCGCCGCGTTCCTGGTCATCGGCCTGCCGACCGGTGCCTGGGTCGACCGGATGCGCAAGCGCCGCGTGCTCATCGCGGCCGACCTGGTGCGGGCCGTGACGCTCGCCGTCGTCGTGCTGCTCGCCCTGACCGGCCACGCCTCGATGCCGGTGCTGTACGCGGGGGCGCTCGTGCTCAGCGTCGCGACGGTGTTCTTCGACGTGGCGCACCAGTCGTACGTCCCCGGGCTCGTCGGCCTGGAGCACATCGGCGAGGGCAACGCGAAGCTGCAGGCGACGCAGTCGGTCGCGCAGGTCGCCGCGCCGGCCCTGGGCGGCGCCCTGCTCCGGGTCGTGGCGGCTCCCCTGGTCATCGCGGTGAACGCCGTGACCTACCTCGTGTCGGCGCTCGCCGTCGGGCGGATCCGGCAGGTCGAGGCGCTGCCGCCCGCCGAGCACCGCCGGCCGCTCACGGAGGAGATCGCCGAGGGGCTCCGGTTCGTCGTGCACCAGCCGCTGCTGCGCCGCATCGTGGCGTGCACGGCGATCGGCAACCTGTTCGGCGCGATGTCGGGCGCCCTCATGGTCCTGTACGCCCTGCGCGACCTCGGGCTGGACGAGGCCGCGTACGGGACGGTGCTGTCCGCGTCGGCGATCGGCGGACTCCTCGGCGCCCTGGCGTCCGACCGGCTGGTGCGGTGGATCGGCGAGGGCCGGATCATCCCCCTCGCCGCCCTCGGGTTCGCCCCGGGCGCGCTGCTCACCCCGCTGGCCGCCGTGCTGCCGGTGCCGCCGCAGGCCACCCTGATCGTCGGCGGCATGCTGTTCTTCTCCGTCGTCGTGGTCTACAACGTCGCGCAGGTGAGCTTCCGGCAGCGCGTCTGCCCGCCGCCGCTGCTCGGCCGGATGAACGCCTCCGTGCGGTTCATCGTCTGGGGCACGACGCCGATCGGGGGGCTGCTCGGCGGGTGGCTGGGGCACACCTGGGGCGTGCTGCCGACGCTCTGGACCGCGGCCGCCGGGTGCGTGCTCGCGGCGCTGCCGGTGCTGCTGTCGCCGCTCGTCCGGATGCGGGACCTGCCGGGGGCGCCCGCGCAGGAGTGACGTTCCCGCACGTCAGCGACGCGCCGGGCGGTTTGGCCCGACCTGTCCCCGCGGTGCACGATGGCGGGCGTGCTCCGCCTGCTGCTCGCGTTCACGTCCGGTGTCCTCGCGACCTCGATCGTCCTCCTGGCGACCGGGATCGGCGACGGCGGGTTGCCGTGGGTGGTGCCGGTCGCGGCCGTCGTCGGCGCGATCCTGCTCACCCTCGTCAGCATCGGCACCACGCTGGCGGGCGTCCGCGCGCCCCGCGAGAAGGACGTCGAGGCCGCCGTCCGGGAGAACCGCATCTCGCTCGCCCGGGTGCTCGAGACCCGCGCGACGGGCAGCTCCGTCAACGACCAGCCCGTGTGCGACATCCGCCTCGTCGTGGCGTCGCGCACCCGCCCCGCCTACACCACGACCACCCGCGCGCTGGTGAACCTCGGGTCGCTGCCCGTGCTGCAGGGCGGCGCGGTGGTCGTGGTCGCCCAGCTGCACGCCGACCGGCCGGAGGTCGCGCTGCTCGACCCGGCACCCGCGGACTGGCGGGACGCCGCCCAGCGGGACACCACGGTCCGCACCATGCCCGAGGCCCCGGTGTGGGAGGCGCCGCCCGCCCCCGGCCGGGACCGGCGGGGGCTGCTGCGGATCCCCGGCGTGCTGCTCGTGGTCGCGTTCCTCGCCGGCGTCGGGCTGCGCGCCTGGCCCGAGCGGGACGTCGTGACGTCGCTCGCGCAGGGCACCTCGCTGAGCGACGCGGTCGCCCAGCGGGACCGGGACCGCGCCGAGGCGGCGAGCATCTTCCCCGCGGTGCGCACGCGGGAGGTGGTCGACGACCTCGCCGAGGTCGCCGGCGGGACGCAGTTCACCGAGGTGCTGCTGTTCCAGACGTACGCGGTGGCCGAGGCCCTGACGACCCCCGGCGCGCAGACCACCGACCGGTTCGTCTGGCGCGACGGCGGCGCGAGCCGCGACGGGGCGGCGACGATCCAGCCCGACCCCGCGGAGCTGCCCGACGAGCTGTTCGACGTCACCCAGGTCGACTGGTCCGTGGTGGAGCGGCTCACCGCCCAGGCCGCGGAGCTCACCGGGATCGACGACGCCGACGGGCCGACGGTGATCGTCCGGCGGTCGACGACGGACGAGGGGGCGCCGCTGCAGGTCGTGGTGAGCGTCGACGACGACTACCGCGACGCGTGGCTCACCGCCGACGCGAGCGGGAACGTCGTCGAGATGCGCGGCGGTGCGCCGGGCTCGGCCTCCGCGGCGTGGGAGGCCGAGCACCAGGGGTGAGGCCCGGGCCGACCGCCCCGCGTCAGACGTCGTACGCCACGACCACCGGCGCGTGGTCGCTGAACCGCGCGTCGTACGTCGCGGCCCGGTCGATCTCCACCGACCGCACCCGGTCCGCCAGGCCCGGTGTCGCGAGCTGGTAGTCGATCCGCCAGCCGGAGTCGTTGTCGAACGCCTGCCCGCGCCAGGACCACCAGGTGTACGGCCCGGGCCCCTCGCCGCCGTGCTCGCGCCCCAGGTCCCGCCAGCCCTGCTCGTCGAACCAGGTGTCCAGGTACGCGCGCTCCTCCGGGAGGAAGCCGGCAGCCTTGCGGTTGCCCCGCCAGTTCTTGATGTCCACCTCGCGGTGGGCGATGTTGAGGTCGCCGGCGACGACCGCCGGGTGCTCCCCGCCGGCGAGCTCCGCCAGCCGCTTGGTCATGACGTCGAGGAAGGCGTACTTCTCGTCCATCTTCGGCGTGCCCGCCTGGCCGGAGTGCACGTAGGCGGACACCACGGTGAGCAGGCCTCCGCCGGGCAGCTCGAGGTCCGCCTCGACCCAGCGGCCGGAGTCGGACGGCACGCCGGTGCCGATGCCGATCCGCACGGCGTGCATCGGCAGCCGGGACGCGATCGCGACGCCCGCGCGGCCCTTGGTCTCGCTGGCCTCGTGGGCGAGGTGCCAGTCGTCGGCCGACAGGTGGTCGCCGAGGATCTCGTCGGACGCGCGCACCTCCTGCAGCAGCAGGACGTCGGTGCGCCGGGCCTCGACCCAGTCCCCCATCCCCCGCCGGAAGGCGGCACGGATCCCGTTCACGTTCGCAGTCGCTACCGTCAGCACGCGGACCATCCAACCTCATGCCACCGACACGGCCGGCCGTGCCCCGCGTCGGGCCCCGGGTCGGGCCGCGGGTCGGTCAGCCCGCGGCCTCCCGCGCGCGGGCCCGCACCATCAGCGCCTCGACGCCGTCCAGCATGAGCCGCAGGCCCAGCAGCTCGTCGCCGCCCTCACCGCCCGCCGGGTCCGGCGCGCCGTCGTCGAAGCCCCCGCCGTCGAGCGCGGCGCCCAGCGCGGGGAACGCGGCCGGGTCGACGACGGAGCGCAGCAGCGTGGCGAAGTCGAGCAGCGCGGGGTGCAGCACCGGCCCGGGCTCGCCTCCGCCGGCCGCGTCGGACCCGGCCGCCGCGGCGGCCGCGCGCCGGGCGAGCACGTCGGCCGCCACGAGCTGCCCCTCGCTCAGCACGTGCAGCGCGAGCCGGCCGATCACGGCGACGCGCTCGTCCCAGGTCAGCGGCGTGCCCTCGAGCGCCCGCAGCCCCCGGTCGAGCAGCGCGACCCGCGCCGGCCCCGGCAGGGCCGAGGTGACGGGCGGCTGCACGGACCACGGGTGCGCCGCCGCGAGCGCCAGCTGCTCCGCGCACCACCGCTCGAGCGCGGGGCGCCAGCCCTCGCCCGGCACCGGCTCGGCGGGGCTCGACTCCGCGAGGGCCGTGTCGAGCATCAGAGCCAGCAGGTCGTCCTTGCTGGAGACGTAGCGGTAGAGCGCCATCGTCGTGACCCCGAGCCGCTCCGCGACGCGCGCCATCGACAGCGCCGGCAGCCCCTCGGCGTCCGCGAGGTCGATCGCGGCCCGCGCGATGCCGGCGAGCGTGAGCCCGGGCCGGGGGCCGCGGCGGCCGGCGGGCGCGGGTCGCCACAGGACCGCGAGCCCCGGGGGCAGCGGCGGCTCCTCCGCGGCCGGCTCGTCCTCCGCGGCCCGGGCGCGCAGCCGCACCCGCTCGACCTGCCGGGCGGCCCGCTGCGCGGCGAGCGCGGCCTCCTGGGCCGCGCGCTCGGCCTCGCGCTGCGCCTGGTCGGCCTCCTTCTCGACCTCCCGGACGGCGCGCTCCTGCTCCGCACGGAGCCGCTCGACCTCGCGCTGGGCGTTCCGCTCGGCCCGCTCGCGGTCGCGGTGGGCCTTCCCCGCGTCGCGCAGCGCCCGCTCCCGGTCCCGCTCGGCTCGCGCGGCCTCCTTGGCGGCGGCGCGGGCGGCCTTCTCGCGGTCCCGGCGCAGCGCCTCGGCCTGCTTGCGCGCGGCCTCCTCCTGCTTGCGCGCCGCCTCCTCCTGCTTGCGCGCCGCCTCGGCCTCGCGGCGGTCCTCCTGGTCCTGCGGCGCGGACATCGCCCTCCCTTGACCGGCGCGGATCGAACTGTGTACAACATACACACCTTGGATCCGTGTACGACGTAGACAGAAAGGAGCCGACGATGGACGAGGCCCCGATGATCGCGACCCGCGGCCTGCGCAAGGCCTTCGGCGAGACCGCCGTCCTGACCGGCGTCGACCTCGCGGTGCCGCGCGGCCAGGTGCTCGGCCTGCTCGGGCCGAACGGCGCCGGGAAGACCACGACGGTCGAGATCCTCAGCACGCTCCTGCTCCCGGACGAGGGGACCGCCACCGTCGCCGGCCACGACGTCGTGCGCGAGCCCGGCCGGGTGCGCGAGGCGATCAGCCTCACCGGGCAGTACGCCGCCCTCGACGAGCTGCTCACCGGCCGGGAGAACCTGCGGCTCATGGCGCGGCTCGCGCACCTGCCCCGGGCGGCCGGGCGCGAGCGCGGCGAGGAGCTGCTCGAGCTCTTCGACCTCGCGGACGCCGCCGACCGGCTGGTCCGGACCTACTCGGGCGGGATGCGGCGCCGGCTCGACCTCGCGGTCAGCCTGCTCACCCGCCCGCGCGTGATCTTCCTCGACGAGCCGACCACCGGCCTCGACCCGCGCAGCCGCGCGGACCTCTGGGCCGTCATCCGCACCGTCGTCGCCGAGGGCGCGACCGTGCTGCTCACCACGCAGTACCTCGACGAGGCCGACGCGCTCGCCGACCGCGTCGCGGTGCTGGACCGCGGGCACGTCGTCGCTCAGGGCACCGCCGCGGAGCTCAAGCGCCGCGTCGGCGCCGCCCACGTCGAGCTCGAGCTCGCCGGCGGCCGGACCGAGCGCATCCCGACGGACGCCTCCGTGCCGGACGTCCGCCGCATCCTCGCCGACGTCGAGCGGCGCGGCCTGCCCGTCGAGGGCTGGCGCGTGGCCGTGCCGACGCTCGACGACGTGTTCCTCACCCTCACCGGCCACCCCGCGGAGCCCGACGGGGCCGCGCCGGAGGCCCTGCTCGCCCGGGAGGCGTCGTGACCAGCACCCTGACCCCCGCCGCGCCCGCGCGCGTCACCGTCCGGCCCCCGCTGGGCGGGTGGGCCGCGCGGGACACCGGCGCGATGGTCGGCCGCAGCCTGCGCCGCTCGCTGCGCACGCCCGACACCCTCATCATGGGCATCGCGCTGCCGGTCATCCTCATGCTGCTGTTCGTCTACGTGTTCGGCGGCGCGATCCGGACCGACCAGAGCTACGTCGACTACGTCGTGCCCGGGATCATCCTGCTGTGCGCCGGGTACGGCGCCGCGACCACGGCCGTCTCCGTCGCCTCGGACATGACCGGCGGCCTGATGAACCGCTTCCGGACCCTGCCGGTGCGTCCCGTCGCGGCCCTCACCGGGCACGTGGTCGAGTCGGTGGTCCGCAACGCCGTGTCCACGGCGCTCGTCGTCGGCGTCGCCTACGCGGCCGGCTTCCGGCCGACCGCCGGGCCCGCCGAGTGGCTGGCCACCGCCGGGCTGGTGCTGCTCTACGTGCTCGCGCTGACGTGGACGTCCGTGGCCATCGGCATCGTGTCCTCCGGGCCCGAGGCGGCCAACGGGTTCTCGTTCGCGATCATGTTCCTGCCCTACGTCTCCAGCGCGTTCGTCCCGCCGGAGTCGATGCCGCGGGTGCTGGAGGTGTTCGCGACCTACCAGCCGATCACGCCGGTCACGGACACGGTGCGGGCCTGGCTCACCGGCGTCCCGGGCGGCCAGCCGCTCGTGGCGCTGGCGTGGTGCGCCGGGCTGCTCGTCGTGGCCCGGCTCGTCGCCGCGTGGCTGTTCCGGCGGCGCGCGGCGCGCTGAGGCCTCACACCCGGACGCCGAGCCGCGCCGCCACCCGCGCGGTGTCGGCCCGGTGCCGCGGGCCGCCGTCGCCGTACTCCAGGCACCACAGGAGCTGCTGCACGGCGGCCCGCGGCCCCGCACCCGCGGGGGTGCTCGGCATCCCGTCCCACAGGGCCGCGCGCGCCGCGTCGGCGTCCGCGGGGCCGGCCCAGGCGCTGTCCCAGTCCAGCACAGCCGCGAGCGCCCACCGGTCGCCCGCCCGCCGCACCAGGACGTTCGCGTGGTGCAGGTCCCCGTGCACGAGCACCGCGCCGGCCGCCCCGTCGAAGAGCGGGCCGTGCCGGTCCAGCACCCGCTCGGCCGCCGCCCGCCGCGGTCCCGCCGGCACGCGCGCCCGGGTGCGCGCCAGCAGCGCGTCCAGCTCGGGCGCGCCCGGGGCCCCGAGGTCCCCGTACCCCGGCAGGACGACGCCCCGCAGGCGCTCCAGGACGTCCGCGAGCGCCTCCTGCACCGCGCGGCGGTCCGCGTCGCCGGCGCCCGGGTGGACGTCGCACCAGCGACGCCCGGCCACCCGCTCCGTCACGTGCACCTGCACCCCGTCCCGGACCTCCGCGGCCACCAGCCGGGGCACGGGGACGCCGGCCCCCGCGGCCGCCCGCTGGGCGCGCGCCGACCGCATCAGGTCGGGACCTGCACCGAGCGGCGCCGTCTTGACCACCAGGTCCGCGCCGCCGGGGCCGACCACGTGCCGCACGACCGCGCCGCCGTCCCCGGGGAGCGCGCCGACCACCCGCGCGCCCGCACCCAGCACCGCCCTCAGCACGTCGTCCACCGCGTCCTCCGTCCTCGGACTCCCTGCCCATGATCCCTGGTGGACGGCCGCCGGCAGTGGTGGGATGGCGAGCGGACGACAGGGCGAGCGGCGGGAGGACGGCAGATGGCGGCACCGGGCACGGGGACGGGAGCGGGCGCGCTCGCCGGGGCAGTCGCCGGGTTCGCCGCGGAGGTCGACGGCCGGACCGTGGCGGACCTCCGCGCGGCGGGCGGCCTCAAGTGGTCGCTGTTCCCCGACCGCATCGGGGCGTTCGTCGCGGAGTCCGACCTCGGGACCGCCCCGGCGGTCCGGGACGCGCTGCGGGCCGCGGTCGACGCCGAGCGGTTCGGCTACCTCCCGCCCCCGGTGGCCGACGCGATGGCCGGCGCCTACGCCGGCTGGTCCGCCGACCGGTACGGCTGGGCGGTCGCGGCCGAGCGGGTGCGGCCCGTCGCCGACGTCATGGCGGCGTTCCGGGCCACCGTCCGGCATCTCACCGCCCCCGGGTCGACGATCGTGCTGCCCACCCCGGCCTACATGCCGTTCCTCACCGTCCCCGCCACCCTCGGGCGCCGGGTCGTCGAGGTGCCGCTGGTCCCGGACGGCGGGCGGCTCGTGCACGACCTCGACGCGATCGGGCGGGCTCTCGCCGACGGCGGCGGGCTGCTCGTGCTGTGCAACCCGCACAACCCCACCGGCCGGGTGCTCGACCGTGACGAGCTGCTCGGGATCGCCCGCGTCGCGGACGCGCACGGCGCCCGGGTGTTCGCCGACGAGATCCACGCGCCGCTGGTCTACGCCGGCCGCCGGCACGTCCCGTACGCCTCGGTCGACCCCGTCGCCGCGGCGCACGCGGTCACCGCGACGTCGGCGTCGAAGGCCTGGAACGTCCCCGGGCTCAAGTGCGCGCAGATCGTCCTCGGCAACGACGCCGACGCCGAGCGGTGGCGCGAGGTCGGCGAGGAGTACGAGCACGGGGCGTCCACCCTCGGCGTGCTCGCGAGCACCGCCGCGTACGCCGAGGGCGGGCCGTGGCTCGACTCCGCGCTCGACTACCTCGACGGCAACCGGCTGCTGCTCGCCGACCTGCTCGCCGAGCAGCTCCCCGCCGTCCGGTACACGCCGCCCGAGGGCACCTACCTGGCGTGGCTGGACTGCCGGGGGCTCGGGCTCGGCGACCACCCCGGCCGGCACTTCGCGCGCGGCGGCGTCGCACTGACCGACGGCCCCGCGTGCGGACGGGCCGGGCACGGGTTCGCCCGGTACACGCTCGCGACCCCGCGCCCCGTCCTGCGGGAGACCGTGGCCCGGCTCGCCGCGTCCGTCGGCCCGCCCGCCTGACCCCGCACCCGCACCCGCACCGCTCCCCCGAGGCCCGAGGAGGCCCGATGTCCGTCCCACCCCCGGCGACCACCGGACCCGCGGCCGACGCGGGCACCGGCGCCGTACCCGCCGGCAGCGCCCTGACCGTCGAGGCCGCGGGCGTCGACATCATCGCCGACCGCGACCGCAAGGGGACGCCGCGCCAGCTGTTCTGGCCGTGGTTCGCGGCGAACGTGTCGGTGCTCGGCCTGTCCTACGGCGCCTGGGTGCTCGACTTCGGCGTCTCCTTCACGCAGGCGCTCGTCGCGAGCGTCGTCGGCATCGTCTTCTCGTTCCTGCTCTGCGGGTTCGTCGCGCTCGCCGGCAAGCGCGGGTCCGCCCCGACGATGGTGCTGTCCCGCGCCGCGCTCGGCGTGCAGGGCAACCGGGTCGCGGCCGTGCTGTCCTGGCTGCTCACCGTCGGGTGGGAGACGATCCTCACCGCACTCGCCACCCTCGCGACCGCGACCGTCGTCGAGGCGCTCGGGTGGGGCGGCGGCAGCGGCGTGCAGGTCGTGGCCCTGGTCGTGGTGGCCGGGCTCATCATCGCGGGCGGGGTGTTCGGCTTCGACCTGATCATGCGGATGCAGACCGTCATCACCGTCGTCACCGCGGTCCTCACCGTCGGGTACGTGCTGCTGGTGCTCGACCACATCGACACCGCCGCCGTGACCGCCCTGCCCGCCGGGACCGCCCAGGCGTTCATCGGGGCGCTCGTGTTCATGATGACCGGCTTCGGGCTCGGCTGGGTCAACATGGCCGCCGACTACTCGCGCTACTTGCCCCGGCACACGTCGGGCGCCGGGGTCGTCGGCTGGACCACGTTCGGGGCGTCGCTCGCGCCGGTGATCCTGCTCCTGTTCGGCCTGCTGCTCGCCGGCTCCGACCCGGACCTGCGCGCCGCGATCTCCGCCGACCCCATCGGGGCGCTCACGACGATCCTGCCGACCTGGTACCTCGTGCCGTTCGCGATCGTGGCGGTGCTCGGGCTCGTCGGGGGCGCCGTCCTCGACATCTACTCGTCCGGCCTCGCGCTCGTGTCCACCGGCCTGCCCGTGTCCCGCCCGGTGGCCGCGGGGATCGACGGCGTGATCATGGTGCTCGGCACGATCTACATCGTGTTCGGCTCTGACACGTTCTTCGGGGTGTTCCAGGGCTTCCTCATCACGCTCGGCGTCCCGATCGCCGCCTGGGCCGGGATCATGCTCGCCGACGTCCTGCTGCGCCGGCGCGACTACGACGACCTCGACCTGTACCGCCCCAGCGGCCGGTACGGCCGCGCGCCCGCCGTGCCGCTGACCCTGCTCGCGCTCGGGACGGTGCTCGGCTGGGGGCTGGTCACGAACGCGTCAGCCGGGTGGCTCGCCTGGCAGGGCTACCTGCTCGGCGCGGTCGGGCTCGGCGGCAAGGACGGCGCGTGGGCCTACGCGAACCTCGGCGTGCTCGTGGCGCTGGTCGTCGGGTTCGGCGGGACGCTGCTGCTGCGCCGCGGGGCGGTGCGGCGGCAGGAGGCGCTGCCGCCGTCGGCCGACGCGGGGGCGACCGGGACCGCGGGGGCTGCCGGGAGCGCGGGGGCTGCGCGGTGACCGCCGGCGCGACGCCCGGGCGGGCCGTGCTGGTGGTCGTCGACATGCAGCCCGTGTTCGCCGACCCCGCGAGCCCGTGGGCGGCGCCCCGGTTCGCCGAGGCGCTGCCCGTCGTGCGGTCCCTGGCCGAGGCTGCGGGGCCGGACCGGACGGTGTTCACGCGGTTCGTCGCGCCCGAGCGGCCCGCCGGCGCGTGGGTCGCCTACTACGCCGACTGGCCGTTCGCCCTGCAGCCGCCGGACGCCCCCGCGTACGCGATCGTGCCGGAGCTCGCGGACCTCGCGGGCGCGGCCGCGGGGGTCACCGCCACGACGTTCGGGAAGTGGGGCGCCGATCTCGCGGCGCACGTCGGGCCCGGGGACACGATGCTGCTCACCGGCGTCTCCACGGACTGCTGCGTGCTGTCCACGGCGCTGGCCGCCGCGGACGCCGGGGTCGCGGTGCGCGTGGTCGCCGAGGCCTGCGCCGGAGCCGACGACGCGGCCCACACGCGAGCCCTGGACGCGATCGCGCTGTACGCCCCGCTCGCGGAGGTCGTGGACGCCACGACGGCCCACGCGATCCTGGCCACCACGACCTGACCCGCACGGCCGCGGGCGCGCCGGCCACCCGGAGCGCGAGGTCGACGGTTCCGCGCGAGGTCGAGGGTCTCCGGCCCCTCCAGCGGGCGAGACCCTCGACCTCGCGCGACGCGACCGGGCCCTCAGGCCCCGCGCTCCGCCGACTCCACCACGTTCGCCAGCAGCATCGCCCGGGTCATCGGCCCGACGCCGCCGGGGTTCGGGGACACCCACGCCGCGATCTCCGCGACGCCGGGGTCCACGTCGCCCGCGATCCGGCTCCTGCCCGTCTCCGGGTCCGTCACCCGGGACACGCCCACGTCCACCACCACGGCCCCGGGCTTCACCAGGTCGGCCGTGAGGATCCCCGGCACCCCGGCGGCGGCGACGATGACGTCGGCGTTCCGGGTGTGCTCGCCGAGGTCGGCGGTGCCCGTGTGCGTGAGGGTGACGGTGGCGTTCACGGCGCGGCGGGTCAGCAGCAGGCCGATCGAGCGCCCGACGGTGGTCCCCCGCCCGATGACGGTGACGTCCGCCCCGGCCAGCGGGACCCTGTGCCGCGTGAGCAGCTCGATGATGCCGCGCGGCGTGCAGGGCAGCGGGGACGTGACGTCCTCGTTGACCCGGAGCACCAGGCGGCCGAGGTTGGTCGGGTGCAGGCCGTCGGCGTCCTTGTCGGGGTCGACGAGCTCCAGCACCCGGTTGGTGTCGATGCCGCGGGGCAGCGGGAGCTGCACGATGAACCCGGTGCACGCCGGGTCCTCGTTCAGCCGCCGGACCGCGGCCTCGATGTCCTCCTGCGTGGCGTCGGCGGGCAGGTCCTCGCGGATCGAGGCGATGCCGACCTCCGCGCA
Source organism: Cellulomonas hominis (assembly GCF_014201095.1). Lineage (NCBI taxonomy): Bacteria > Bacillati > Actinomycetota > Actinomycetes > Micrococcales > Cellulomonadaceae > Cellulomonas > Cellulomonas hominis. The sequence goes on along the minus strand of NZ_JACHDN010000001.1, from coordinate 2,736,135 downwards.
GTCCCGGTGCTTGCCGGCGACGTAGGACACCGAGCCCGGGTCCTGGCCCACCAGCAGCGTGCCGAGCCCGGGCGTGATGCCGCGCTCCGCCAGCACGCGCACGCGCGCGGCCAGCTCGGACTTGATCGCGGCGGCCGTGGCCTTGCCGTCGAGCGTCTTCGCCGTCATGTCGCGGCCCCGATCAGTACTGCTGCAGGCCGGGGTACAGCGGGAACGCGTCGGCCAGCTTGGCCACCCGCGCCCGCAGGGCCTCGACGTCGGCGGAGGCGCCGTCGGTCAGCGCGGTCGCGATGATGTCCGCGACCTCGGTGAACTCGGCGTCGCCGAAGCCGCGGGTCGCGAGCGCCGGGGTGCCGATGCGCAGGCCGGAGGTGACGCGCGGGGGGCGCGGGTCGAACGGCACCGCGTTGCGGTTCACGGTGATGCCGACGTCGTGCAGGAGGTCCTCGGCCTGCTGGCCGTCGAGCGACGAGCTCCGCAGGTCGACGAGCACCAGGTGCACGTCGGTGCCGCCGGTCAGCACGGACACGCCCGCGGCGGCCACCTCGGGGGCGACCAGGCGCTCGGCGATGATCCGCGCGCCGTCGATCGTGCGCTGCTGGCGGTCGCGGAAGTCCTCGCCGGCGGCGATCTTGAACGACACGGCCTTGGCGGCGATGACGTGCATGAGCGGGCCGCCCTGCTGGCCCGGGAACACCGCGGAGTCGATCTTCTTGGCGTACTCCTCGCGGCTCAGGATGAAGCCGGAGCGGGGGCCGCCGATGGTCTTGTGCACGGTGGAGGACACGACGTCCGCGTGCGGCACGGGCGACGGGTGCAGGCCCGCGGCGACCAGGCCGGCGAAGTGCGCCATGTCGACCCAGAGCTTCGCGCCGACCTCGTCCGCGATCTCCCGCATGGCGGCGAAGTCGAGGTGCCGCGGGTACGCGGACCAGCCGCCGATGATGACCTGCGGCCGGTGCTTGAGGGCGGCCTCGCGGATCGCCTCGGGCTCGATGAGGAAGGTGTCCGGGTTCACCCCGTACGCGCCGACGTCGTAGAGCTTGCCGGAGAAGTTGATCTTCATGCCGTGCGTCAGGTGGCCGCCGTGCGCGAGCTCGAGGCCGAGGATGCGGTCGCCGGCGCTGGCCAGGGCGTGCAGCACGGCCGCGTTCGCGGTGGCGCCGGAGTGCGGCTGGACGTTGGCGTGCTCGGCGCCGAACAGGTCCTTCGCGCGGGCGATCGCGAGGTTCTCCGCGATGTCGACCTGCTCGCAGCCGCCGTAGTACCGGCGGCCCGGGTAGCCCTCGGCGTACTTGTTGGTCAGCACGGAGCCCTGCGCCTGCAGGACGGCTCGCGGGACGAAGTTCTCGCTCGCGATCATCTCGAGCGTGCCCTGCTGGCGGGCGAGCTCCCCGTCCAGCACGGCGGCGATCTCGGGGTCCACCTGGGACAGGTTCTGGTCGAGCAGGGGCGTGGTGTCGGCGCTCATGCGTCTCCTCGGCAGTCGGCGTGCGCGGTCGTGTCGGCCGCACACCGGTGGTGTGTGGATGACCGCGGGGCCCAGGCGTCCGACCCGACGTCGCGGGAGCTACGTCGCTCCCCGGTGGTGACCCACCTGTGCGCCAGTCGCGACCCGCCCAGACTAGCAACGCCGCGCGGGCTCCGGGTGCGGCGTCCGCGGACGGGACCTCAGGCCGAGGCGGGCGCCTCGGAGTCGTCGCCGAGGATCCGGCGCAGGTACGCGTACGTGAGGTCCCCGACGGTCTGGTCGTGCTCGTGGGTGTAGCCGTGCTTCTCGTACAGCGCGAGGTTGTGCACGGAGTCGCGCCCGGTGAACACCCAGACCTCCTCCACGTCCTCCGGCAGGTGCGGGAGGATCGCCAGCAGCAGCTGGGTCCCGACGCCGTGGCCCTGCTGGTCCGGCGCCACGGCGAACCGGCCGAGCGTGGCCTTCTTGCCCTCGAGCACCACGCGGATCGACCCGACCAGCCGGTGCCCGGCCCACGCGCCGAGCGTGATGACGCCCTCGGTCGCGAGGTCGGTGCGGAGCTCGGACAGCGTCTGGGTCAGCGGCGGGATGTGCGGGTCGTCGTACTGCTGGGCCTCGGTGACGAACGCGGCGCGGCGCAGGGTCAGGAGCTCGCCGGCGTCGGCGTCGACGACGGGTCGGATGGTCACCTCGGTCTCGCTCATGCCCCCCATCGTCTCAGGCCCTCCGCGACCTCGACCACCCACAGGTCCCGACGCGCGGGTGAACGGCCGGATCCCGGGCACCCCCGACCCGTTCGCCGCGGCGCGGGTACCCTCCGGTCTCATGTCGACGACCGCGACCTCCTGGGTGCTCTCGCTCTCCTGCCCCGACCAGCCCGGCATCGTCGCCGCGGTCGCGGGGCTGCTCGCGGAGCACGGCGGGAACATCACCGAGTCGCAGCAGTTCGGCGACCCGCTCTCGGGCCTGTTCTTCATGCGCGTCGAGGTCGAGGCGCACACCCCGCGCGCCGACCTGGAGTCCGCGCTCGCCGCCCTGGCCCCGCGGTTCGGCCTGCAGTGGTCGCTCGACGTGGCCGGCCGCAAGATGCGCACCCTGCTGCTCGGCTCGACGACCGCGCACTGCGTCAACGACCTGGCGTTCCGGCAGCGGTCGGAGGGCCTGCCGATCGACATCGTGGGCCTCGTGTCGAACCACACCGTGCTCAGCGACATGGCGGCGTTCTACGACATCCCGTTCCACCACGTCCCGGTCACGAAGGACACCAAGGCGCAGGCCGAGGCGGAGCTGCTCCGGCTCGTGGAGGAGCTCGACGTCGAGCTGGTCGTCCTGGCCCGGTACATGCAGATCCTGTCCGACGACCTGTGCCGCGCGCTGGCCGGCCGGATCATCAACATCCACCACTCGTTCCTGCCGTCGTTCAAGGGCGCGCGCCCGTACGGCCAGGCGCACGACCGCGGCGTGAAGCTCATCGGTGCGACCGCGCACTACGTGACCGGCGACCTCGACGAGGGGCCGATCATCGAGCAGGACGTGGAGCGGGTCGACCACACCCGCGGCGTCGAGGACCTCGTGGCCCTGGGCCAGGACGTCGAGCGCCGGGCGCTGGCCCGCGCGGTCCGCTGGCACGCGGAGCACCGCGTGCTCCTGGACGGCCACCGCACCATCGTCTTCCGCTGACCGCGGGCGCGTCCGGCCCGCGCGGAGCTCAGAGCGCCGCGGGGCGGGTCGGCCGGGCGAGCCGGCCGGTCGGGGTGATGCCCGTGATCGCGGCGATCAGGTCCTCGTAGGACGCGTGCTGCGCGTCGAAGTCGCCGTTGATCCGGCCGAGCCGCAGCACGACGATCCGGTCGGCGACGGCCTGCACGTCCACCATCGAGTGGCTGATCATCACGACCCCGAGGCCGGACTCCCGCAGCCGCTCGACCATGTTGAGCACCTCGGCGGTCTGGGAGATGCCGAGCGACGCCAGCGGCTCGTCCAGGACGACGACGCGCGGCTCCCCGACCAGGGTGCGCGCGACGGCGACGGCCTGCCGCTGCCCGCCGGACAGCGCGCGCACCGGCGCCCGCACCGACGGGACGCGCGCGGCGAGCTGGCCCAGCACCTCCCAGGCGCGGCGCTCCATCCGGCGCTCGTCGAGCATCCCGGCGCGGCGGAGCTCCTGGCCGAGGAACAGGTTCTGCACGACGTCGAGGTTCTCGGCGAGCGCGAGGTCCTGGAACACGGCGGCGATGCCGAGGTCCCGGGCGGCGCGCGTCGAGGACAGGGTCACGGGCGTGCCGTCGACCTCGATGCGGCCGGCGTCGGGCGCGAGGGCGCCGGACATGACCCGGGCCAGCGTCGACTTGCCGGCGCCGATGTCGCCGACGATGGCGACCACCTCGTGGGCGTGGATGTCGAGGTCCACGTCGACGAGCGCGCGCACGGCGCCGTAGTTGCGGGAGACCCCCCGCACCGACAGGACGGGTGTCGTCACCTCGGCCCCTCCTCCGCTGCGTCCTTGCCGCGCGCCGTGCTGCACCGGTTCATCCTGCCACCGCCATCGACTGCGCAATACCGGCGTGGTCCAGCGCGAGGGCGAGCGCGCCGCGCACCTCCGCCGCGGTGCCGAGCTCGGACGGCACCACGTCGACCGGGCCCGCGGTGCTCGGCAGCGTGCGCTGCGCGAGGACGGACCGGAACGTGTCCAGCAGGATCGGCCCCGCCGAGGCGAGGCGCCCGCCGACGACGACGAGCTCCGGGTCGAACAGGTTGCACGTGTTCGCGGCGGCCACGGCCAGCGCGCGCCCGGCGTCGGAGATCACCCGCCGGCACCCCGGGTCGCCCTCCTGCGCGCGGGCGATGACGTCGGGCAGCGTCAGGTGCCCGTGGCTGGACGCGAGCATCGACAGCAGCGCGGGCGCACCGATGAACGTCTCCAGGCAGCCCCGGTTGCCGCACCGGCAGATCGGCCCGTTGTCGTCGATCGTGATGTGCCCGAACTCCCCCGCCGCGCCGGAGCGGCCGTGGAAGATCCGCCCGTCGACGACCAGGCCGCTGCCGACGCCGTGCGACACCCGCAGGTAGAGCACGTGCCGCCTGCCGCGCGCGGCGCCGAGCCGCAGCTCCGCCAGCGCGCCGAGGTTCGAGTCGTTGTCGACCTGCACCGGGACGCCGAGCCGCCGCTCCAGCACCTCGGGCACGGACACCCCGTCCCAGCCGCGCAGCACGCCGACCGACACGATCCGCCCGGACTCGGGATCCACGGGCGCGGGCACGCCCACGCCGACCGCCAGCACCTCGGACATCGTGGCGTCCACGGAGTCGACGAGCTCGGTCAGCAGCAGGGAGGCGCGTTCCAGGCCGGCGTCGGCGCGGTGGTCCGGCGGCAGGGGCATGCGCTGGTCGGCGACGATCCGGTGCGCGACGTCCGCGACGGTGACGCGCAGCGACCGGGAGCCGAAGTGGATGCCGCCGACCAGGCCGAGGTTCCGTGCGAGGGTCACCTGCTGGGCGCGGCGCCCGCTGCGGGAGGTGGGCGTGGTGTTGAGCACGCCCGCGCCGGTGAGCTCCTTGACGATGTTCGACACCGTGGCGGGTGACAGCCCCGTCACACCGGCCAGCTCGACCTGCGTGAGGGAGCCACGCTGCTGGACGGCACTCACGATCCGGGCGCGGTTGGCTTCACGGAGTGAAGATTGAGAGCCCGGGGTCACCCGATCAGTGCCCACGCCGTCGAGGATACAGCCGCCCGCACCTCCGGCGTGACGTCGCGACGGGCACGCGGCGGTGGCTTCACGACGTGACGTCAACCGCGCGCGACGGCCCACCCGGCCGCGACGACGACCGGCCGCTGCCCGCGGGTGCGGGGCGGCGGCCGGTGCGGTCGCGGGGTGGGTCAGCCCAGGCGCGCGGCCAGGTTCTCGTCCAGCGCGGCGAGGAAGTCCTCGGTGGTCAGCCACGCCTGCTCCGGGCCGACGAGGAGCGCGAGGTCCTTGGTCATCTTGCCGCTCTCGACGGTCTTCACCACGACGTCCTCGAGGGTCTCCGCGAACTGCGTGACCTCGGGGGTGCCGTCCAGCTTGCCGCGGTGCTTCAGGCCGCCGGTCCACGCGAAGATCGACGCGATCGGGTTGGTCGACGTCGGCTTGCCCGCCTGGTGCTGGCGGTAGTGCCGGGTCACGGTGCCGTGCGCGGCCTCGGCCTCGACGGTCCGGCCGTCGGGGGTCATGAGGACCGAGGTCATGAGTCCGAGCGAGCCGAAGCCCTGCGCGACGGTGTCGGACTGGACGTCGCCGTCGTAGTTCTTGCAGGCCCAGACGTAGCCGCCCTCCCACTTCATGGCGGAGGCGACCATGTCGTCGATCAGGCGGTGCTCGTAGGTGAGCCCGGCCTCGGCGAACGCGGCGGCGAACTCGGTGTCGAACACCTCCTGGAACAGGTCCTTGAACCGGCCGTCGTAGGCCTTGAGGATCGTGTTCTTGGTGGACAGGTACACCGGGTACTGCCGCTGCAGGCCGTACGCGAACGAGGCGCGCGCGAAGTCGCGGATCGACTCGTCGAAGTTGTACATGGCCATCGCGACGCCGCCGGCCTCGGGGTAGGTGACGACCTCCTGCTGGATCGGCTCGGAGCCGTCCGCGGGGGTGAACGTCAGGGTCAGCGTGCCCGCGCCCCGCACGGTGAAGTCGGTCGCCTTGTACTGGTCGCCGTGGGCGTGGCGGCCGATGATGATCGGCTTGTTCCAGCCCGGCACCAGGCGCGGGATGTTGCTGATGATGATCGGCTCGCGGAACACCACGCCGCCGAGGATGTTGCGGATCGTCCCGTTCGGTGAGCGCCACATCTTCTTGAGGCCGAACTCCTCGACCCGGGCCTCGTCCGGGGTGATCGTCGCGCACTTGACGCCGACGCCGTGCTCCTTGATCGCGTGCGCGGCGTCGACCGTGACCTGGTCGTCCGTCGCGTCGCGGTTCTCGATCGAGAGGTCGTAGTAGCGCAGGTCGATGTCGAGGTACGGATGGATCAGGCGGTCCTTGATGAACTGCCAGATGATCCGCGTCATCTCGTCACCGTCGAGCTCGACGACCGGTCCAACCACCGTGATCTTCGCCATGGGCGCCAGATTACTTGACGTCGAGAGACTTCGCGGCCCGCGACCGCGCCGATGTCCAGGCGCCGCACAGCCGACCGTGGCATGCTGGACGGATGTGCCCGGCCCGGGTGCGGGACCACCGCCCGGCGCCGGACCGGCGCCGAGCACCCCGCCCTCCGCGGGGCCGCGCCGCCACCGCACCCCGGACGAACGGATGAACATGCCTCAGGACAAGCCCGAGCCCGCCGAGGTCCCGGACGGCCCCGCCGAGAGCACCGCGCCCGCCGCGCCGCCCGCGCAGCCCGCGCCCGCCGCGCAGCCCACCGCCGCCCCGGCCCCCGCCGCCGCCCCCGCGCCCGCCGCGGTCCCCGTCGGCTACGGCGCCGCGAGCGGCTACGGCACCGCGCGGCCCGCCCCGGTCGACGTCGAGGCCGGCGAGGTCGAGATCGCGGCCGTGCGCGCCACGCTCACCGGCCCGTCGCTCGTCGCCCGCGTCGGCGCCGAGCTGTTCGGCACCTTCGTCGTGCTGCTCGCCGGCCTGGGGGCCGCGCTGTTCGCGTCGGTCACCGGCGCGGGTGTCATCGGCGTCGCGCTCGGCTTCGGGTTCGGCACGATCGGCGCGTTCATCGCGGTGGCGCACGTCTCGGGCGGGCACTTCAACCCGGCGATCACCCTCGGCTCGGCGCTCGCCGGCCGCACCCCGTGGGGCCACGTGGTCCCCTACTGGCTGGCGCAGCTCGTCGGCGGCGCGCTCGCCGCGGCCGTGCTGTTCGTCGCCAGCACGTCGCTGGAGGCGCTGACCGGCAACGAGCGGTCGTTCTTCAGCGGCACCGCGAACGGCTTCGAGGCCCACTCCCCGATCGCGCAGTCGACGGGCGGCACCGGCTTCGGGCTGCTCGCGGCGCTGCTGATCGAGGCCGTCCTCGCCGCGATCCTCGTCGGCGTCTACCTGGGCGCGACCGACCGGCGCGGCACCCGCCAGCAGGCCGCGTTCGCGGTCGGCCTGACGGTCGCGTTCGCCGTGCTCGTCGCCTACCCGGTCACCGGCGGCGCCCTGAACCCGGCGCGCGCCACGGCCGCGGCGATCTTCTCGGAGTCCTGGGCCTGGGGCCAGCTCTGGGTGTTCTGGGTCGCGCCGCTGGTCGGTGCGGCGATCGCGGCGCTGCTGTACCGCGCCTTCGCCGCGGAGCCGCAGGACGACGACCTGCTGGACGAGGAGATCGAGCTGGACGAGGTCGAGGTCGAGGTGCAGCCGCAGCGCTGACCTCCGCACGACGCGCCCGCGGGGCGGCGGCCCGGTCCGGGTCGCCGCCCCGCGGCGTGTCCGGGCCGGCGCCGGCTCAGGAGCCGGCTCAGGGGACGACGGGGACCGGGACGATCTGGGACAGCACGCCGATCGCGATCGCCAGCGCCGCGAGCACCGTGACGTCGGTGACCCGGCTGCGGACGACGAGGGCGGCCGGCCCACCGCGCACCACCCCGCGGACGACGGCGCAGCACGCGAGGAAGACCGCCAGCACGAGCGCGCCCGTCGGCGTGCCCGCGACGACCGCGACCGCCACGCTGAGGGCGACGGCGCCCGAGACCACCCACAGCGACCAGTTCCGGTCGGCGGCGAGCGAGGCCCGCGCGATGGCCCGGGGGTCGAGCGGGCGGCCCTCGGCGTCGAACCGCTCCTCCGTGGGCGGGACCGGATCGGGCAGCGGGAGGGGCGTGTCCTCGCGGCTCACGTCACGCTCCCTCCGGCCGGTTCCGCGCGACCTCCGCGCGCCGGGTCCGAGGGTACCCCCGTCCCCTGCGGGCGGACCCGCGGCCTGCGCGGCTACCGTGGCGGGGTGCCCGCACCCGGTCGTCCCGACGCCCTCGCCCCCGCGCCCGGCCGGACCGCGGCGCCGCCCGGGTCCGTGGTCGTCGTCGGGGCCGGGCTCGCCGGGGCGCGCACCGTCCTCGAGCTCCGGGCCCAGGGGTTCACGGGCCGGGTGACCGTGCTCGGCGCCGAGCCCGTCGCACCGTACGACCGGCCGCCGCTGTCGAAGCACCTGCTGGACCGCCCGGCGCCCGCGTGGCTGGCCGACGAGCTCGGCGCGGACGCGCTCGCGCTCGCCGACGAGGTGCGGCTCGGCACCGCGGCGACCGGGCTGGACCTCGCGGGGCCCGGGGTCGTCGTGCGCACCGCGGACGGCACCGTCGCGGCGGACGCCGCGGTGCTCGCGACCGGCGCCGCCGCGGTCCGGCCGCCCGCGTGGCCGAGCGCCCTGACGCTGCACACCGCGGCGGACGCAGAGCGGCTCCGGGCCGCCCTCGGCGGCGGGCGGGCCGCGGGGGTGCGGCTCGTCGTCATCGGGGCGGGCTGGGTCGGCGCGGAGGTCGCGACGGTCGCCGCCGCCGCGGGTGCGGACGTCACGGTGGTGGAGGCGCGCGAGGCGCCGCTCGGCACGGTGCTGGGCGCGGGGGTCGGGGCGCTGACGGTGCCCTGGTACGCCGCCGCGGGGGTGCGGCTGCGCACCGGGGTCGCGGTCGCCGCGGTCGAGGCCGGCGCGGTGACGCTCGCCGACGGCGAGGTGCTCCCGGCCGACGCGGTCCTCGCGGCCGTCGGCGCCCGGCCGGCGACCGGCTGGCTGGCGGGCGCCCTGCCGGTCGGCCCGGACGGCGCGGTCCGCGTGGACGAGGCGCACGCCCCCGTCGACGGGCCGGCGCACGTGCGCGTCGTGGGCGACGCGGCCACCCGGCGCTCCGCGCGGCACGGCTGGGTGCCCGGCGGGCACTGGGACGCGGCGCTCCGCGGCCCGGCCACCGCCGTCGCGGGGCTGCTCGGCCACCCGCCCGCCGAGCCCGACCCCGCGCCGTACGTGTTCTCCACCCAGCTCGGGCACGAGCTGGCGCTGCACGGCCTGCCGGGCGACGGCGACGAGCTGGTGCTGCGCGGCGACCCCGCGGGCGGCGAGGGCTGGTCGGCGCTCTGGTTCGCCCCCGGCTCCGACCGGCTCACCGCGGTGTTCACCGTGGACCGGCCGCGGGACGTCGGCGGGGCGCGGCGGCTGTTCTCCGGGCCGGCGCTGCCGGTGCTCGACCGGGCCCGGGCGGCGGACCCGGGCGTGCCGCTCGCGCGGACGCTGGCCGGCTGACCTCCGTCAGGGCGTCGGGTCGGCCGTCGCGCCCGGGTCCGCCGACGCCGTCGGGCTCGGCGACGCCGCCGCCTCCGCCGCGGCCGCCTCGTCGGCGAGCTGGGTGCTCACCTGCTCGATGAAGGCCGTGAGCGCGTCCGGGTCGTCGAGCGCGCCCGTGTACTCCTGCCCCCCGACCAGCAGCACCGGGCTGGTGGTCACCGCGCCGACGTCGAACGGGACCGCCTGCGCCGCGCGGTCGGTGGCCTCCCGGGCCCAGTCGGTGAACGACCCGGAGGTCACGCAGCCGGCGACGGTCTCGTCGGTCACCCCGGCGTTCTGCACCAGAGCCACCAGGTCGTCGTCGTCCAGGCCGTCCTCGTCGAGGTCGGGCTGGGCGGCCAGCAGCGCGTCGTGCACGCTCAGCGCGGAGTCCGGCGCCGTGTCCGCCACGCACGCCAGCGCGCCGGCCGCGCGCAGGGAGTAGTCGCCCTCCGCGCCGTCCGCGCCGTCCGCGAGCGCCAGCGGGTGCAGCTCGAGCGTCGCGTACCCCGCCGTGACCCACTCCTCGACCGCCGCGCCGTTCGCCGACCAGAACGCCGCGGCCTCCGGCGAGCGGTAGTCGAGGTAGAGCACGAGGTCCAGCACGCCGGAGGTCCGGTCGACGGCCGTGGCGATCGGCGAGTCCCCGGGGTCGAGCGCGCCGGTGCGCCCGGCGGTCACCGCGCTCCCGTCGCCGCCGAGCACGATGCCGTCGGACTCCATGTTCAGCGGCCCGATCTGCCCCGCCCGCACGGACGCCTGCACCGCGAGCGCCGCCACCACCCCCGCGGCGACCACCGCGGTGCCCGCCCCGGCCCAGCCGAGCCGCCGGTTGCGCCGTCGCCGTCGCTCCTGCCGCTCCCGCTCGATCCGGGCGAGCTCCCGGGCGAGCGCCTTGCGGTCCTTCTTGGGGAGCTTCGCCATCGCGGCGGGGCGTGCGGTCATCGGTGGCTTCCTGGTGCGGGGCGGGTCGGGTCCGGCGGCGGCGCGGCCGTCACCAGCGCCGACGCTGCCGCCGAACCCTGGCACGACCCTGAGCCGCGCCTGGAACCAGCCTGTGCGGTGCCCGGTCAGGCGCGCCGCACGCGCAGCGTCACCAGCTGGAACGGCCGCACCTCCAGCACCGCCGTGCCGTCCGTCCCCGCGCCCGTGAGCGCCCGCGCCGGCACCTCGCGCTCGAGCAGGTCGACCTCCGCGACCCCGGCGGCCGGGAACCCCGGCGCGACCTCGGCCCGGGCCCGGGCGCCGTGCGCCTCGTAGAGCCGGACGACGACGTCCCCGGACCCGTCGTCCGCGAGCTTGACGGCCTCGACCACGACCCCCGCGCCGGACACCGCGACCAGCGGTTCGACCCCGTGCGAGCCGCGGACCTCGCGCACGGGCAGGTTCGCCCGGTACCCGTCGACGACCGCCTCCGGGATGCCGGCGCCGACGTGCAGCACGGTGCGGAACCGGTGCCGGCCCTGGTCGGCCTCGGGGTCGGGGAACAGCGGGGCCCGCAGCAGCGACTGCCGCACGACCGTGGCGGTGCCGCCGTCCGGGCCCTCGACGCGGGTGACGTCGTGCCCGTAGGTGGCGTCGTTCGCGACGGACACGCCGTACCCGGGCTCGCCGACGTGCAGCCACCGGTGCGCGCAGATCTCGTAGCGGGCGACGTCCCAGGACGTGTTGGTGTGCGTGGGCCGCAGCACGTGCCCGAACTGGGTCTCGGCGGCGGACCGGTCGGCGTGCACGTCGAGCGGGAACGCGAGCTTGAGCAGCCGCTGCCGCTCGTGCCAGTCGACCTCGGTGTCGATCTCGACGGCCCGGGTGCCGGGCCGGAACGTCAGCTCCTGCACGATCGAGGAGTCGCCGACGCGCCGGGAGGTGCGGACGACCGCGCGGTCCGGCTTCTCCGCGACGACCTCGACGTCGTCGGCGTCGAGCAGGTCCTCGACGGTGCGCCGGTACTCGGCGTCGATGTCCCAGGCGTCCCACTGCCGGGGCACGTCCCGGTGCACCTGCAGCAGGTTGGCGACGGTGCCGGGCGCGACGGCCTCGCGGTCGGCGACGAGGTCGCGCACCGACGCGAGCTGGCCGCCGGACGTGAGCCGGACGTCGAGCACGTCGGTGCGGACCCGCAGCGTGCCGTCGTCGGCGCGCAGCACCTCGACGGTCCCGGCCGCGGCACCGGACGCGTCCGCCGCGTCCGACGCCACGGCGCCGCCGAGCGCCGGGACGCCGTCCCGGGCGTGCGGCGCGGCGTTCAGCCGGACGGTCGCCGCGCCGTCGCCGACGAGGGCCGCGAGCGCCGCGCCGATCACGGCCTCCGCCCGCCGCTCGACGTCGGCGTACGCCTCCTCCGCCTGCCGGTACACCCAGCCGATCGAGGACCCGGGGAGGATGTCGTGGAACTGGTGCAGCAGCACGACGCGCCACAGCGCGCGCAGCTCCTCGGCGGGGTACGCCGCGCCGGCGCGGACCGCCGCGGTGGCGGCCCAGAGCTCGGCCTCGCGCAGCAGGTGCTCGCTGCGCCGGTTGCCGCGCTTCGTCCGGGCCTGGGACGTGTACGTCCCGCGGTGGTACTCGAGGTACATCTCCCCCGACCAGACGGCGCCGTCGTCGGCGAGCTCGGCGTCGGCCCGCGCGAAGAAGTCGTTCGGCGAGCCGAGCTCGACCTCGGGCAGGCCGCCGAGCGACCGCGCGCGGTCCGCCGCGGCGAGCATCTCCCGGGTGGGCCCGCCGCCGCCGTCGCCCCAGCCGAACGGGACGAGCGACTCGGAGGCGACGTCCTTGTCGGCGAAGTTCCGCTCCGCGTGCGCGAGCTCGCGCGGCGACAGGTCGGAGTTGTAGGTGTCGACCGGCGGGAAGTGCGCGAGCACCCGGGAGCCGTCGATGCCCTCCCACCGGAAGGTGTGGTGCGGCATCCGGTTGGTGTCGTTCCACGACAGCTTCTGCGACAGGAACCACCGCGAGCCGGCGGCGCGGACGATCTGCGGCAGCGCCCCGGTGTACCCGAACGAGTCGGGCAGCCAGACGTCCTGCGTCTCGACGCCGAGCTCCTCGAGGAAGTACCGCTTGCCCTCGACCATCTGCCGGGCCAGCGCCTCGCCCCCGGGCATGTTGGTGTCCGACTCGACCCACATGCCGCCGACCGGGACGAACTGCCCCGCGGCGACCTTGGCCCGGATCCGCTCGAACAGCTCCGGGTGCCGCTCGGCGACCCAGGCGTACTGCTGCGCGGACGAGCACGCGAACACGAAGTCGGGCCGCTCGTCCATCAGGGCGACGACGCTGGCGAACGTCCGCGAGCACTTGCGCACCGTCTCCCGCGCGGGCCACAGCCACGCGGAGTCGATGTGCGCGTGCCCGGTCGCGAGCACCCGGTGACCGCCGGGGACCGCGGGCACGTCGAGCACCGGCCGCAGCACCGCGCGGCCCGCGGCGGCGGTGCCGGCGACGTCGAACGGGTCCACCGCGTCCACCACGAGGTCGAGCGCCCGGAGCACCCGGGCGTACCGGGTGGAGCCGGGGTCGGCCACCTCGACCAGCCCCTGCAGCGCGAGCAGGTCCTGCCAGAGCTCCCAGACCTCCACGTCGCGCAGCACCACGTCGGCGGACCGCAGCGCGTACAGCGGTTCGGTCCCGGCGGTGAGCGGGTCGCCGAGCGGTGTGGGGCCGTACCAGGTGCTGCTCCCGACGTCCGGGTTGCCGGCCGCCTCGACGTACACGTCCACCGCGGCGTCCGCCCACGGCACCGCCTGGTTGCGCGGGGACAGCCCCTTGACCGCCGTGCCGTCGGGCCGCAGCACCAGCCCCTCGGCCTGGAACCCGGGCTGCGTGGTGGTGAACCCGAGGTCGATCGCGAGCTCGACGGCGTGCCGCCCGGACCGTACCGCCTCGGACGCCGCCCACTGGGGCGGCACCGCGCCGGTCATCCGGAACCACGTGGTGCTCCACGGCGCGCCCCAGGGCGTCCCGGGGGGCGCATCGGCGTAGGGCTGCCGGACGGCCTCCGCGAACGGCACCGGCTCCCCCGGCGCGGTCCAGGCGGTGACGGCGAGCGGCACGCGACCGGCGACGAGGGCGGGCGTGAGGCGCTCGTGCAGGAACCGCTGGGTGCGCTGCAGGACGCGGGCGGCGTGGGCGTCGAGGGGCATGGGTCACCTTCCGTGGGATGGGCGTGGGGCACGGGCGCGGGCGTCAGCCCTTGACGGCCCCGGACATCGCGAACGAGCCGCCCGAGAACCGCTGCACCAGCAGGTACAGCACGAGGACCGGGACGGAGTAGAGGATCGAGAAGGCCGCGAGCCGGCCGTAGGCGACGGTGCCGTACGTGCCGAAGAACGAGTAGATCGCGACGGCCGCCGGCTGGTTGTCCGGCGAGAACAGCAGGACGAACGGGACGAAGAAGTTCCCCCACGCCCCCGTGAACACGAAGATGAACACCACCGCGATCCCCGGGCGCATGAGCGGCACGACGATGCGGCGCAACGCGGTCATCGACCCCGCGCCGTCCACCCACGCGGCCTCCTCCAGGGACACCGGCACGGAGTCCATGAAGTTCTTGGTCATCCAGATCGCCATGGGCAGCGACGTCGCCGCCAGGAAGAACACCGTGCCGGGCACCGAGTCCAGCAGCCCGAGGTTCACGAACAGCGCGTAGACCGGGACCATCATCGCGGTGATCGGCAGGCAGGTGCCGAACAGGATCGTGTAGAGGAACGGCTTGCGGAACCGCATCTGGTACCGGGACAGCGGGTAGGCCGCGAGCACCGACGCCAGCACGGTGATGACCGCCGTCCCGCCGGAGATGACCGTGGAGTTCCACAGCGGCCGGAACGTCCCTTCCCAGGTGAGGATCTCCGCGAAGTTGTCCCGGGTGAACGTCTCCGGCACCTTCACGGACACCGTCGCCGCCGGGTCGAGCGACGCGAGCACGATCCACGCGAGCGGCACGAGGAACGCGATCCCGACGGCGACCAGCGCGACCGCGACGAGCACCCGGCCCGTGCGCCGCCGGGGCGCGGCGACCGAGGGCACCCGGCGCTCCCGGCGGGGCCGGCCCGGGACGGCCGCGGGGGCCGTCGGGGCGGTGAGCGCGGCCATCAGTCCACCTCCGGCTTGAGCACGCGGATGTACACGATCGAGAACACCGCGCCGACGACGAGGGTCACCGTGGCGATGGCGGTGCCGTAGCCGACCTGGGCGAACTTGAACGCCTCCTGGTACGCCAGCACGGGCAGCGTCGAGGAGTCGGTGCCGGGCCCGCCGCCGGTCATCACCCAGATCAGGGTGAACACCGCGAGGGTCTGCAGCGTCGTGAGCATGAGGTTGGTCGACACGGACCGGCGGATCATCGGCAGCGTGATCCGGAAGAACCGCTGCGGCCCGGTCGCGCCGTCGATGGCGGCGGCCTCCGTGACGTCCGGGGGCACCTCCGACAGCGCCGCGCCGTAGACCATCATCGAGAACGCGGTGCCCCGCCAGATGTTCGCGAGGATCACGGACAGCATCGGCAGCGAGATCAGCCACGTCGGCCCCTCGAGCCCGACCCAGCCGAGCACCTGGTTCAGCGTGCCGTCGGTGGAGAAGAAGGCGTACAGCGCGAACGCCGCGACGATCTCCGGCAGCACCCACGCCATGACCACCAGCGCCGACACCACCGCGCGCAGCGGCCGGGCGGAGGCCCGCAGCAGCAGCGCGAGGACCATGCCGAGCACGTTCTGCCCGATCACCGCGGACGCCCCGACGAACACGACGGTCAGCACGACGGCCTTCCAGAACCCGTCGTCGGTCAGCAGCGCGGCGTAGTTGTCCAGCCCGACGAACTCGGGGTTCGCCGCCCGGTAGCCGGTGAGCGCCTGGTTCGTGAGCGACCCGTAGAACGACCACAGCACCGGGCCGGCCAGGAACACCAGCATGAGGACCACCGCGGGCAGCAGCGGGACCAGCCGCAGCGCGGTCCGGCCCGGCCGGCGGCGGGGGCGGGGCAGCCCGCCGCCCGCCGCCGTCCGGTCGAGGGGGATCGCGGTCATCAGCCCGCGGCCTGCGTGGCGTCGTCACCGACGATGGACACCAGGCCCTCGTCGTACAGCGCGGCCGCCTCCTCCGGCGTGGCCTGCCCCGTGGCCACCGACTCCGCGGCGACCTGGATGTTGGAGGAGATCTGCGAGTAGTCCGGGGTCGCCGGGCGGAAGTGGGTGTACTCGACGAGGGAGCTGAAGAACTCGAACGACGGGTTGTAGCCCAGGTACTCCGGGTCCTCCGCGACGTCCGTGCGCACCGCGATCTGGCTGTTCTCGGTGTCGTACTTGAGCGAGTTCTCGCGGTTCAGCGCGGTGGCGATGAAGTCGAACGCCGCCTGCGGGTCGCCGGCGTGCGCCCCGACCGCGAGCGTCCAGCCGCCGGACATCGAGGTGAAGCCGGGCTCCTGGCCGTCCTGCGTCGGCATGGCCGCCATGCCGAGCGTCTGCTCCCACTCGGGCCAGGCGTTGTCACCGCTGATCCAGCCACCGGGCAGCCACGACCCGTCGAGGGCGATCGCGAGCTCGCCCTGCGGCAGCAGCTCGGTGGCGACGCGGGCGCCGACGGAGGCGTCGAGCGCGATGTCCAGCGACGGGGCGAGGCCCTCGGAGTAGATGGTCTCGAGGAACCCGAGCGAGTCGACGAAGCCCTGCGAGCCGGTGATCCACTTCTGGCTGTCGGCGTCGTAGAGCTGGTCGTCGGTGCCGTACAGCAGCATCTCGAAGCCCTGCATCGTGGTGGCCTCGCCGGCGGCCTTGCCCGCGTAGACGTTGATCGGCGTCACGTCCGGCACCTTCTCCTTGATGGTGCGCGCGGCGGTGAGGACGTCGTCCCAGGTCTCCGGCTGCCAGTCCGTCGGCAGGCCGGCCTGCGCGAACAGGTCCTTGTTGTAGTAGAGCCCGCGGGTGTCGGTCCCCATCGAGACGCCGTACACCGAGCCGTCGTCGCCGAGGCCCGCCTGCCGGGCGTTCTCGGGGAACTGGTCCCAGTCCTCCCAGGCCTCGACGTACTCGTCGATCGGCAGCAGGTATCCCGCCGCGGCGTCGGACCGGATCTGGAACGTGTCCTCGTAGATGACGTCGGGCGCGGTGTCCGCGGACCCGTTCATGAGCGCGAGCTTGGTGAAGTACTGATCCTGCTCGGCCTCGATGGCCACCAGGTCGACGGACATGCCCTCGTTCGCGGCCTCGTACTCGGACTTGGCCTTCTGCAGCAGGTCGTCGAGCTGCACGAACTGCGCGGTCTTCTGATAGGCGACGGTGAGGGTCGTGTCGTCGCCCCCGCCACCTCCGCCCCCGTTGCTGCACGCCGCGAGGGCGAGGACGGCGACGCCGGACAGGGCGACGAGACGGGTCTGCAGACGCATGGATGCTCCTTTGCTCCACGTGCACGGTCCGGGCGGCGCTGCCGGGACCCGATAACTACAACGTCTGGACGAATTGCTGTCAAGGGGGTGGTGTGACCCGTGACACAACCGTGACGCCGGGGACGTGTCAAAGATGTTTGACATCCCGCGCCGGCCGCCCTACGGTCGTCGTGTCAAACATCTTTGACATCGGGAGCGGGGAACCATGTCCTACCAGGAGAAGAACACCTGGGCCTTCGGCGTGATCGCCGTCCTCGGGTACGGGATCTACGTCGCCGTCGTCCTGGGCCGGGCCGACGGCGGGCCGCTGACCGAGGTGGCGTACGCCGGCCCGATGCTGGCGAGCATCGGCGCCGCGGTCCTGGCCGGCATCGTCGCCGGGATCGTGCTCGGCGCCGCCTCCCCCGACCGGGCCGTCCGCGACGAACGGGAGCGCGAGATCGAGCGGCTGGGCGAGCACGTCGGGCAGGCGTTCCTGGTCCTCGGCGGCCTCGGCGGTCTGGCGCTCGCGCTGCTGGAGGCGGACCCGTTCTGGATCGCGAACGTGCTCTACCTCGGCTTCGTGCTGTCGGCGGTGCTGTCCGCGGTCGCGCGGCTCGTCGCCTTCCGCCGGGGGGTCGGCCCGTGGTGAGGCCGACGGCGGTGACCAACCGCATCCGGGCGCTGCGCACGGAGCGGGGCCTCACGCAGGCCCAGCTCGCCGCGGCCCTGGGCGTCACCCGGCAGACCGTCATCGCCGTCGAGCAGGGGCGCTACTCGCCCTCGCTCGAGCTGGCGTTCCAGATCGCCCGCGCCCTCGGCCGGCCGATCGACCAGGTGTTCGCGTACGAGCCGGAAGGGGAGCGGTCATGAGGGCGGTGGTGCGGGAGCGGTACGGGGACTCGTCGGTGCTGCGGGTGGTGGAGCGGGCCGACCCGCCGGCGCCGGCACGCGACCAGGTGCTGGTGGCGGTGACGACCGCGGGCGTGAACATGGCGGACTGGCACCTCATGACGGGCCTGCCCTCGGTGGCCCGGCTGGCGTTCGGCGCGCGCGTGCCCCGGGAGCCCGGGATCGGCCGCGACGTCGCGGGCGTGGTGCGCGCGGTCGGGCCGGAGGTGACGGGGCTGCGGGCCGGGGACCGGGTGTTCGGCACCGCCCCGGCGGCCTTCGCGGAGCTCGCCCTGACCCGGGAGCGCGCGCTGGCCCGGATCCCGGACGGGGTCGCGCCGGAGGCGGCGGCCGCGCTGCCGACCGCGGGCACGACGGCCCTGCACGCCCTGCGCGGTGCGCGGGTCGAGCCGGGGTCCCGGGTGCTGGTGCTCGGCGCGGGCGGCGGCGTCGGCTCGCTGGCCGTGCGGCTCGCCGTCCTCGCGGGCGCCCGGGTGACGGCGGCGACCTCCGCCGGGAAGCTCGACGCGGTCCGCGCGCTCGAGCCGGAGGCGGTGGTGGACCGCGCCGACCGCGCCGCGTGGGGCGCCGGCTACGACGGGGTCGTCGTCACCGGTGGGCTGGACCCGCTGCGGGACCTGCGCCGGCTGCTCGCGCCGCGCGGCGCGCTCGCCCTGGTCGGCGCGGAGGGCGGCGGCGACGTGCTCGGCGGCGGCACGGCCCGGCAGCTGCGCGCGGCGCTGCTGTCCCCGCTCGTGCGGCAGCGGCTGGTCGGCGTGGTCTCCCGGGACAACCCGGCGGACCTGGGCCGGCTGCGCGACCTGCTCGCCTCCGGGGACCTCGTGCCCGCCGTCGAGCGGGTGCTGCCGCTCGACCAGGCCGCGGCGGCGATCGACCACCTGGCGTCGGGCGCGGCCCGCGGGAAGGTGCTGCTCGCGGTCAGCTGACCAGGAGCAGGTCCGTCGGCCGCGGGGTGAACGCCCGGCCCAGCAGGATGCACCCCGCGCCGACGGCGCCGACCTGCGGCCCGAACGCGGACGAGGCCACCGTCAGCGGGTGCCCGCCCGGCACCGGGTGCGCGGCGACCTCGGCGGCGAGCGCGTCCGCGGCGTGCGGGGCGATCCGGTCCCACAGCGGTCCCCCGACGAGGATCGCCGGCACGTCCAGCAGGTCGGTCAGCACGCCCGCCGCCATCCCGACCCGACGGCCCGCGAGCCGCAGCACGTCCCCCGCCCCGGCGTGGCCCGCGTCCGCGGCGGCGCACAGCGCCGTCACCGCGTCGTCCACGGCCCGCGGGTCCGTGCCGTCGCCCCAGTCCGGCAGCACGACCCCCGCCGCGCGGCCCTGCTCCGCGAGCGCCTCGGCCCGCAGGACGGCACCCAGGCAGCCGCGGCGCCCGCACCAGCACGGGGCGCCGTCCGGGTCGGCGATCAGGTGCCCGGACTCCCCCGCGTTGCCGGAGACGCCGCGCACCACCTCGTCGTGCAGCACCGTCGAGACCGCGACGCCCGTGCCGAGGTAGAAGAACACGAAGTCCGACGCCCGCTCCCCCGGGTGCCACAGGTGCGCGCACGCCGCCGCGATCACGTCCTTGTCCAGCACCGCGCGCAGGCCGGTCCGCTCGGCCACGGCGTCCCGCAGCGGCACGTCGTGCCAGCCCGGCAGGTGCGGGGGGTCGAGCACGACGCCGGCCTCGACGTCGATCGGCCCGGGCGCCGCGATGCCGACGCCGAGCACCCGGTCCCGGTCCACCCCGGCGCCGTCGAGCAGCCCCTCGATCTCGGCGGCCAGCCCGTCCAGCACCGCGTCGGGGTCCTCCGGCACCGGGGTCGGGACCTGCGCCCGCGCGAGCACGGCGCCCGACAGGTCCAGCAGCACGAACGTCATCGTCGCCGGGTCCAGGTGCACCCCGACCGCGAACCGGCTCCCCGGGTTCAGGCGCAGCAGCGTGCCGGGTCGCCCCGGGCCGCGGCGGGCCGCCTCGCCCTCCTCCACGACCAGGCCGAGGTCGAGCAGCCGCCGGGCCACGTTGGTGAGGGTCTGCGGCGACAGGCCGGTGCGGCGGGCGACCTCGGCGCGCGCGAGGCCGCCGCCGGCGCGCCGGATCACGTCCAGCACGACCGTCTGGTTGAAGTCGCCCATCCGCGGCAGGTTCGTCCCGCGCCGCATCACGCCTCCCGTCGACCGCTCGCCGGGGCGCCGCGGTGCGCCCGGACCGGTGGCTGCATCATGGCAGACCACCGGACGGGCGCCGCCGCGGGACGGGCCGCCGTGTCAGTGCGCGAAGTGCCGGGTGCCCGTCAGGTAGAGCGTGACGCCCGCGGCCTGCGCCGCCGCGACGACCTCCTCGTCCCGGACCGAGCCGCCGGGCTGCACCACCGCGCGCACACCCGCGTCCAGCAGCACCTGCAGGCCGTCCGCGAACGGGAAGAACGCGTCCGAGGCCGCGACCGCGCCCCGGGCCCGCTCGGCGTCGCCCGCGTTCGCCCGCTCCACCGCGAGGCGGCACGAGTCGACCCGGTTGACCTGACCCATCCCGACGCCGACGGACGCGCCGCCGTCGGCCAGCAGGATCGCGTTCGACTTCACGGCCCGCACCGCGCGCCAGGCGAACGCCAGGTCCGCGAGCGTCGCGTCGTCGGCGGCCCCGCCCGCGGCGAGCGTCCACGTCGCCGGGTCGTCGCCGGGGGCGTCGACGCGGTCGACCTCCTGCATCAGCAGACCGCCGCTGACCGGGCGGATCTCGACGCCGCCGGACGGGGCACCCTCGACGACCAGCAGCCGGATGTTCTTCTTCCGGGTCAGCACCTCGAGGGCCTCGGGCTCGAAGCCGGGCGCCACGACCACCTCGGTGAACACCTCCGCGATCTGCTCGGCCGCCGCGCGGGTGACCGTGCCGTTCGCCGCGATGACGCCGCCGAACGCCGAGACCGGGTCGCAGGCGTGCGCCTTCGCGTGCGCGTCTGCGATGTCCGCGCCGACGGCGATCCCGCACGGGTTGGCGTGCTTGATGATCGCGACCGCGGGGCCCTCGTGGTCGTGCGCCGCGCGCCAGGCCGCGTCCGCGTCGACGTAGTTGTTGTACGACATCGCCTTGCCGTGCAGCTGCGTCGCCTGCGCCAGGCCGGCCGGGCCGTGCCCGGAGGTGTAGACCGCGGCGCGCTGGTGCGGGTTCTCGCCGTACCGGAGCACGTCCGCGCGGTCCCAGGTCGCCCCGACCCAGGCCGGGAAGCCGGTGCTGACGCCGTCCACCTCGTCGGTCGTCGTGGCGACGTCGCCCATCCAGGACGCCACCGCGACGTCGTAGGTGGCGGTGTGCACGAACGCCTGCGCCGCCAGCCGGGTGCGCTCGGCCAGCGTGAAGCCGCCCGCGCCGACCGCCTCGACCACGTCGACGTAGGACGCCGGGTCCACGACGACCGCGACGCTCGGGTGGTTCTTCGCCGCCGCCCGGACCATCGACGGCCCGCCGATGTCGATCTGCTCGACGCACTCGTCCGGGGTCGCGCCCGATGCCACGGTCTGCGTGAACGGGTACAGGTTGACGACCACCAGCTCGAACGGCGCGACGCCCAGCTCGTCGAGCTGCGCCAGGTGCTCCGGGCGGCGGGTGTCCGCGAGGATGCCGGCGTGCACACGGGGGTGCAGCGTCTTGACCCGCCCGTCCAGGCACTCGGGGAACCCGGTGAGGTCCTCGACGCGCGTCACGGGGATGCCGGCGGCGGCGACGGTGCCCGCGGTGGAGCCGGTGGAGACCAGCTCGACGCCCGCGGCGTGCAGGGCGGTCGCGAGCTCGACCAGCCCGGACTTGTCGTAGACGGACAGCAGAGCGCGGCGCACGGGGCGGCGGGTGGCGTCCGCGGCGGGGTCGGCGACGGTCGGCAGCGGGGCGAGCTTCTCGTGGGACATGGCGGTCCTCCGGGTCGGGCGGGCACCACGGCGGGTGCCACGGTGGTCGGACCCGAGCACCCAGGCGAACGGTGCGACGGCGGGACTGCTGCGGCCGCTCCCCGGTGGTCAGTTCCACCTCTCGCCAGTCACGACCGGGTCGAGCCTACCCGAGGCCGACGACGACCCTCCGGCCCTCGACGCGCATCCCCTCGGCCACGATCCGCGCGACCTGCTCGACCAGCAGCCGCCGCTCGGCGACCTTGATCCGCTCGTGCAGCGCCGCCTCGTCGTCGCCGTCCAGCACCGGCACCGCGACCTGCGCGACCACCGGCCCGGTGTCCACCCCGGCGTCCACGACGTGCAGCGTGCAGCCCGTCACCCTGGCGCCGTACGCGAGCGCGTCCCGCACGGCGTGCGCCCCCGGGAACGACGGCAGCAGCGCGGGGTGCGTGTTGACGACCCGGCCCGGCCAGCGCTCCAGCACCGGTGCCCCGAGGATGCGCATGAACCCCGCCGACACCACGAGGTCCGGCCGGAACACGCCGACCGCCTCGGCCAGCGCCGCGTCCCAGGCCGCCCGGTCCGGGAAGTCGCCCGGGGCCACCACCGCGGTCGGCACCCCGGCCTCCCGCGCGAGCGCCAGACCGCCGGCCTCCGCGCGGTCCGCGACCACGCCGACGACGCGCGCCGGGTAGCCCGGCTGGGCGTGCGCCGCGAGCAGCGCCGCGAGGTTGGTGCCGCCCCCGGAGACGAGCACGACGAGGCGGCCCCCGGTGCGCGTGTCGGGGCGGGGCGGCGGCGCGGCGGTCATGGGCCGACACCCTAGCCCGGCGATGCGGGAGGATGTCCCGGTGAGCAACCCGTACGCCCCGCCGCCCCCGGACAGCCCGGAGGGGTCGCGGGAGCGTGCGGTGCCGCCGGCCGGGCCCCCGGCGGCGCCGCCGGCCGCGCCTCAGGCGGCCCCGCCGCTCGGCCTGCACCCGCCGGTCGGCGCCGCGCCCACGCCTCCGCCGCCGGACCCCGAGGCCCTCGCCCGGGTCGGGCGCCTGGTCCGGCACTTCGGCGTCTGGCTCGTCGCGGGCGTGCTCGTCAGCATGCTGCCGCTGCCCTGGCGCCTGGCGTCGCTGGCGTTCCTGGTCGGCGCCGCCGTCGCGGGCGTGCGGGCCCTGCGGTCCGTCGTCGCCGCCCGGGTGCGCGGGGGCCTCGCGCCGATGCTGGCCGTCGGCCTCGCGATGACCGCCGTGCTCGCGGTGAGCACGCTCGGGACGCTGGCGCTGTGGCCGGCGGACACCGCGCGGCAGGACTGCCTGTCGGGCGCCCTGACCCGGTCGGCCCAGGCGGCGTGCGAGCGGGACTACCGGGACGCGGTGGCGGACCTGACGCGCGGGGTCACGGGCGGGAGCTGAGGCTCACCCGCCGTCCGCGCCGGCCGCCCCGGGTGCGGGCGTGCCCCCGGCGTCGCCGGCGTCCCCGCCGGGCCCACGGTCGCCACGATCCCCACGGTGCCCCTCGTCCCGCCGCGCGAGGCCCACGGCGCCGTCGCGCGTCCGTCGCACCCCGCGGAGCACCAGCGCGCGCACGTGCGGGTCGCCCGGCAGCAGCACGACCAGCGAGCCGGCGGCCACGCCCGCGGCGACGGCCAGCCCCACGAGCACCGGCTCGGGCCCGAGCCCGGCCATCCGACCGGGACCGATCCCGCCGCGCGCGAGGGCCGCGAGCAGCAGCGCCCCGAGCCCCGCGGTCCCGGCGGCCGTCAGCCCGGCGACCAGCGGGTCGAGCGCCCGCTCCGTGACCAGCCGGCGGCGCAGCACCCAGGCGGTCGCGGCACCGGCGAGCACCGTCACGACCGGCATCGCGACCAGCACGCCGCCCGCGATGTCCGGCGCCGGCAGCGCGCCCAGCAGCGGCACCGCGGGCAGCGCCCCGGCCTGCGCCTCGCCCGCGCTGAACAGGGTCCCCGTGCCGACGGCGAACCCCGGGCCGGCCAGCCAGGCGAGCGCCCAGAGCACCAGGGTCGGCACGTAGGCGAGCTCGGCGATCGCGAGGACCGCACCCCCGACGGGGTCGAGGTCGAGACCGTGCACCACCTCGGCGACCGCCGTGCGGCCCATGACCACCCACGCCGTCGCGAGCAGCGCCGCGAGCAGCACCAGCGTCGCCAGCGCGGTCGTCCCGGCGGCGATGCCGTGCGCGACGGGCTCGGGCAGCCGCGCGCGGACCGGCTCGAGCACGTCCCGCAGCCGCGGCGCCTCCGGCCGGCGCAGCAGCCCCGCGCCCAGCCCGACGGCGGCGAGCACCGCGGCACCGAGCAGGCCCGCGCCGAGGTGCAGCAGCGGGACCCCGGTCGCGAGGCCGACGACGAGGACGACCCCCGCGTAGGCCCCGACGCCCGCCCCGAGCGCGGACCGGGTGGCGTACCCGGACCGGCGCGCCGACGCGTAGCAGCCGAACAGCGCGAGCGCCGTGAGCCCCAGCGGCACGAGCGTGACCCCGGGCGCCAGCGTCATCGGCACGCCGTGCGCGAGCAGCCACAGGCCGGACGCCACCGAGACCGCCCGCGTCCACGGGACGCCCGCGGTCGCCGGGGCGGAGGAGGTCGCGACGTACGCGGCGACCGCCGGCAGCACGACGACGAGCAGCGACAGCAGCGCCGCCTGCAGGCCGGCGAGCATGCCGCCGAGCCACCGCGGGGCGCCGTCGAGGTCGCTGACGAAGAACCGCGGCCCCGCGGCGTCGTCGACCACCCGGCGGCGGGGACGGGTGCTCGGCGCGTTGCTCACCGCACCATGGTCCCCGCCACGGCGGCCGGGGCGGCCGAACCGCCCCGGCGCGCCGCGAGGTCAGCTCAGGAGCGCCCGGGCGAGCTCGGCGGTCTCGGTCGGCGTCGTGCCGACCTTCACCCCGGCGGCCTCGAGGGCCTCCTTCTTCGCCTGCGCGGTGCCCGCGGAGCCGGAGACGATCGCGCCGGCGTGGCCCATCGTCTTGCCCTCCGGGGCGGTGAAGCCGGCGACGTAGCCGACGACCGGCTTCGTCACGTGCGCGGAGATGTACGCGGCCGCCCGCTCCTCCGCGTCGCCGCCGATCTCGCCGATGAGCACGATGAGGTCGGTGTCGGGGTCCGCCTCGAACGCCGCGAGGGCGTCGATGTGCGTGGTGCCGATGATCGGGTCGCCGCCGATGCCGACGGCCGTCGAGAACCCGAGGTCCCGCAGCTCGTACATCATCTGGTAGGTCAGCGTGCCGGACTTCGACACCAGCCCGATCCGGCCCGGGCCCGTGATGTCCGCGGGGATGATGCCGACGTTCGACTTCCCGGGGCTGATCAGGCCGGGGCAGTTGGGGCCGACCAGCCGCACGCCCTTGTCCTGCGCGTACGCGAAGAACTCGGCGGTGTCGGCGACCGGGACGCCCTCGGTGATGATCACGATCAGCGGCACGCCCGCGTCGACGGCCTCGATCACGGCGGCCTTGGTGAAGGCCGGCGGCACGAAGATCACCGACACGTCGGCGCGGGTGGCGTCGACGGCCTGCTGCACCGAGCCGAACACGGGGATCGCCACGGTGAGGCCGGAGCCGTCGCCGCGCGGGTACTCGACGCTGGTGCCGGCCTTGCGGGGGTTCACGCCGCCCACGATGGTCGTGCCGGCCGCCAGCATCCGGGTCGTGTGCTTGCTGCCTTCGGAGCCGGTCATGCCCTGCACGATGACCTTGGACTCCGCGGTCAGGAAGATCGCCATTTTGCGCTGTCTCTCGTCTCTGCGTCTCTGCGTCGAAGCTGGTCTCGGGCGGCGCTCAGGCGGTCGCGGCCAGGCGCGCGGCCTCGGCGGCGCCCCCGTCCATCGTGTCCGCCAGCGTGACGAGCGGGTGCGCGGCGTCGCGCAGGATGCGCCGGCCCGCCACCACGTTGTTGCCGTCCAGCCGCACGACCAGCGGCTTCGTCGCGTGGTCGCCGAGGATGCCCAGGGCCGCCACGATGCCGTTCGCGACCGCGTCGCACGCCGTGATGCCGCCGAACACGTTGACGAACACGGCCTTGACCTGCGGGTCGGACAGGATGATGTCCAGACCCGCCGCCATCACCTCGGCCGAGGCGCCGCCGCCGATGTCGAGGAAGTTCGCCGGCTTCACGCCGCCGTGCTGCTGCCCGGCGTACGCGACCACGTCGAGCGTGCTCATGACCAGGCCCGCGCCGTTGCCGATGACGCCGACCTCGCCGTCGAGCTTGACGTAGTTGAGGTCCTTCTCCTTCGCGCGCGCCTCGAGCGGGTCCGCCGCGGCGGCGTCCTCGAGCGCGGCGTGGTCCTCGTGGCGGAAGTCCGCGTTGCCGTCCAGGGTGACCTTGCCGTCGAGCGCGACCACCCGGCCGTCCCCGGTGAGCACGAGCGGGTTCACCTCGACGAGCGTGGCGTCCTCCTCGCGGTACACGTCCCACAGCGTCGTCAGCACCGCGGCGACCTTCGGCGCGACCTCGGCGTCGAAGCCGGCGGCGGCGACGATCTCGTCGGCCTTGGCCTGGTCGATGCCGACGCGGGGGTCCACCGGGACCTTCGCGAGCGCCTCGGGGCGCTCCACCGCGAGCTGCTCGATCTCCATGCCGCCCTCGACGCTCGCCATGGCGAGGTACCGGCGCTCCGCCCGGTCGAGCAGCAGGGAGAAGTAGTACTCCTTCGCGATGCTCGCGCCGGCGGCGACCATCACCCGGTGCACGGTGTGGCCCTTGATGTCCATGCCGAGGATCTCGGCCGCGCGCTGCTCGGCCTCCTCCGCGGACCGGGCGAGCTTCACGCCGCCCGCCTTGCCCCGTCCCCCGGTCTTCACCTGCGCCTTGACGACCACGACGCCGGTCGCGCCGTCGGCGCCCAGCAGGGTCTCGGCCGCCGCGCGCGCCTCGGCGGGCGTCGTCGCGACGACCCCGGAGAGGACGGGCACCCCGTGCCGTTCGAACATGTCGCGTGCCTGGTACTCGAACAGGTCCACCTGCTGCGGTCCTTCCCTCGCCCTGCGGTCCCGTCGCGGGATGCGGCTGCTCTGCCGCGCTCGATGGTAGCCCCCGGGGCGGGAGATATCTCCACGTCGAGATATGTGACCCAGGTCGCAGCGGGACGTCAACACGACTTGACAGCCGCCGGAGTGTCAACCAACCTTGACGCATGGCCGATCCCGCTCGTCCCGCTCGTCCCGTCGCTCCCGACGACCCCCCGGACCCCGGGGCCGCCGGGGCGCTCGCCGCCGCCACCGCCGCCGACCCGGCCACCGGGCTTCGGGCCGTCCGCTCGCTGCGGGCGCTCGCCGACCGGCTCGAGGCGCTGCAGGTCGCCCGGGCGCGCGAGCTCGGGTGGTCCTGGCAGGACGTCGCCGACGCGCTCGGCGTCAGCCGGCAGGCCGTGCACCAGAAGCACCACCGCCGCACCCCCTGACCCCTCGCCCTGGGTCCGACCCCGAAGGAGACCGCCATGTTCGAGAGGTTCACCGCCGGCGCCCGGCGGACCGTCGTGCACGCCCAGGAGGTCGCCCGCGACCTCGGCGACCCCCGCATCACCCCCGCCCACCTCGTCGTCGCGCTGGCCCGCGCCGACGACCCGGCGACCGAGGTCCTCGCCGCCCACGGCGCCGACGCGGGGACCCTGCTCGACCGGTTCGACTCCGACAGCCTCGACGCCGGGGCGCTGGCGGCGCTCGGCATCGACCTCGACGCCGTGCGGCGGCAGGCCGACGCGGTGTTCGGCGCCGGCGCCCTCGACCGGGCAGGGCGGCGGTCCGGGCCGTCGTCGGGCCACCTGCCGTTCACGCGCGAGGCCAAGAAGACCCTGGAGGTCGCCCTCCGGGAGGCGATCCGCCTCGGGCACCGCCGCATCGAGGCCGGTCACGTCCTGCTGGCGGTCGTCCGGCTCACCGACACCGACGGGCACGCCCTGCTCGTCCGCGCCGGCGTCGACCCGGCCGCGCTCGCCGCGGACGTCACCGCCCGGCTCGCCGCCGACGCCGCCGCCTGACGCCTTCCGGACGGGCGACCGTCACCCCACGTCATCGGCGCGCCGACGGGGTCCGCAGTCCCCCGGCGGGCAGCAGCGGCGGCGGCACACCGGCCGACCCGGCCCTGCGCGCCGACCCGCCGCTGGACGTCGAGCGGGTGCGCGAGCAGCGGGCGCAGGGCGGTCCCGTCGCTGCGGCGCGCGAGGTCAGGCGGCAGGCGCCGTGGCTGACGCTCGCGGAGGCCGCGGCGATCGTGGACCGGCTGGGCTGACCTCAGCCGGTCACCATCGGGAAGCCCTCGGAGGGCTGCACGACGACGAAGCCCGGGCCGTGGAACGCGTACTGGAACGCCTCCCCGGAGCCGCCGCGCAGCATCGAGCTCATGTTCATGCTGGACACGACCCCCGGGGTGAGGTTCGCCGACCAGCACACGGCCGCGTTCGGGTCCACGTAGGTCGGCTGCTGGGAGCAGTCCAGGATCATCGGCTGGCCGTGCGACGTCAGCGCCACCGTGCCGTTCCCCTGGACGAGCGTGTTGAAGAACCCACCCGTCATCATCCCCGCCCCCTTCGTGCGGTGGATGTCCCAGTGCAGCTCCGCGTCGAACGCCAGCAGCGACGACCCGCCCACGCTGATCGCGTCGCCCTCGAGCTGCAGCAGGAACACGTGCTCCGCCGACCGCGCGAAGAACACCTCGCCCGGGCCGGAGACCCGCATCAGCGCCTGGTCGTCGGCGCTCACCGCGCGCTTGACGAACCGCGCCAGCGAGCCGGACGACTCGTGGTGGAACTGGACCTGGCCCTGGTGCGCGACCATCGCGCCCTTGGCGGCGAGCACGTCGGGCCCGAGGGTCACCTTGAGCATCTTCGTGCTCTGCAGGGCGTAGCGGTCGGCGGACTGGACCTCGGCGTTGGCCTGGTCGAACAGGGGGCTGCGCATGACGACGATCCTGCCCGATCCGGCCCCCTCCGCGCAGGTCAGAGCTTCGTGACCGGCGAGTACCGCAGCAGCAGCCGCTTCGTCCCCTCCGAGCCGAAGTCGACCTTCGCCACCGCGTTCGGCCCGCCGCCCTCGACCGCGACCACCGTGCCGAGCCCGTAGGCGTCGTGCGTCACCCGGTCGCCGACCGACAGCGTCGGGATCGCCGCGTCCGGGCGGGGCGTCGCCGAGCCGAACGTCGCGCCGCCCGACCCCGGGGCCTTCCGCGGGGGCTCGGAGCTGCGCCGCGTGGCGGACTCCTTGCGCCAGCCGCCGCCCCCGCCGCCGGCGGACCCGCCGCCGTAGCCGCCCGAGCCGCCCGAGGAGTACCCCGACCGGCCGCCGAGGAACCCGCCCGGGCCACGCAGCCGGTCGTTCGAGGACTCGCGCCGGCGCCAGTCGAGCAGCTCCTCCGGCAGGTCGTCGAGGAACCGGCTCGGCGGGAACTCGTTCGGCACGCCCCAGGCCGTGCGGACCGCCGCGCGCGAGATGTACAGCCGCTCCCGCGCCCGGGTCAGCCCCACGTACGCCAGCCGGCGCTCCTCCGCGAGCTGGTCGGTGTCCGCCAGCGACCGCATGTGCGGGAACGTCCCGTCCTCCATGCCGGTGAGGAACACCACCGGGAACTCCAGGCCCTTCGCCGTGTGCAGGGTCATCAGCGTGATGACGCCCTGGTCCGGCTTGTCGTCCGCGTCGCCGTCCCCGCCGTCGTCCGAGGGGATCTGGTCGGAGTCCGCCACCAGCGACACCCGCTCCAGGAAGTCGGCGAGGTCGCCCTCGGGCTCCGACTGCTCGAACTCGCTGGCCACGGCGTGCAGCTCGGCCAGGTTCTCCACGCGCGTCTGGTCCTGCGGGTCCTCGCTCGCACGCAGCTCCGCCAGGTAGCCCGACCGGTCCAGCACGGACCCGAGGATCTCCGCCGGCCCCGCACCGGTGTCGGCCAGCGTGCGGACGTCGGACATCATCTCCGCGAACGCCCGCAGCCCCGTCACCGCCCGCGTGCCGAGACCCGGCACCTCGTCCAGCCGGTCCAGCGCCGCGCCGAACGAGATCCGCTCGCGCTCCGCGAAGCCGGCGACCATCGCCTCCGACCGGTCGCCCAGCCCGCGCTTCGGCACGTTGAGGATGCGACGCAGGTTGACGTCGTCGTCCGGGTTGGCGATCGCCCGCAGGTAGGCGACGGCGTCCTTGATCTCCTTGCGCTCGTAGAAGCGGGTGCCGCCGACGACCTTGTACGGCAGGCCGACGCGGATCAGCACCTCCTCCAGCGCGCGGGACTGCGCGTTCGCGCGGTAGAAGATCGCCACGTCGCCCGGACGCACGCCGTCGGAGTCCCCGAGCCGGTCGATCTCCTCCGCGACGAACCGGGCCTCCTCGTGCTCGTTGTCCGCCACGTAGGCCACGATCTTCGGGCCGGAGCCCGAGTCGGTCCACAGCCGCTTCGGCTTCCGGCCCGGGTTCTTGCTGATCACCGCGTTCGCGGCCGACAGGATCGTCTGCGTCGAGCGGTAGTTCTGCTCCAGCAGGATCGTCGTCGCGTCCGGGTAGTCCGCCTCGAACTCCATGATGTTGCGGATGCTCGCGCCCCGGAACGCGTAGATGGACTGGTCCGCGTCACCCACCACGGTCAGCTCGCCGCGCGGCACGTCGTCCCCGTCCGCCCCCGCACCCGCGAGCTCGCGGACCAGGACGTACTGCGCGTGGTTCGTGTCCTGGTACTCGTCCACCAGCACGTGCCGGAAGCGCCGCCGGTAGTGCTCGGCCACTGCCGGGAACGCCTGCAGCAGGTTGACCGTCGTCATGATGAGGTCGTCGAAGTCCAGGGCGTTCGCCTGCCGCAGCCGCTGCTGGTACCGCGTGTACACCTGGGCCAGCGTCTGGTCGAAGTCGTTGCCCGCCGACCCGCCGTTCGTCGACGCGAACGTGTCCGGGTCGACCAGCTCGTCCTTGAGGTTCGAGATCTTCGATGCCAGCGCCTTCGGCGGGTACTTCTTCGGGTCGAGGTCGAGCTCGCGGGCCACCAGGGTGAGCAGCCGCTGCGAGTCCGCCGCGTCGTAGATCGAGAACGACGACCGCAGCCCCAGCGTCGTGGCCTCGCGGCGCAGGATCCGGACGCACGCCGAGTGGAACGTCGACACCCACATCGCCCGCGCCGACGGCCCCACCAGCGACGCGACGCGCTCACGCATCTCGGCCGCCGCCTTGTTGGTGAACGTGATCGCGAGGATCTCCCCCGCCCGGGCCTGCCGGGTGGCGAGCAGGTGCGCGATGCGGTGCGTGAGGACCCGGGTCTTGCCGGAGCCGGCGCCCGCGACGATCAGCAGCGGACCGCCGTGGTGCAGCACCGCGGCGCGCTGCTGCGGGTTCAGCCCGACGAGCAGCGCGTCGGCGTCCACGGCCGGGGCGCGCCGGGCACCGCGGTCGCCGCGCTCGCCCCGGTCGGCGTCGGCACCCGCGCCCGGGTCGTCGTCGGCGCCGTCCGCGCGCGGCGGGACTGCGGCGGGCAGGCGACCGAGGTCGGAGAGGGCGAGGCCGGGCAGGGGCAGGTTCTCGAAGAGCGACGTCATGGCGGGACCAAGCCTAGGCGTCACCACCGACACCCACAGCCGCCCGGCGGGCGTGGTTCCGGACGAGGGCGGTTCGGCACGGTGTTCTCCCTGGAGGCGCGGGTCGGGGCGGCGGCGGTGTGGTGCTCGGCACGGGTGGGACGGGGTCGGCGGGGCGCCGGACCGGGGAAGCCCTCGAGGTGTCAGAACGGGGACCCCGCATGTGCCGGAGCGGGAAACCGGCGGGGTGTCAGAACGGTGGTTCGGCGTCGTGGGGGACGGTGGTCGTGTGGAGGGAGCGTCCGGTGCCGGGGCGTACGAGGTAGCGGTGGCCGGTGGGGGTGATCCACTCGAACAGGCCGGGTGCGATCTGCCGCAGCCGGAACCCGCCGACGGTCTTGAGGCGGTGGTGGGCGCGGCACAGCGGCCCGAGGTTGCCCGCGTCGGTGCCGCCCAGGGGTGTGTCGGGTGGGGCGCCGGGTTGCGGGTGGTAGGCGATGGTGTGGTCCAGGTCCGCTCGCGCCGCGGGCACGGTGCAGCCGGGTGCCGCGCAGGTCTTGTCCCGGACGCGCACGTGCTCGTCGAGTGCTGCCGGTGGTCGGTACCGGCGTCGTCCGACGTCGAGGGTCTGCTCGGTGAGCGGGTCGGTGACGATGCGTTGCCAGTCGCCGCCGGCGGCCAGGGCGCGGGCGGTGACCGCGTCGATGGCCCCGTACCCCTCGAGGTCCCCGGGCTGGTCGTCCAGACCGAGCAGGGTGGACGCGGCGATCGTGACCCGCACCTGCGCGCCCGGGCGACCCCCGCACGTGCCGCACCCCGAGCCGGTGCGGCCACGGTGGGCGCGGGTGGCGAGTTCCGCGGCGTCCGAGGTGGGAGCGGCGGTCGCCCCGGTGCCTGCGGTCGCGGGATGCGGGGCCGGGATCGGGGTGACCGTGGCCGTCGGTTCCGGTGCCATCGGGCGCGAGCGCAGCGGTCCACCCGGGGTGCTCCACGCCCGGTCGACCGGCACCGGCCGCGATGCGGGCGGGTGGAGGCGGACCTCGAACGCCGGACCCTCCACCGCCGGCACGTCCCCGACAACGAGGTCGCGCAGCCCGTCGGCGCGCAACTGGTCCAGGGTGCGCGGGTCGCCCAGGGCGCGGGCGGCGCGGGCGGTGTGGTCCAGCACCCCGTCCAACCGGGCCGCGTCCGGGGCGCTCAGGACGCACCACATCGCCGCCATCCCGTCCGGCCGCCGCCGCGGGTGCGTGACCCGCCGCCCCTCGCGGGCCTTGGCGTGCCGGAGCGCGGCGCCCTCGGCGTCGACCAGGGCGATCGCGTGCTCCACCCGCTGCTCGAACTGCGCGTGCGAGCACTGGTCCGCGTCCGGCAGCACCGCATCCTCCACCGCCAACGTGGCCTCATAGGGCAGGTCCCGCGCCCGACGCACCAGAGTGTCCGCTTTACGGGCATCCACATGACCGGTCGCCAACGCCGCACCGGTCGCCTGCAGCAACCCGTCCAGCAGCACCGCATCACGCACCACCCGGCTGGCGGTCAGCACCGGCAACCGCAACCGCATCCCCACCTCACCGGCCACCACCCGCTCCCGCCCCACCGGCGCGGCCCCACGCCCCGGGGTGCGGTCGGGGTCCATCGTCGGGCGCACCACCAGCTCGGCTACCGCGGCGAGCTTGCCGGCGTGCGCGTAGGACTCCATCCGGTCCCACGCGGCCACCACCTCCAGCACGACACCGGCGGGCAGCACCGACAGATCCAGGCCCCGCAACCACGCATCCAGCTCGGGCCCCGGCGGGCACCCTGCGATCGCCTCGATCTGCCGCTGCTGCGCCGTGCGCGCCGCCCCCGCCACCGGGTCCGGACCGAAGTCCGTCAGGCACCGACCATCCGCCCCGTACCGGGGCAGCACGACATCCGCGACGGGATCACCGTCGGGGTGTTCGTGCAGGTCAGATGCCATGAACCGACACTACTGACCCCCACCGACACCCCAGCGTGGTCATCCACAACCCGCACGCCGAACCGCCCCTGTGGACGACAGCGCCCCGATCAGGTCGCCGCCACCCCCGCGAGCCACGCCCCGGTCGCCACCAGCGCCCCGGCGAGCTCGATGAGGATCGTGATCCCGGTGGCCCGCAGCGCCGCGACGGTCGCCCGCCAGGCGTCGCCGTGCGGGTGCCGCTCGAGGATCCGCTCGGCGAGGTACACCCCGCCGACGAACCCCACGGGCAGCCCGACCACCGGGATCACGAAGAACCCGACCACGCCGAGCACGCCCCCGACGACCAGGACCCGGTTCCGCACGCCCGTCCGGGTCAGGTACCGGCCCGCCACGAGGTACTTCGCGACACCGGCGACGACGGTCGCGACGAGGGCCACGCCCAGCACGACCCACGCCGCCGTGCCGCCGGTGACCACCGCCCACACCGCGACGGCGCCGAGCACGAGCAGCGCCCCGGGCAGCACCTGCACGACGACCCCGAACAGGCCGACGGCGATGACCAGCCCGACGACGACCTCGCCGAGCGGGCTCACCGCCAGAGCACGGCGACGAGCACGTTCACCAGGGTCAGCCCGAGCGTCGCGCCGACGAGCCCGCGGGTGACCCGCTCCGGCTTGCGCGTGCCGTACCAGACCAGGGCGGTGACGACGACGGCGACGACCAGCTTCACGGCGATCTTCGCGTTGTCGGGCGGCTCGAGACCGCCGACCTCGGCGGACCGCAGGCCCACCATGACGAGCCCGGTCACGAGCGCGGTCAGCGCCCCGTGCAGCGCCCCCTTGGGGAAGGCCGGCTGCCGCAGCGTCACCAGGCAGCCGCCCAGCACGATCGCCCAGCCGACCAGGTGCAGCACGACCAGCAGGCCGTACACGATGTCCATGCTCAGTTCCTCGTCACTCGCCCGACACGGTCCGCCACGAGGATCGCACGGACGGCGCCCGGCGTCAGAGCAGACGGCGCGCCGCGGCCCAGCGTGTCAGCTCGTGGCGCGAGGAGAGCTGGAGCTTGCGGAGCACCGCGGACACGTGCGTCTCGACGGTCTTGATCGAGATGAACAGCTCGCCCGCCACCTCCCGGTAGGAGTACCCGCGGGCGATCAGCCGCATGACCTCGCGCTCGCGCGCGGACAGCCGGTCGAGCTCGTCGTCCCCCGTCGCGACGTCGCCGGCCGCCGCCCCGAAGGCGTCGAGCACGAACCCCGCGAGCCGGGGCGAGAACACGGCGTCGCCGCCGGCCACGCGCAGCACGGCGTCGGACAGGTCGGACCCGGAGATCGCCTTGGTGACGTACCCCCGCGCGCCCGCCCGGATGACCGCGACCACGTCCTCCGCGGCGTCCGACACCGACAGCGCGAGGAACCGCGTGCCGCCGAGCAGGTCCGTGCAGGACCGGATGACCTCGGCGCCCCCGCCCCCGTCCCCGCCGGGGAGGTGCACGTCGAGCAGCACGACGGGCGGCTGGGCGGCCCGGACCACCTGCACGGCCTCGTCGACCGTGGACGCCTCCCCGACCACCCGCACGCGGGCGTCCAGCGAGGCCTTCACGCCGGCGCGGAACATCAGGTGGTCGTCGACCAGCACCACGTCGACCGGAGCCTCGTTCATCCCTGCATCGTCCTCTCGTCCGCCGCCGGCGCCGCACCGGCACCGGGTCCGCTCCCGCCGGGAGCCGCCGGCCCGCCGGCCCCGTGGCCGTTCCCGTTCGCCTCCCGCAGCACGGGCACCTTCAGGCGCACCTCCGTGCCGCCGCCGTCCTTGCACACCACCGACGCGGTGCCGCCGCGCCGCCGCACCCGCCCGAGGATGGACTCCCGGACGCCGAACCGGTCGGCGGGCACGGCGTCGGGGTCGAACCCGTCGCCGCGGTCCCGCACGAACACCTCGACCTCCTCGGGACCGGCCTCCAGGTACAGCGACACCGGCGGACGCCCGTGCCGGACGGCGTTCAGCAGCGCCTCCCGCGTGGCCTGCAGCAGGGCGTCGGTGTTCGCGTCGGGCTCGGTGTCGCCGACGACGACGGTCTCGATGGTGACCGCCTCCCCGTCGGGCCCGGTCCGGGTGTCCTCGATCTCGGCGACGATCGCGGCCAGCACGGCGGCGACCGAGGTGCCGGGCGCGGGTCGGTCGTCGTACAGCCAGGCACGCAGCTCCCGCTCCTGGGCCCGGGCCATCCGGGCGACCTCGGTCGGGTCGTCGGCACGCGCCCGGATCAGGGCGAGGGTCTGCAGCACGGAGTCGTGCAGGTGGGCCGCGATGTCGGCGCGCTCGGACTCGCGGGCGCGGGCGGCGCGCTCGTCACCGAGCTCCCGCACCAGCCGCAGCCACCAGGGTGCGAGCACCAGGGCGACGCCGGCGAGCACCGCGACGGCCGCCACCGTGGACTGCACCAGCGCGCCGGGCGCGGCCTCCTGCCCGACCAGCAGCAGCACGCCGACGCCGGCGATCACGAGCCCGCCGACGAGCCGCAGGATGCTGACCGGCCGCCGGGTCCCCGCCCTGCGCTCGCGCTGCATCGCGTCGAGCTGGCTCCAGGCCAGCGCGGCGCCCGCGACCAGCAGCAGCACGGGCACGACCCAGGAGCCGCCGATCTGCCCGCCCGTGCGCGTGATCAGCAGCGCGACGGCGCCCGCGAGCAGGGCGACCCCGACCGCGATCTCGGTCCAGGGCAGCCGGCGCAGGCGCTCGACGGTCTCGCTCTGCTGCGACGGCGCGAGGCGCGACAGGGCGGCGGGCCGCTCGGCGCCGGCCACGGCGTGCGGGTCGCCGACGGGGATCGTCACCCACCAGAACACGTAGAGCCCGGCCCCGACGCCCGCGAACGGCGTGAGCAGCACGAACAGCAGCCGCACCAGCTTCACCGGCATGTCGAGG
Organism: Cellulomonas hominis; assembly: GCF_014201095.1. NCBI lineage: Bacteria > Bacillati > Actinomycetota > Actinomycetes > Micrococcales > Cellulomonadaceae > Cellulomonas > Cellulomonas hominis. The sequence continues at coordinate 2,699,939 of NZ_JACHDN010000001.1, read as the reverse complement.
TGCAGCGCGAGGCCGGCCGCGACGCCACCGACGACGCGGCCCCGTTCCGGGCGGCGCAGCGGCAGGCGGGTCGGGGACTCCATGCACCGATGGTCACACGTCCGGAGGCCCCCGAGCGGCCCTCAGGGCCCAGGATCAGGGACCCCGGCCGGGGTTTCAGGGACGGGTCAGGGGGGTACCCGATGCCCCGGGGACGTCCGCCCGAGCAGGATCGAGGCATGACGAACGACAGCCCCGACCGCGGCCCCGGCCCCGTGCCCCCGCAGTCCCCGCCGGCACCCGCCCCGGACGGCCACGGCCTGAACGGGTTCTTCGCCTCGATCCGCCGCACCGGCCTGGTCCGCAGCGACGACCGGTGGCTCGGCGGTGTGGCGGGCGGCCTGGCGGACCGCTTCCACATCGACCCGCTGCTCGCCCGCGGCATCGTGGGCGTCACCATGCTGATGGGCTTCGGCTTCGTGCTGTACGGCCTCGCCTGGGCGCTGCTGCCCGAGCAGTCCGACGGCCGGATCCACCTCGAGGAGACCATCCGCGGCAACTTCGACCTCGCCCTGGTCGGCGCGATCATCCTGGTCGTCGTCGGCCTGTCCGCGGGCGACTGGTGGTTCAGCTGGGGGCCGTTCGGCTCCGGCTGGCTCGCCGCCCTCGCGTGGGCCGCCGCGCTGGTGGCGGGGATCGTCATCGTCGCGAACGCCGTCCGCCAGAACAAGGACCGGCGCCCGTCCGCGCCGGCGTGGCAGCCCCCGTCCCAGGAAGGACCCGCACCCATGTCCAGCACCAGCCCGGCCGGCGCGCCCGCCCCGAGCGGCGCCCCGGTGCCGCCCCCGCCCGCCGCCGCGCCGCGCCCGCCCTACGGCGGACACCCCGGCACGTCGGCCCCGGCGTGGTCGAGCACGCCCGCCGGCCCGCCGCCGGCCCGCGGCTGGAACCCGCCCCCGCCCACGCCGCCCCTGCCCCCGACGCCGCCGGTCCCGCCGGCGCCGCGCCCGCAGAAGCCGCCGCGCCGCGGCCCTGGCGCCGCGCTCACCGGCATCGTCGTCGCCGTGATCCTGCTCGGCCTGGCCGGCCTGCTCGCGCTGGACCGCGCCGGCGTCTACGAGGGCCCGATCGGCCCGTACGTGGTCGGCGGCGGGGTGGTGCTCGTGGGCCTCGCGATCATCGTCTCCGGCCTGCGCGGCCGCACCGCGGGCGGCCTGACCGCCCTCGCGATCATCGGCATGGTCATCGCGGGCCCCGCGGTCGTGTTCGGCGACGGGGACAGCTGGCGCGGCGACCGCGACCCGTTCAAGTCGGTCGACGTCGCGGTCACGAGCCGCGCGGCCGCCGAGGCCGGCTTCTCGTTCGGCGTCGGCGAGGCCCGCGTGGACCTGACCCAGGTCCCGCTGACCGACGAGACCCTGTACGTGCCGATCAGCGGCGGGCTCGGCGACGTGACCGTCATCGTCCCGGAGGGTGCCGCGGTCTCCGCGGACGTGACCTCCGGGGCCGGGAACGTCGAGTGGGACGTCGACGGCAGCACGCAGCGCGCCGACGGCGTCGGGCACGACCGCACGTTCACGAGCGACGCCATGAGCGACGGACGGGACGCGCAGATCGCGCTGTCCGTCGAGGTCGGCGTCGGCAGCATCACCATCGAGGAGGACTGATGACCAGCACCGGACCCGAGTCCCCCGGGACCGCCCGCCCGGACGACGCGGCGGAGCCCGTGACGGAGCGCATCGAGCGCCCGGACGCCGACGGCCCGACCGAGCGGATCGCGCAGGTCGAGGCGGCCGACGCCACCGAGCGGATCGAGCAGGTGGACGCGACCCGGCCGCTGGAGCGGACCGAGGCGGCCCCGGCGCCGGCGGCCCCCGAGGGGGCGGCCCCCGAGCCGGCGGCCCCCGAGCCGGCGGCCGCCCCCGCACCGGCACCGGCCGCGCCGGCTCCCGTCGAGCCGGCGACGGCGGCGTTCCCCGCCTCGCCGACGTACGCGGTACCCGGCGCGGGCACCCCCGACCCGACGCGGCCCACGGCGGCCCCGTACGCGTCGACCTACCCGGGGCCCGCGTCCGCCGGCCGCCCGAGCCCGGCCCCGGCCCCGGCACCCCAGCCCGCCCCGCTGCCCGAGGACCACGGTCCGCGCTCGGCGACGGTGGTGTGGGGCCTGATCGTCACCGCGGTCGGCATCGGCATCCTGGCCGTGGCGGCGGGCGCGCGGATCGACGTCCAGCTCGCGCTGATCGTGCTCCTGGCGGGCGGCGGCGTGGCGCTGCTGGTGGGCTCGGTGCTCACCGCGGCCCGCCGGAAGAACCGGGAGCAGCGCGCCGCGCGCTGAGCCCGCCCGGGTTGCACGACGAAGGGCCGGTACCCCCGCGGGGGTACCGGCCCTTCGTGCGGTGCTGCGTCGGATCAGGCCTTGAGGCCCGCGTCCGCCGGGGTGGTCGCACGCGGCTCGACGACCGTCGCGACCTTGCGGCCGGCCAGGGCCCAGAGGGCGTAGCCGACGAGGATGAACAGCACGCCGAGGCCCATGACCAGCGCCGCGACGCCGAAGGCGACGACGGAGGTGAAGAGCGAGGCGCGCAGGAAGGACGCGTTCATCGCGACCGTGCGGACCGGGTCGTCCTGCTCGAGCTCGGCGTAGGTCTTGCCACCGGTGGCCTCGAGGGCGTGGCGGTTGATGATGTCGGCCTGCGCGAAGGCGGTCCACGGCGTCGTGACCGGCTGGCCCGCGAAGTTCTCCGCGTCCTCCGAGACCGTGATGTTCTCGTCGGCGAGGTGGCTGGAGACCGAGCCCCAGGTGATGCCGCCGGCGATGATCATGATGAGACCGGCGACCGCCGAGATGATGCCGATGACGCGAGCAGCCTTCGAGCCGCCCGTCGCTGCCACGGTAGACATGTGGTGATCCCTTTCAGATACCCCCGTTGCGAACCGGCCCCTCGCCGATCCGGTGGAACCTGGTGAGCCCCACGGGAAGAGCGTCCTCCCCCCGCCGGCCTCAGACTGGGACGTTGGTCATACGACAAGCGCCCTGAGGCTTCGTGAAGCGGTGCACAAACCCCAGATTCCTGACGATCAGGCCTTTCGTCCCACGCGGTGACGCCCGTTCAGCCTAGGACATACGTCCTGGTCACCGGCAGAGCGGCGTGTCGGGACACGCTCCCCGGGCCGGGAGCACGACGGCCCGGCACCCCGCGGAGGGGGCACCGGGCCGTCGTGCTACCGCCGCGAGCGCGGCGTCACTCCCACTCGATGGTGCCCGGCGGCTTGCTCGTCACGTCGAGCACGACGCGGTTCACCTCCGGCACCTCGTTGGTGATCCGGGTCGAGATCGTCGCCAGCACGTCGTACGGCAGGCGGGTCCAGTCGGCGGTCATCGCGTCCTCGGACGACACCGGCCGGAGCACGACCGGGTGCCCGTAGGTCCGGCCGTCGCCCTGCACGCCCACCGAGCGCACGTCCGCGAGCAGCACGACCGGGCACTGCCAGATGTCGCGGTCCAGGCCGGCACGGGTCAGCTCCTCGCGGGCGATGACGTCGGCGGCGCGCAGCACGTCGAGCCGCTCCTGCGTGACCTCGCCGATGATGCGGATCCCGAGGCCGGGACCCGGGAACGGCTGCCGCCAGACGATGGCCTCCGGCACGCCGAGCTCCAGACCGACCGCGCGGACCTCGTCCTTGAACAGGGCGCGCAGCGGCTCGACCAGCGCGAACTGCAGGTCGTCCGGCAGACCGCCCACGTTGTGGTGGCTCTTGATGTTGGCCGCGCCCTCGCCGCCGCCGGACTCGACGACGTCGGGGTACAGCGTGCCCTGGACGAGGAACTTCACCTCGTCGCCGTGCGCGCCGGCCTCCTCGACGATCTCGCGCGCGGCGTCCTCGAACACGCGGATGAACTCGCGGCCGATGATCTTCCGCTTGGTCTCCGGGTCGGTGTGCCCGGCGAGCGCGTGCAGGAAGCGCTCGCGCGCGTCGACGACCTTGAGGTTCACGCCGGTGGACGCGACGAAGTCCTGCTCGACCTGCTCGGCCTCACCGGTGCGCAGCAGCCCGTGGTCGACGAACACGCAGGTCAGCTGGTCGCCGACGGCCTTCTGCACCAGCGCGGCCGCGACCGACGAGTCGACGCCGCCGGACAGGCCGCAGATGACGCGGGCGTCGCCGACCTGGGCGCGGATCCGCTCGACCTGGTCGGCGATGACGTTGCCGGGGTTCCACTCGGGGGCCAGGCCGGCGCCCTCGTAGAGGAAGTGCTCGAGGGTCCGCTGGCCGAGCGGCGAGTGCTTGACCTCCGGGTGCCACTGCACGCCGAACAGCCGCCGCTCGCGGTCTTCGAACGCCGCGACCGGCGAGCCGGCGGACGTCGCGAGCACCTCGAAGCCCTCGGGCGCGGCGTGCACCGCGTCGCCGTGGCTCATCCAGACGGTCTGCTGCTCGGGGCTGTCCGCGAGCACCGTCCCCGTGGCCACGACCTCGACCGGGGTGCCGCCGTACTCGCGGTTGCCGGTCTGCGCCACCGTGCCGCCGAGGGCCTTCGCCATGGCCTGGAAGCCGTAGCAGATGCCCAGCACGGGCACGCCGGCGTCGAACAGGGCGGGGTCGACGAACGGGGCGCCGTCGGCGTACACCGAGGACGGCCCGCCGGACAGGATGATCGCCGACGGGTCCTTCGCGAGCATCTCCTGCACCGAGGCCGTGTGCGGCACGATCTCGGAGTAGACGCTCGCCTCGCGCACCCGGCGGGCGATGAGCTGCGCGTACTGGGCGCCGAAGTCGACGACGAGCACGGGACGGGGCGGGTCGGACGGAGTCGGCGCGGGCTGGGCGGAGGCGTCGGTCACCGGACCAGGGTAGTGCGCGCCGGGGACGGCCCGGCCCGCCGCCTCAGCCCGCGCTGGCGGGACGACCCTCGATCCGCGCGAGCGCGTCCGCGTGCACGCGGCGCTCCAGCACGAACGACATGACCGGCACGACGCCCGCGAGCGCCATCGTCGCCAGCCGGCCGAGCGACCAGCGCATGGCCGACCAGAGCTGCACGACCGTGACCAGGTACACGACGTAGATCCAGCCGTGCACGATCGCGACCCACGTGCCGATCACCGGCTCCGGGTCGCCGGTGACGGGGTCGACGCCCCCCGCCTGGAACACGTACTTGAGCACCATCTCGACGCACAGGACCAGCAGCATCGTGCCGGTGATCCACGCCATCACGCGGTACCGGCTCAGCCGGCCCCGCGCGCTCTCCAGGACGGGGGCGGGACGACCCGCGGGCGTGGGCTGGCCGGCGGTGGCGTGCTCGGTCATCGGGGGGTCCTCTCGGCTGACGGCGTGCGGCGGCGCGCGCGGGCGGGCGCCGTCCCCCGATTCTCGCCCAGCCGCGCGCGGGCGGCGGCAAAACCCTTGCCGCTGTGTCAGGGGTCACCCGTAGCGTTGACGCCCGTGCGACCCCTTCCGCTGCCGGACCCCGGCCGCCCCCCGCTGACCGGACCGGCACGCCTCCTGCTCTGGCAGGGGCGTCGGCAGGCCGGCGTGCTCGCGGGCGCCACGGCGGTCGCGGTGGTCGGGAACGTCGCGGCGGCGCTGCTGCCCTGGCAGCTCGGCCGGATCGTCGACGGCGGCCTCGAGCACGGCCTGGGCCGCGAGCTCTGGCTGGGCTGCCTGCTGCTCGCCGGGCTCGGACTGGTGCAGGTCGGCGCCAACGTCTGGGGTCACCGGCTCGAGGTGGAGAACTGGCTGCGCGCGGCCTTCGCGTCCTCGCAGCAGGTCGGCCACCACGTCACGCGCACCGGCGACGCGATCACCGACGAGCTGCCGACCGGCGAGGTCGTCGCGACCGTCGCCACGGACGCCCTGCGGATGGGCGAGGTGTACGCGATCCTCCCCCGGCTGGTCGGCGGGGTCGCGGCGTACCTCACCCTCGGCGCGCTGCTGCTGCGCACCTCGGTGCCGCTCGGGCTGCTCGTGCTGCTCGGCCTGCCCGTGGTCGTCGCCGTGCTGTCGCTGCTCGTCCCGCCGCTGCAGCGCCGCCAGGCCGCCCAGCGCGAGGCCACCGGCCGGCTCACCACGCTGGGCGCCGACACGGTGTCGGGCCTGCGGATCCTGCGCGGCATCGGCGGCGAGGACGTGTTCACGGACCGCTACCGCGCGCAGTCGCAGGAGGTCCGGGCGGCCGGCGTGCGCGTGTCGCAGACGCAGTCCCTGCTGGACGCCCTGCAGACGCTGCTGCCGGGGCTGTTCCTCGCGGTCGTGGTGTGGGCGGGCGCCCGGCTGGCGCTCGCCGGGGACATCACGCCGGGGCAGCTCGTGTCGTTCTACGGGTTCGCCGCGTTCCTCACGCAGCCGCTGTGGACGGCGAGCGAGGCGATCCGCGTGGTGACCCGCGCGGTCGTCGGGGCGCGCAAGATCATCCGGGTGCTGTCGGTGCCGGTCGCCGGGTCGGACGACCCCGCGCAGCCGGCGACCCCGCCGGGGCCGGGCGAGGCCCTGGTGGACGAGGCGAGCGGCGTGGTCGTGCGACCGGGACGGATCACCGCGCTGGTGAGCGCCGACCCGGACGAGTCGGCGCGGATCGCGCTGCGGCTCGGCCGGCTCGGGCCCGCACGCCGGGAGGCCGACGAGGGCGGGGCGGACGAGGACGCCGCGGCGCCCACCGGCGGGCCCGCGGACGAGCCGCTGTCCCGCGTGCGCTGGGGCCGCACGCTGCTGCACGAGCTCGCGCTCAACGAGGTCCGGGGCCGGGTCGTCGTCGCCGAGTCGACGCCGCACCTGTTCACCGGCACCCTCGCCGACGAGCTGGACGTGCGCGGCGGGGCGGACCGCGAGGCGCTGCTCGCCGCGATGGCCGTGGCCGACGCCGGCGACGTGCTCGACTCCGTGCCCGGCGGCCTGGACGGCGCCGTGGAGGAGAAGGGCCGCTCGCTGTCCGGCGGGCAGCGGCAGCGGGTCGCGCTGGCCCGCGCGCTGCTCACCGGCGCGGAGGTGCTCGTGCTCGTCGAGCCGACCAGCGCGGTGGACGCGCACACCGAGGCCCGGATCGCCCGGCGCCTGGCGGACGCGCGGCGCGGGGCGACGACCGTGGTGGTCACCGCCAGCCCGCTGGTGCTCGACGTGGTGGACGAGGTCGCGCTCGTCGCCGGTGGGCGGGTCGTCGCCACCGGGCGGCACCGCGACCTCGTCGCGGCCCGCGACGCCACCGGCGCCGCCTACCGCTCCGTCGTCTCCCGCGCCGACGACCCCCACGACCCCAGCCCGCACGACCGACCGCACGACCGACCGGAGGTGAGCCGTGAAGCTGCCCGTCGCTGACCCGACGACCCTGCGCCGGCACACCGCCGCGCTGCTCCGCCGGCACCGCCGGGGCCTCGCGCTCGTCGTGGTGCTGCACGTCCTCGCCGCGACCGCCGGCCTGGCCGGTCCGTGGCTGCTCGGCCGCCTGGTGGACGCCGTGGTCGAGGGCACCACCACGACGGCCGTCGACCGGACCATCCTCGTCCTGGTGGTCGCCGTGCTCGCGCAGACGGTGCTCATCCGGTACGCCCAGCGGTCCGCGATGGTCCTCGGCGAGACGGTGTTCGCCGAGCTGCGCGAGGAGTTCGTCGCGACCGTGACCCGGCTGCCGCTGTCGACGGTGGAGCGGGCCGGCACCGGCGACCTGGTCGCGCGCACGACCACCGACATCGACCGGGTGCAGTACACGGTCCGGTTCGGGGTGCCCCGGATCCTCGTCACCGCCGCGACCATCGCCCTGACCGCCGTGGCGGCCGTCGCGACGAACGCGCTCGTGGCGATCGGCCTGCTCGCCGGCCTGCCGCTGCTGCTCGGCGTCACGCGCTGGTACCTGCGCCGGGCCGCCCCCGCCTACCTGCGCGAGTCCGCGGCCTACGCGACGATCAACGGCACGATCACCGAGTCCGTGGAGGGCGCCCGCACCGTGGACGCGCTCGGGCTCGGCGCGCGCCGGCGGGCGCGGCTGGACGCCGACCTGCGCGAGGCGTTCGCCGCGGAGAGCCGCACGCTGGACCTGCGGTCGGTCCTGTTCCCGGGCGTGGACACCGCGTTCATCCTGCCCGTGGTCGCGGTGCTCGCCTGGGGCGCGTACCTCATCTCCACGGGGGACGCGACGGTCGGGGCGGTCACGACGATCGCCCTGTACGCGATGCAGATCATCCACCCGATCGGCGAGCTGATCTTCTGGCTCGACGAGATCCAGGTCGGCGCCACGTCGCTGGCCCGGATCATCGGCGTGGCGGACGTCGCCCCGGACCGCACGGCCCGCGACGCGCGCCCGGCGGACGAGTCGGTGGTCGCGAGCGAGGTCCGGTACGCGTACCGGCCGGGTCACGACGTGCTGCACGGCGTGGACCTCGCGCTCCGCACCGGCGAGCGGCTCGCGGTCGTCGGGCCGTCCGGCGCCGGCAAGTCGACCCTCGGCCGGATGCTCGCCGGCATCCACCCGCCCACGGGCGGCGCGGTGACCGTCGGCGAGGTCCCGCTGGTCGACCTGCCGCTGGACGAGCTGCGCGGGCACGTCGCCCTGGTCACCCAGGAGCACCACGTGTTCGTCGGTCCGCTCGCCGACAACCTGCGGCTCGCCGACCCGGACGCCGACGACGCGGCGCTCGAGCGGGCGCTGCGGGCGGTCGACGCCTGGGAGTGGGTCGCGGCGCTGCCCGCGGGGCTCACGACCGACGTCGGCTCCGGCGGCGTGGCGCTCACGCCCGCGCAGGCCCAGCAGGTGGCGCTCGCCCGCCTGGTGCTGCTCGACCCGCACACCCTCGTGCTCGACGAGGCGACCTCGCTGCTGGACCCGCGCGCCGCGCGGCACCTGGAGCGGTCGCTGTCCGCGGTGCTCGAGGGCCGCACGGTCGTCGCGATCGCGCACCGGCTGCACACCGCGCACGACGCGGACCGCGTGGCCGTGGTGGACGCCGGGCGGATCAGCGAGATCGGCCCGCACGACGAGCTCGTGGCCGCCGGCGGGGACTACGCCTCGCTCTGGCACTCCTGGCAGCGGGAGTAGCCGGGCCCGGCGCTCAGGGGGCGGGGTCGGCCGGCGCCGGGCCCGGCCCGTCGGTCGGCGCCGCGTCGAACGCCCCCGACTCCCGCAGCACCTCGTCCTTGAGCAGCCGCACCCAGAGGAACACCGCGAACCCGCCGAAGACGAACCACTGCGCGGCGTACCCGAGGTTCTGGATGTTCAGCCCGGTGCCCGACCGGGTGGGCGGCGGCAGCAGCTCGATCCCGGCGTCCTGCGCGGGCTCGGACGACGTGAGCACCGCGTACCCGGTCCAGATCGGCCCGCCCCACACGCCGAGCAGCTCCGCGGACGAGATGCTGTCGGTCGTCCCCGCGGCCTGCGACCCGTGCGGCTCGCCGGAGTCCTCGGACGCCTGCAGGTAGCCGGTGACGGTGACCGGGCCGTCCGGCACGGCCACCAGCGGGGAGCCGGGGTCGGCCTCGGCGACCCACCCCCGCACGACCGGGAGCACCGCCCCGTCGGCGTCCGGGTCGGCCGACGCGACCCGCAGCGGCGTGAGCACCAGGTAGCCGCTCCGGCCCGCGAGCGCGCGGTCGGCAACGAGGAGCTGCCCGTCGGCCTCGTACTCCCCCGACGCCTCGACGCGCCGCCCGACGAGGCCGCCGTCGAAGGCCGACTGCGGCGCGAGCACGTCCTCGAGCGGAACCGGCTCCTGCGCCTCGACCTCGGCGAGCTTCTGCGCCTGGGCCGCGGCGCCCCGGACCTCCGCGCGCTCGAGCTGCCACGCCCCGAGCCGCCCGCAGACCGCCGCGACGGCGAGGAACAGCACGAGCAGGCCGATCATGCGCGGGGTCCGCGCGACGCGCCACAGCGTCGCGCGGGGCGCGGCGGTCGGGGTCTCGGGCACCGCGCCACGGTACCCGGCGGACCTGGCAGCCGGGCGTCGCCGCAGGTGACGAGGCCCACGACCCGCGCCGGGCGGGTGACCTGTGCGTCCCTTCACCCGATGGGGTTGGATGGTTCCCGGCTGACGGTCAGCCACGGGGCGGGCTAGGTCCGACGTCCCGGGTCGCGGCGCGAGGCGCCGCAAGGCTGGGGTGGCCCGGCGGGGGGCGCTCGTCCGGGCCCACGGCGAAGTCCGTGGTTCTGCGAAACGGGGAGAGAGCATGACGACGACGACGGCGGCGCTCGAGACCTGGCGGGCCGGTTCCGGCCAGCCGGTCTCCGAGGAGACGCTCCGACGCATCGACGCCTGGTGGCGCGCGGCCAACTACCTGTCGGTGGGCCAGATCTACCTCCTGGACAACCCGCTGCTCCAGGAGCCGCTGACCCGCGACCACGTCAAGCCGCGCCTGCTGGGGCACTGGGGCACGACGCCGGGTCTGAACTTCCTGTACGCGCACCTCAACCGCGTCATCGCGGAGCGCGAGCAGTCGACCATGTACATCACCGGCCCGGGCCACGGCGGTCCGGGCCTCGTCGCGTCGGCCTACCTGGACGGCACGTACTCCGAGGTCTACTCCGACATCACCCAGGACGCCGAGGGCGTGCGGCGGCTGTTCCGCCAGTTCTCCTTCCCGGGCGGCATCCCGAGCCACGTGGCCCCGGAGACCCCCGGCTCGATCCACGAGGGCGGCGAGCTCGGCTACGCCCTGTCGCACGCGTACGGCGCGGCGTTCGACAACCCCGACCTGCTGGTCGCGGCGGTGGTCGGCGACGGCGAGGCCGAGACCGGCCCGCTGGCGACGTCGTGGCACTCGAACAAGTTCATCGACCCGGCCAAGGACGGCGTCGTGCTGCCGATCCTGCACCTCAACGGGTACAAGATCGCGAACCCGACCGTCCTCGCGCGCATCCCCGAGTCCGAGCTGCTCGACCTCATGCGCGGGTACGGCCACAAGCCGCACCTGTTCGTCGGCGGCTTCGACGGCGAGGACCACGCGGCCGTGCACGCCCGGTTCGCCGAGCTGCTGGACGTCGTGCTCGACGAGATCGCCGAGATCAAGGCGCGCGCCGCCGCGGGCGACGAGTCCCGCCCGGCCTGGCCGATGATCATCTTCAAGACCCCGAAGGGCTGGACCTGCCCGCCCGTCATCGACGGCAAGCAGGTCGAGGCGTCGTGGCGCTCGCACCAGGTCCCCCTGGCCAGCGCCCGCGACACCGACGAGCACCTGCAGGTCCTCGAGGGCTGGCTCAGGTCGTACCGGCCGGAGGAGCTGTTCGACGCGAACGGCACCGTGATCGAGGACATCACCGCGCTCGCCCCGTCGGGGACGCTGCGGATGAGCGACAACCCGCACGCGAACGGCGGCCTGCTCCTCAAGGACCTCCGCCTGCCGGACTTCCGCGACTTCGCGGTCGACGTCCCCGTCCCGGGCGGCTCGATCTCCGAGGCCACCCGCCAGCTCGGCGTGTACCTGACGGAGGTCATCCGCCGGAACCCCGACAACTTCCGGATCTTCGGCCCGGACGAGACCGCGTCCAACCGCCTGCAGGCCGTCTTCGACGTGACCGACAAGCAGTGGAACGCCGAGTACCTGCCGACCGACATCGACGACCACCTGGCCCGCATGGGCCGTGTGGTGGAGATGCTCTCGGAGCACCAGTGCCAGGGCTGGCTGGAGGGCTACCTCCTGACCGGGCGCCACGGCCTGATCACCAGCTACGAGGCGTTCATCCACATCGTCGACTCGATGTTCAACCAGCACGCCAAGTGGCTGAAGGTCACGAACCACATCCCGTGGCGCCGACCGATCGCGTCGCTGAACTACCTGCTGTCCAGCCACGTGTGGCGCCAGGACCACAACGGCTTCAGCCACCAGGACCCGGGCTTCATCGACCACGTGGTCAACAAGAAGGCCGAGATCGTCCGGGTGTACCTGCCGCCGGACGCGAACACCCTGCTGTCGACGTACGACCACTGCCTGCGCAGCCGGCAGTACGTCAACGTCGTGGTGTCCGGCAAGCAGCCCGCGCCGAACTTCCTCACGATGGACGAGGCCGTGGCGCACTGCACCCGCGGCCTGGGCATCTGGGACTGGGCCGGCACCGAGGTCGAGGGCGAGGACCCGGACGTCGTCCTGGGCTGCGCGGGCGACGTCCCGACGCTGGAGGTCCTGGCCGCGGCCGACATCCTGCGCCGCGAGCTGCCGCACCTCAAGGTCCGCGTGGTCAACGTCGTGGACCTCATGCGGCTGCAGGACGAGCGGGAGCACCCGCACGGCCTGTCGGACCGCGACTTCAACACGCTGTTCACGACGGACAAGCCGATCGTGTTCGCGTACCACGGCTACCCGTGGCTGATCCACCGCCTGACGTACCGCCGCAAGGGGCACAAGAACATCCACGTGCGGGGGTACAAGGAGGAGGGCACGACCACCACGCCGTTCGACATGGTCATGCTCAACGACCTGGACCGGTACCACCTGGTGATCGACGTCATCGACCAGACGCCGTCGCTCGGGTCGAAGTACGCCGGCCTGCGTCAGCGCATGGTGGACGCCCGGCTCCGGGCCCACGAGTACACCCGGGAGCACGGGGAGGACATCCCCGAGGTCCGCGACTGGGTCTGGCCGGACGCGGGCGAGACCGGCACCGAGGTCGGCGGCCCGCAGCAGAACGCCACGGTGTCGACCGGCGGCGACAACGAGTAGTCAGTAGCGGCCGATGGCCCGCACCCCCCCCGGTGCGGGCCATCGGTCGTCCAGGACCTTGGTCATGGGGACGGGCCGCGCAGCGGCCGGGAGGCGCTCCTGGTGGCCACCGTCACCGGCCTGACGGCACTCGGGCCGGCCGGCGTCCGGCAGAATTCATCCCACCACCTGATCCGGAGACCCCGGTCACCCCGAGAAGGAAGAAGCCTCACCCGTGGCCCGCAGCATCTACGTCACGTCCCCCGAGGGGGACACCGGGAAGTCGACCGTCGCACTCGGTCTGGTCGACCTGCTGACCCGCACCGTGCAGAAGGTCGGCGTCTTCCGGCCCATCGCCCGGTCCACCGAGACCCCCGACTACGTCCTCGAGCTGCTGCTGTCCCACGACGGCGTGGACCTCGGCTACGAGGACTGCATCGGCACCACCTACGAGGCCGTGCACGCCGACCCGGAGGCGGCGCTCGCCACCATCGTGCAGCGGTACCACGCGATGGCCCGCGCCTGCGACGTCGTCGTCATCGTCGGCACCGACTACACCGACATCGCCGGCCCCGCGGAGCTCGGGTTCAACGCCCGGATCGCCGCGAACCTCGGCGCCCCCGTGCTGCTCTGCGTCAAGGGCCAGGGCCGCACGCCCGAGGAGGTGCGCCAGGTCGCCGAGGTCGCCGCCGCCGAGCTCGAGGCCGGGCACGCCCAGGTCGTCGCCATCGTCGCGAACCGCTGCGCCCCCGAGGACGTGGACGCGGTGCGCGCCGAGCTCGCCACCCGCGCCACCGCGTGGGCGCTGCCGGAGGACCCGTTCCTCGTGGCCCCCACCGTCCGCCAGCTCATGGAGGCCGTGGAGGGCGAGCTCATCGGCGGCGACGAGCAGCTGCTGTCCCGCGAGGCCACCGAGCTGCTGGTGGGCGCGATGTCGGTCGAGCACCTGCTGGAGCGGCTGTCCGACGGCGTCGTCGTCATCGTGCCGGGCGACCGCTCGGACATCCTGCTCGGCCTGCTCATGGCGCACACCGCCGAGGGCTTCCCGTCCCTGTCCGGCGTCATCCTCAACGGCGGCTTCGAGCCGCCGGCGATCGTCAGCCGGCTGGTCGACGGCCTCGGCAGCCGCCTGCCGCTGATCCGCACCGGCCTGGGCACCTTCCGCTCCGCGAGCGCGGCGGGCAACACCCGCGGCCGGCTGTCGGCCGACTCGCAGCGCAAGGTCGACACCGCCCTGGCCCTGTTCGAGAAGCACACGGACGCGGAGGAGGCGCTGGCCGCCCTCGAGGTCCCGGCGCCCGACGTCGTCACCCCGCTGATGTTCGAGTACGAGCTGCTGGACCGGGCCCGCTCCGACCGCAAGCACATCGTGCTCCCCGAGGGCAACGACGACCGCATCCTGCGCGCCGCCTCCACCCTGCTGCAGCGCGAGGTCGCGGACCTGACGATCCTCGGCGACGAGGCCGCCATCCGTGCCCGCGCCACCGAGCTCGGCCTCAACCTGGCCGCCGCGAAGGTCGTGGACCCGAAGTCGGGCGACCTGCTGGAGCGGTTCGCCGCCGAGTACACCGAGATGCGCAAGCACAAGGGCATGACCGTCGAGCGCGCCCGGGAGATCGTGTCCTCGGTGTCGTACTTCGGCACGCTCATGGTGCAGCTCGGCCTGGCGGACGGCATGGTCTCCGGCGCGGCGCACACCACGGCGCACACCATCAAGCCGTCGTTCGAGATCATCAAGACGGTGCCCGGCACCTCGGTGGTGTCCTCGGTGTTCCTCATGTGCCTCGAGGACCGCGTCCTCGTCTACGGCGACTGCGCCGTGAACCCGGACCCGACGGCGGAGCAGCTCGCGGACATCGCGATCTCGTCGGCCGCGACCGCCGCGCAGTTCGGCATCGAGCCGCGGATCGCGATGCTGTCCTACTCGACCGGCATGTCGGGCTCGGGCGCGGACGTGGACAAGGTCCGCACCGCCACCGAGCTGGTGCGCGAGCGCCGCCCCGACCTCAACGTCGAGGGCCCGATCCAGTACGACGCCGCCGTGGACGCCTCGGTGGCGAAGACCAAGATGCCCGACTCCGACGTCGCCGGCCGCGCGACCGTCTTCGTGTTCCCGGACCTCAACACCGGCAACAACACCTACAAGGCCGTGCAGCGCTCCGCCGGCGCCGTGGCCGTCGGCCCGGTCCTGCAGGGCCTGCGCAAGCCCGTCAACGACCTGTCCCGGGGCGCCCTGGTGCAGGACATCGTCAACACCGTCGCCATCACGGCGATCCAGGCCCAGGCCATGGGCGCGACCCCGGAAGGCTCGAAGTGAACCACGTCCTCGTCATCAACTCCGGCTCCTCGTCGATCAAGTACCAGCTGGTCGACGTCACCAGCGGCGACGCGCTGGCCTCCGGCATCGTCGAGCGCATCGGCCTCGAGGTCGGCAAGGTCAAGCACGAGGGCCCCTCGGGCGAGACGGTGCTCGAGCAGGCCGTCCCGGACCACGAGACCGGCATGCGCCTCGTGCTCGACCTGTTCGAGCAGCAGGGCCCGCAGATCCGCGAGGAGGACCTCACCGCGGTCGGCCACCGCATCGTCCAGGGCGGCGACGTCTTCGACGGCCCGGCGGTCATCGACGACGAGGTGCTCGCGCAGATCGACGCCCTGTCCCCGCTCGCGCCGCTGCACAACCCGGCGAACGTCGAGGGCGTGAAGGCCGCGCGCCACGCGTTCCCCAACGTGCCGCACGTCGCGGTCTTCGACACCGCGTTCCACCGCACGATGCCCCCGGCCGCGTACACGTACGCGATCGACCAGGAGGTCGCGCAGCAGTACAAGATCCGCCGCTACGGCGCGCACGGCACGTCGCACCTGTACGTGTCCCGCGCGACCGCGGAGTACCTCGGCCGCCCGGTCGAGGAGCTCAACACGATCGTGCTGCACCTCGGCAACGGCGCCTCGGCGTCGGCCGTCCGCGGCGGCGCGTGCATCGACACCTCCATGGGCCTGACCCCGCTGGAGGGCCTGGTCATGGGCACCCGCTCCGGCGACATCGACCCGGCCGTGCTGTTCCACCTGGCGCGCGTCGGCGGCTACTCGATCGACGACCTGGACGAGCTGCTCAACCGGAAGTCCGGGATGCTCGGCCTGTCGGGCTACACCGACATGCGCGACGTGCACGACGCGGTGGCCGCGGGCGACGAGCGCGTGAAGACCGCCCTCGACGTCTACTACCACCGGATCAAGGGCTACGTCGGCAAGTACTACGCCGAGCTCGGCCACGTGGACGTCATCACCTTCACCGCCGGGATCGGCGAGAACGACGACATCGTCCGCCTCAACGCCCTGCAGGGCCTGGAGCGCCTCGGCATCCAGGTCGACCCGGAGCGCAACGCCGGCCGCAAGAAGCAGCCGACCGTCATCTCCCCCGACGGCGCCGAGGTCACCGTGCTGGTGATCCCGACGAACGAGGAGCTGGAGATCGCGCGGCAGTCGGTCGCGACGATCGCCTGACGACGCCCGCACGGGCCCCGCGCCGGGGAGCAGTCCCCTCGGTGCGGGCCCGTCGCCGTTCCCCCGGCGGCCCGGTACCTGTCGCGTCACCCATCCGGCCCGCCGCGCCGCCGTCCCGACGGGCGGGCGTCATCCGTCCGCCGTGCGGACTTCACCCGATCGATGCCTCCAGGGCGCCGCGCAAGTACCCGATACCACCGGTATGACGACTGCCCGGGCGGCGCAGGCGGGCGATCCGTCCGGCTGGCGCTCGGAGCTCGACCGGATCGACCGGCTCTGCGACGCCGCACCCGCCCTGTGCGTCGCGGCGCTGCCCGACCTGCTGGCGCGGGCCCGCGCCGAGGGTGCCGTGCCGGTGGAGATCGAGCTCGAGTACAACGGCGGCTGGGCGCACCACCTCCTCGGTGACGACGCGCGCGCACTCGCCTCGATGGAGCGCGCCCTCGAGCTGAGCACGACCGCCGCCCTGCGCTCCTGGGAGGGGCGGGTCCTGCAGGGCCTCGCCGCCGTCTACAACGGGTTCGGCGACAACGTGTCCGCCCTGGAGTTCCTGGAGCGGTCGCTGGCGATCCGGCGCGAGCTCGACGACACCGAGGGCCTGGCCGCGGCGCTGAACAACCTCGCGGACACGTACATCTCGATGGGCCGGTTCCCCGTGAAGGCCCGCGAGCTGCTGGACGAGGCCGCGGGGCTGTGGCCCCTGCTCGACCGCCCCGACGGGACCTGCGCGACGCTGTCCGGCCTGGCGAAGCTCGACACCGACGCCGCCGAGGCGGTGGCCGCCGCCGACCCCGTGCGCGCGCGGGCGCTGGCCGACCGCGCCGTCTCGCTGTCCGCGCGCGGCTGGGCCGCCGCCAAGGACGGCAACCCGCGGATGGCCACCGAGGCGCAGATCCGGCTGGCGCGCGCGTACATGGCCCGGGGCGACCTCGGCGCGGCGGACCGGGCGCTCGCCGAGGTCGCGACCGCCCTGCCCGAGGTGGCCGCCCGGTACCTCACCATCCGGTACCACGCCGCGCACGGGCGGCTGTGCCGGCTGCGCGGCGACCACGCGGCCGCCCGGGCCACGCTGTCCGCCGGCCTGCTGCTCACCGAGCAGAGCCTGCGGCCGATGGAGCGCGCCGACCTGCTGCTCGAGCTCGTCCAGGTGCACGAGGACGCCGGCGACCTGCGCGCCGCCCTGGAGACGCACCGCCGGTACCACGAGGCCGTCATGCTGCAGCGCGACCAGGCCGCCGAGCGGCGCGGCATCGTGGTGAACGCCCAGCTCGACGTCGAGCGCGTCCGGCAGTCCCGCGACCACGCCCGCAAGCGCCTGGCCGAGCTCGCCGCCCTGAACGAGACGCTCCAGCACGACGCCGCGCACGACGCCCTGACCGGCCTGCTCAACCGCCGCGGGCTGGACGCGATCCTCGCCGCGCGGCTCGGGCAGGAGGACGCCCTGGCCTACGTGGTGGCCGACATCGACCTGTTCAAGGCCGTCAACGACGACCACTCGCACCCCATCGGCGACGAGGTGCTGCGCCGGGTCGGGCAGATCATGACCGCGGCCGTGCGGGTCGGCGACGTCGTCGCCCGGATCGGCGGCGAGGAGTTCACGCTCGTGCTGCTGGACTCCCCGCGGGAGCAGGCGGTCGGGGTGTGCGAGCGGATCCGCACCGCCATCGCGTCGCACCCGTGGCACGAGCTGTCGCCGCACCTGCGGGTGACGCTCAGCCTCGGCGGCGCGATGGCCGTGCCCGGCGAGGGCGCGCACGCGCTGGCGGCGCGGGCCGACGCGGCGCTGTACCGCGCCAAGCGGCAGGGCCGGAACCGCGTGCAGTTCGACGGCGACCCCGAGGCGCCGGCGACGACGGCCGCGCTGCCGGGGCCGTCGACCGGGACGCTGCGGGCCGTGTGAGCGCGGCGGCCCCGCGTCAGCGGAGCCGCAGCCGCCGTGCCGCGCGCAGGACCGCGGTCACGTCCGCCGTCCACCGCTCCGGCGGTCCGGACAGCACCCGCCCGAGCCCGACGGGGGGCAGCACCCGGCGCCCCGCCAGCCGCAGCCCGTGCGCGCCGCGCTGCACCGCCACCGTCCGGGCCGCGGTGAGCGCCAGCAGACCCTCGCGGCCGTGCCGCGCGCCCCAGCCGGACGCCCCGCGCCCGCCCTGCGGCGCCGCCACCGACCCCCACGACGCCTGGTAGCCCTCGTTCACCGACACGGACCCCGCGCGCAGCCGCGCGGCCAGCGCCGCGCCCCGCCGGGACGACCCGCTCCACACCGACGCGTGCAGCCCGTACCCGCTGTCGTTGACGGCGGCGACCGCCTCGTCGTCCGACGCGACCCGGGACAGCGCCACGACCGGCCCGAACGTCTCCTCGCGGAACGCCCGGGCGTGCTCCCCCACGCCCTCCAGCACCGTCGGCTCGTACACGTACGGGCCGAGGTCGGGCCGGTGCACGCCGCCCGCCAGCACCCGGGCGCCGCCGGACAGCGCGTCCTCCACGTGCTCGACCACCCGGGCCAGCTGCTCCGCCGACGTCAGCGAGCCGACGTCCGACCGGTAGTCCAGCCCGGTCCCCACCCGCAGCGCCCGCGTCCGGCGGGCCAGCGCCGCCGCGAAGGGGTCCGCGACCGCCTCGTGCACGTACAGCCGCTCGGCCGACACGCACAGCTGGCCCGTGCCGCCGAAGCACGCCCGCACCGCCCCCTCCGCGGCCACCTCGACGTCCACGTCGCCGGCCACGTACAGCGCGTTCTTCCCGCCGAGCTCCAGCGTCGTCGGCACCAGCCGCTCCGCCGCCCGGGCCGCCACCACCCGCCCGGTCGCCGTGGAGCCCGTGAACACCAGGTGGTCCACGTGGTCGACCACCGCCGCCCCCACCGTCGGACCGTCGCCGAGGACGACCTGCACCAGCCCGGCCGGCATCCCGGCGTCCTCCAGCAGCTCCACGGCCCACAGCGCGGTCAGCGGCGTCTGCGGGTCCGGTCGCAGCAGCACCGCGTCCCCGGCCGCGAGCGCCGGCAGCACGTCCCCGAGCGTGAGGCTCAGCGGGTAGTTCCAGGGCGCCACGACGCCGACGACGCCGACGGGGTCGTGCTGCACCCGGACGCCCGTCAGCCCCGGGACCAGCCCCGGGCGCCGCTCGTCCGCCAGGTACGCCGGGGCCCGCAGCCCCAGGTGCCGCGCGAGGATCGCGACGTCCGCGACCTCCTCGAACGCCGCGGCGCGCGCCTTGCCGTTCTCCAGCTGCACCAGGTCCAGCACGTCGCTCTGCCGGGACAGGAGCAGGTCGTGCACCCGCAGCAGCAGGCGAGCGCGGTCGCGGGCGGGCACGGCGGCCCACCGGCGCTGCGCGGCGCGGGCCCGGCGCGCGGCGCGCGCCACGTCGGCCGGCGTCGACTGCGGCAGCGACGCCAGCGGGGCGCCGGTCCAGGGCGCGTGGTGCGTGCGCGTGCCGCCCTCCGGGGAGGACGCGACGCGCTGCGCGAGGGTGCGCAGGTCGTCGGGCTCCAGCACGAGGGTGGCGAGGGGGTCGGTCTCCGGGTCCAGCACGCCGTGGTCGGGCACCATGCGCGCCAGCGTACGCGGGGGGGGGTGGGCCGGGGCCGCCGGGGTGCGCCCTGCAGGGAGGAGCGTGCGCCCGGAGGGTGCGCTCCCGCCCCGCGGGCGCGCTCTCGCGAGACGACGCCTCAGAGCCCGAGCGCCGCCCGCGCCTCGGGGTCCAGCAGCGCCGTGACCGCCGCCCGTCCGGCCGCCGGGTCCGCGGCCGCGAGCGCCGCGTCCGCCATCGCCCGGCACTCCGCGAGGGTGTGCCGCCGCAGGGCGAACCGCACCGCGGGCAGCGCGGCGGGCGACATGGACAGGCTCGTGACGCCGAGTCCCGCGAGGACCAGCGCCATGAGCGGGTCGGACGCGGACTCGCCGCACACCCCGACCGGGCGGCCCGCGCCGGCACCCCCGCGCGCCGTCGCGGCGACCAGCTCCAGCACCGCCGGCTGCCACGCGTCGAGCAGGTCCACGAGCTCCCCGCGCAGCCGGTCGGCGGCCATCGTGTACTGCGCCAGGTCGTTGGTGCCGAGCGAGACGAAGTCCACCTCCTCCAGCACCGCGCCGGCCCGCAGCGCCGCCGCGGGGACCTCGACCATGACGCCGGCCGTGCGCAGCCCCGCGGCCCGCACGGCCTCGGCGAACGCGCGCGCCTCGGCGGGCGTGGCGATCATCGGGGCCATCACCCACGGCTGCGTGCCGGTCTCCGCGCCGGCGCGGGCGAGCGCCGCGAGCTGGTCGGTCAGCAGGTCCGGCGCGGACCGGACCAGCCGGTAGCCGCGCACGCCGAGCGCCGGGTTCTCCTCCGGCGTGAGGTTGGCGAAGGCGAGCGGCTTGTCGGCGCCCGCGTCGAGCGTCCGGACGACGACCTTGCGGTCCGGGCCCAGCGCGCGCAGCACGCGGGCGTACGCCGCGGCCTGCTCGTCGACCGTCGGCGCCTGCTGCCGCCCGAGGAACAGCACCTCGGTCCGGAACAGCCCCACGCCCTCGACGGCGGCGCCGGCGAGCCGCTCGGCGTCCTCGGCCGTGCCGATGTTGGCGAGCAGCGCGACCGCGTGCCCGTCCGCGGTCGCGCCCGGGGCGGTGTCCGCCTCCAGCGCGCGCTCCGCCGCCGCGCGCGCGTCCAGGGCGGCCCGCGCGGCCTCGTCCGGCTCGACCAGCACGGTGCCGGCCCCCGCGTCGACCGCGACGACCGTGCCCTCGGCGAGCGCGGTGGCGCCGGTCGCGCGGACCACGCACGGGATGCCGTTCTGGCCCGCGATGATCGCGGTGTGCCCGGTGGGGCCGCCCTCCTCGGTGACGAGCGCGAGCACCCGCGCCAGGTCCAGCGCGGCGGTGTCGGCAGGCGCGAGGTCCCGCGCGACGACGACGGACGGCTCGCGCAGCTCCGGCACGCCGGGGTCCGGCAGGCCGGCCAGCCGGGCGACCACGCGGTCCCGCACGCTCCGCAGGTCGGTGACCCGCTCCGCGAGGTAGCCGCCGGCCTGCTCGAACATCGCGGCGAACTGCCCGACGACGGCGTCCAGCGCCGCGACGGCCGGCTCCCCGCCGCCGACCCGGGCCAGGACCTGGTCCCGCAGGGCCGGGTCGTCGGCCATCATCGCGGTGGCGCCGAGCACCTCCGCGACCGTGCCGGACGACCGGTCTGCCTGGGCCCGCAGGGCGTCCGCCACGCCGGCGAACGCCGCCCGCACCGCGTCCGGCACCTCGGGCTCCGGGACGGGGGCGCCGTCCCGGAGCACCGGGGCGTCCCCGGGGACGGCCGGGGCGGGCTGCACCCGCACCACCGGCCCCACCGCGACCCGGCGGCCGACTCCGGCTCCGTGCAGCACCGTGCCGGGGGCGGGGGCTGCGCTGACGTCCGTGCTCATGGTCTCTCCGTCGAGATCGGGTGGGGTCCGGCCGTCAGGCGGCGGCCGGGGCGGGGGCGGCGGTGCGCGCGGCGTCGGCCTCCTGCTCCGCCTGCACCAGCGGGTTGGGCTTGAGGCCCTTGAGCACCACGACGACCGCCGCCGTGATGACCGTACCCACGGCGACCGCGAGCAGGAACCCGAGGGGGTTCGAGATCAGCGGCAGCACCCAGATGCCGCCGTGCGGGGCGCGCAGGCCGGAGCCGACCGCCATCGTCAGGGCACCCGCGACGCTGGACCCGACGACCGACGACGCGATGACCCGCCACGGGTCGGCCGCGGCGAACGGGATGGCGCCCTCCGAGATGAACGACAGGCCGAGCAGCCACGCGGCCTTGCCGTTCTCCCGCTCGGCGTGCGTGAACAGGCTCTTGCGGAGCACGGTCGCCAGCGCCATGGCCAGCGGGGCCACCATGCCGGCCGCCATCACGGCCGCCATGATCCGGTACTGCACCGCGTCCCCGGTCAGCCCCTCGGTCGCCAGGCCCGTGACCGCGAAGGTGTACGCCACCTTGTTGATCGGGCCGCCGAGGTCGAAGCCCATCATCGCGCCGAGCAGCGCGCCCATGAGCACGAGGTTCGACCCGGACAGGCCGTTCAGCCAGTTCGTCAGCCCGTCCATCAGGTTGGCGATCGGCCGCCCGATGACGACGAACATGAGGAACCCGGTGATCAGCGAGGACAGCAGCGGCGTCACCACGACCGGCATCACGCCGCGGACGCCCTTCGGCACCCGCCACCGGCTGATCCACAGCGCCAGGAACCCGCCGACGAACCCGGTGACCAGGCCACCGAGGAAGCCCGCGCCGATCAGCACGGAGATCGAGCCGCCGACGAAGCCCGGGACCAGGCCCGGCCGGTCCGCGATGCCGTACGCGATGAACCCGGACAGCACCGGGACGAGGAACGCGAACGCCGCCGCGCCGGTCTGGAACAGCAGCACCGCCCAGTCCTGGCCGGAGGCGAGGTTGAACGACGAGATGAGGTCCGCGACGGGGACGGCGGTGACGGCGACCGGCCCCTCGTTCCCCGGCCAGGCGGCCTGCGCCAGCATGAAGCCCAGCGCGATGAGGATCCCGCCCGCGGCGACGAACGGGATCATGTACGACACGCCCGTCATCAGCCACTGCCGGATCCGGGTGCCGACGCCGGCGTTCGGGTCGACCTTGGTGGCGGGGGCGGGACCGGCCGCCGCGGGGGTGCCGGCGGGGGCCTCGACGGCACCGCGCTCGACGGCCTCGACCGCCTGGGCGAGGACGCCGGCCGGGTCGTGCACGGCCTTCTTCACGCCGACGTCGACGAACGGCTTGCCGGCGAACCGGTCGCGGTTCTGCACCTCGAGGTCGGCGGCGTAGATCACGCCGTCGGCCGCGGCGATGATCGCCGGGTCCAGCGGCGTCGACCCCGCGGCGCCCTGGGTCTCGACGTGCACCTCGTGGCCGGCGGCCTTGCCCGCCTGCTCGAGGGCCTCGGCGGCCATGTACGTGTGAGCGATCCCCGTGGGGCACGAGGAGACGGCGACGAACTTCATGACGGGACCACCTCTCGGGTGACGATGTCCGCGACGGTGGCGGCATCGGGGGCGTCCAGCAGGGACTGGCGGAACGACTCGTGCACCAGCCGGCGGGCCAGTGCGGCGAGGATCTGCAGGTGGTCGGCGTCGCCGCCCGCGGGGGCCGCGATGAGGAACACCAGGCGGGCGGGGCCGTCCGGGGCGCCCCAGTCGACGGGGTCGTGCAGCTTGCCGACCGCGAGGCTCGGCGCGGTCACGTGCTCCGACCGGGCGTGCGGCAGGCCGACGCCGCCGGGCATGCCGGTGGCCATCTGCGCCTCGCGGGCGCGGACGTCGGCGTGGAAGCCGTCGGGGTCGGTGACCCGGCCGGCGGCGTGCAGCAGGGCGATGAGCTGCCCGGTCGCGTCGTCGCGGTCCCGGGCGACCAGGTCGACGCCGACCAGGTCGGCGGAGGTGAGCGGCTGGCTCATGTCACAGCTCCTTGAGGGCGAGGGAGGGATCGGGTTCGGCCACCACGGTGACCTCGGACAGGTGGACGTCGGACGGGCGGGGTGCGGCGGTGCCGGGCAGCAGGACCGCGGCGCGGCCCCAGGCGACGGCGCGGCGCAGGCGGTCGGCGGGCTCCCCCGGCGCGGCGAGGTACCCGGCGAGCGTGGAGTCGCCGGCGCCCACCGTGGACACCGGGACGAGCGCCGGACCGCCGGCCCACCAGGACCCGGCGGCGGTCGCGAGCAGGGCGCCGTGCGCGCCGAGGCTGACGAGCACGGCGGCGGTCCCGGCGGCGCGCACCTCGGCCGCGGCGGCGAGCACGTCGCCGACCGTCGTGAGGTCGCGGCCCACCAGCTCGGCCAGCTCCTCGTCGTTCGGCTTCACCAGCGCCAGCCCGCCGTGCCGGACCGCCGCGGCGAGCGGGGCGCCGGAGGTGTCGAGCACCACGGGCACGCCGTGCCGGGCACCCAGGTCGGCCACCCGGGTGAAGAAGGCGTCGTCCACGCCGGCGGGCAGGCTGCCCGCCGCGACGACCGCCGTCGCCCCGGCGTCGAGCTCGCCGGCGACGGCGTCGAGCAGCGCATCCACCTCCGCGAGGGAGAGTGCGGGGCCCGGGGCGTTGATCTTCGTCGTCGCGCCGCTGGACTCGGTCAGCGTGACGTTCGACCGGGTGCCGCCCGCGACCGGCACGGGCCGGGCCAGGACGTCCTGCGCCGCGAGGAGGGCCACCAGCCGGTCGCCGTCCGGGCCGCCCGAGGGCAGCACCGCCCGCGTCGGCACCCCGTGGCACGCGAGCGCCCGGGACACGTTGATGCCCTTGCCGCCCGGGTGCAGGTGGGTCGCGGCGGCGCGGTTCACCTCGCCCGGGACCAGCCGGTCCAGGTGCAGCGCCCGGTCGAGGCTCGGGTTCGGGGTCAGGGTGACGATCATGCGCGCACCACCCGCGGTCCGGCGGCCTCGATCTCGTCGGCCAGCTCGGGCTGGACGCCGGAGTCGGTGACCAGGGTGTCCACGTCGGCGAGCGCCGCGACGTGCGCGAAGTCCTCCCGGCCGAGCTTCGTGTGGTCCGCGAGCACCACGGTCCGGCGGGCGGCCCGCACCAGAGCCCGCTTCACCTCGGCCTCCGCGAGGTCCGGCGTGGTGAGGCCGTGCTCGACGCTCAGGCCGTTCGTGCCGAGGAACGCGACGTCCGCGCGGATGTCGGCGAGCTCCCGCAGGGCCCAGGTCCCGACCGCTGCGAGCGTCCGGCCGCGCACCGTCCCGCCGACGAGGTGCAGCGTGATGCCGGGCCGGGTCGCGAGCACCGTGGCGACCGGCAGGGCGTGCGTGACGACCGTGAGCTCCCGGTCGGTCGGCAGCAGCTCGGCGAGGCGCACGGTCGTCGTGCCGGCGTCGAGGATGAGGGCGCCGCCGTCCGGCAGCTCGTCGAGGGCGGCCTTCGCGATCCGGTCCTTCTCCCCCGACAGCAGGCCCTCGCGCTGCGCGAGGCCCGGCTCGAACCCCAGCTGCTCCACCGGGATCGCCCCGCCGTGGACCCGCCGGACCAGGCCGTGCCGCTCCAGGACCGTCAGGTCGCGGCGCACGGTCTCCGGGGTGACGTCGAGCAGCGTGGCGAGGGACGCGACGTCGACGCGGCCGTCCCGCCGCGCGGCGGCGAGGATCTGCTGCTGGCGCTCCGTTGCGTACACGAGGTCTCCGTCGGTCCGTGTGGTGCCCGCCGGGTCCGTCCGGCGCTGGCTGCTGCACCCAGCATGCCGCACCCCGGTCGGAAACACAACCATTCAAAGCGATCCAAACCCAAACCCACTCTGGAACGGACTGAACCGGGGGTCCCGGGAGGTCGCACCGCCCCGCCGGGATCGGCAGGTCCTCGCCGGGATCGGCAGGTCCTCGCCGACATCGGTCGGTCCTCGCCGAGATCGGTAGGTCGCGCCGACATCGGTCGTCCTCGCCGACATCGGTCGGCCTCGCCGACATCGGTCGGCCCTCACCGAGATCGGTAGGTCGCGCCGACATCGGTCGGTGGGGTGACCGATCTCGGTCGGGAGTGCCGATCTCGGCGGGCGGGCGGGACGCGCGGAAGGACGCTGGCTGGCGGCCCGTTCCCGCCGAGATCGGGCCCGCGGGCCGAGATAGGTCCGTGCACCGCCCTATCTCGGCGCGGAGGTCCTATCTCGGCGATCGTGGGACAGCGGCCGTCGCCGGGTTGCGCGGCGCGGGACGAGACGGCGCACGTCGGGACGGCCCGGGCGCGGGTCGACGTGGGGCCGACGCGGGGACGACGCCGAGATCGGTCGGTCGCGCCGAGATCGGTCGGCAGGGCCACCGATCTCGGTCGGGGGTGCCGATCTCGTCGGCCCGGCCGGCCCCGGCGGCCGCACGCCACCACCGCCACCTCCGCCGCCGGCTGCGGCCGCGGGACCGACGCGCCGAGGGCCGCCCTCCCGGCGGGAGAGCGGCCCTCGGTGCGGTGCGGCGCGCGGGGCGCGCCCGCGGTCAGCGCGGCTGGTACGGGGAGACCACGATCTCCACCCGCTGGAACTCCTTGAGGTCCGAGTACCCGGTGGTCGCCATCGCCCGGCGCAGCGCGCCGATGAGGTTGAGCGTGCCGTCGGCGGTGTGCCCGGGGCCGAACAGGACCTGCTGCAGCGTCCCGGTCTGCCCGACCTGCACCCGCTCGCCGCGCGGCAGGTGCGGGTGGTGGGCCTCGGGGCCCCAGTGCCAGCCCTGCCCGGGGGCGTCGGTGGCGCGGGCGAGCGCGGCGCCGAGCATGACGGCGTCCGCGCCGCACGCGACGGCCTTGACCAGGTCGCCGGAGCGGCCGACGCCGCCGTCGGCGATGACGTGCACGTACCGGCCGCCGGACTCGTCGAGGTAGTCGCGCCGGGCGGCCGCGACGTCGGCGACCGCGGTGGCCATCGGGGCGTGGATGCCGAGCGACACGCGGGTGGTGTGCGCCGCGCCGCCGCCGAACCCGACGAGGACCCCGGCCGCGCCGGTGCGCATGAGGTGCAGGGCCGCGGTGTAGGTGGACGCGCCGCCGACGATCACGGGGACGTCGAGCTCGTAGATGAACCGCTTGAGGTTGAGCGGCTCGGCGCGGCCGGAGACGTGCTCCGCGGAGACGGTCGTGCCGCGGATGACGAACAGGTCGACGCCGGCGTCGACGACGTCCTTCCAGAACTCCTGCGTGCGCTGCGGCGACAGCGCCCCGGCCACGGTCACGCCGGCGTCGCGGATCTCGCCGATGCGGCGGCGGATCAGCTCGGGCTGGATCGGGGCGGAGTAGATCTCCTGCATCCGGGCGGTCGCCTCGTCCGCGGGCAGCTCGGCGATCTGCTCGAGCAGCGGTGCCGGGTCGTCGTACCGCGTCCACAGGCCCTCGAGGTCGAGGACGCCCAGCCCGCCGGCCCGGCCGAGGGCCACGGCGGTCGCCGGGCTCATCACCGAGTCCATCGGCGCGGCGAGCACCGGGAGGTCGAAGTGGTAGGCGTCGATCTGCCAGCCGACGGAGACCTCCTCCGGGTCCCGCGTGCGCCGGGAGGGCACCACGGCGATGTCGTCGAAGGAGTACGCGCGCCGCCCCCGCTTGCCGCGGCCGATCTCGATCTCGTTGCTCACCGGCCCAGGCTACCGGCGCGGACGCCCCCGCCGCCGGGGACGTCCGCGCCGGCGGTGCTCAGCCCGCGACCGCGTCCACGACCGCCGCGCAGAAGGCGGGCAGGTCGTCGGGGTCCCGCGAGGTGATGAGCGTGCTGCCGCCGGTCTGCGCGACGACGACCTCGCGGTCCACCCAGGCGGCGCCGGCGTTGCGCAGGTCGGTCGCCAGGCTCGGGTACGACGTCAGCGTGACGCCGTCCACGACGCCGGCCTCGATCAGCGTCCACGGGCCGTGGCAGATCGCGGCGACGGGCTTGCCGGCGCCGACGAAGGCCTTCACCAGGGCCTGCGCACCCTCCTGGGTGCGCAGGGTGTCGGCGTTGACGGTGCCGCCCGGGATGACGAGCGCGTCGAAGTCGTCCGCCGACACCTGGTCGAGGGTGCGGTCGACCGGGTAGTCACCACCCGGGTCGAGGTCGTTGTTCACCGCGCTCACGGTGCCGGGCTGCGCCGACACCAGCACCGGGGTGCCGCCCTCGTCGGCCACGGCCTGCCAGGGCGTGGTCAGCTCCGGCTCCTCGATGCCCTTGTCACTGGTCAGGAACGCGACGGTCCGGCCGGTCAGGCGTGCCATGACGTCTCCTTCCGTTCGGGGGTCCCCGGGGTTCCGCGGGGTTCCCTCCACCCTCACCCGCGCGGCGGCGGGGCGCATCCGGGCGCATCCGGGCGCCGCCGGACCGGGGACGGACCGGGGACGGACCGGCGACAGGCCGGGGGCGGTTCCCGGGGCGCGTGGGTGGTCGGTGCGATGCTGGCGG
Organism: Cellulomonas hominis; assembly: GCF_014201095.1. Classification (NCBI taxonomy): domain Bacteria; kingdom Bacillati; phylum Actinomycetota; class Actinomycetes; order Micrococcales; family Cellulomonadaceae; genus Cellulomonas; species Cellulomonas hominis. Next base: position 2,671,984 of record NZ_JACHDN010000001.1, on the reverse strand, counting down.
CGCTGGAAGGAGTGGGACGCATGACCTGGACCGACGGGCCGCTGCTCGGCTTCGACACCGAGACCACCGGCGTCGACGTCGACCACGACCGGATCGTCACGGCGGCGCTGGTGCGCCGGCACGCGGGCGGCACCGACGTGCGGACCTGGCTGATCGACCCGGGCGTCCCGATCCCGGAGGGCGCGAGCGCGATCCACGGCATCAGCACCGAGCACGCCCGCGAGCACGGCGTGGCCCCCCGGCCCGCGCTGGACGAGATCGCCGGCCTCATCGCGGACGCGGTGCGGGCCGGTACACCGGTCGTGGCGTACAACGCGTCGTTCGACCTGTGCCTGCTCGAGGCCGAGCTGCGCCGGCACCGCCTGCCGACCGTCGAGGACCGCCTGGACGGCGAGGTGCGACCCGTCATCGACCCGCTGGTGCTCGACCGCGCCGAGGACCGGTACCGGCAGGGCAAGCGCAAGCTCGTCGACCTGTGCGGCGTCTACCAGGTGGTCGACACCGGCAGCCTGCACACGGCGGACGTGGACGTCGTCGCGACGCTCGACGTGCTGGAGCGGATCGTGGGGCGGTTCCCGCACCTCGGCGAGCTGGACCTCCTGTCGCTGCACGACTACCAGGTCACCGCGCACCGGGCCTGGGCGGAGGCGTTCAACGCGTGGCGGGCCGAGCGCGGGCACGCCGGGCCGGGCGCCGAGGCGACGTGGCCGAGCCGTGGCCGGCGCCGGGAGCTGGCCGCGCCGGCCCACGACCCCGCCCGGGACCTGCGGTTCGCGGGGCGCCCGGTGCAGGACACGCTGATCGCCTGACGGCCACCTGACCTGCGCGGACATCTCGTCCGTGAGTTGCGGCCCGCGCGCCCCGGCGCCGCACACACGATCTCCCCATCCCCCCGCGCGCCGATATCTCATCCATGAGATAGCGTCGTCGCCGTGACCCTGACCAACCCGACGACCGGAGCCGTCCAGACGGTGACCTCGTCCATCCCCGTCGTCACCCCCACCCTCCCCGAGCAGCTCGCGCACGTGGGCTCGCTCGTCCGGTCCGCGCGCCGCCACCGCGGCCTCACGCAGACCCAGCTCGCCGAGCTCCTCGGCACCAGCCAGTCCGCGGTGCACCGCATCGAGCAGGGCGCGCAGAACGTCAGCCTCGACATGCTGACCCGGATCGGCGCCGCGCTCGACTCCCCGATCGTCACCCTCGGCGGCCCGCAGCACACGCACCTGCGCGTGCACGGCGGCGTGCAGCTGTCGGGCCGGCTCGACGTGAACACCTCGAAGAACGGCGCCGTCGCGCTGCTGTGCGCCTCCCTGCTCAACCGCGGCACGACCCGGCTGCGGAACGTGGCGCGCATCGTCGAGGTCGACCGGATCGTCGACGTCCTGCGGTCCGTCGGCGTCCGCGCGACGTGGTCGAGCGACGGCCACGACCTCGAGATCGTCGTGCCGAAGGACCTCGACCTCGAGGCCATCGACGTCGACGCCGCGCGCCGGACCCGGTCGATCATCATGTTCTTCGGCCCGCTGCTGGGGCAGCAGGACGAGTTCCGGCTCCCGTACGCGGGCGGCTGCGACCTCGGCAGCCGGACCGTCGAGCCGCACATGATCGCGCTGCGGCCGTTCGGGCTGTCCGTGACCGCGAGCGGCGGGCGCTACCTGGCCCGCGTGACCGACCCGGAGACCGAGAACCTGTCGATCGTCCTGACCGAGCGCGGCGACACCGTCACCGAGAACGCCCTCATGGCCGCCGCGCACCGGGACGGCGTCACCACGATCCGCAACGCCAGCCCGAACTACATGGTCCAGGACCTGTGCTTCTACCTGGAGCTGCTGGGCGTGCGGATCGAGGGCATCGGCACCACGACGCTGCGCGTGCACGGCCGGTCGCAGATCGACGCCGACGTGGAGTACGCGGTGTCCGAGGACCCGGTCGAGGCGATGAGCCTGCTCACCGCCGGCATCGTCACCGGCTCCGAGATCACCGTCGGCCGGGTGCCGATCGAGTTCATGGAGATCGAGCTGGCGACGCTGTCGGAGATGGGCCTGCGCTACACGCTGTCCGAGGAGTACACCGCCCGCAACGGCCGCACGCGGCTCGTGGACATCACCGTGCACCCGAGCGACCTGCGCGCGCCGCTGGACAAGATCCACCCGATGCCGTTCCCCGGCCTCAACATCGACAACCTGCCGTTCTTCGCGGTCATCGCCGCGTGCGCGACCGGGTCGACGCTCGTGCACGACTGGGTCTACGAGGGCCGGGCGATCCACCTGACCGACCTGACCCGCCTCGGCGCGGACGTGCGGCTGCTCGACGCGCACCGCCTCCAGGTCTCCGGCCCGACCCGCTGGTCCGGTGCCGAGGTGTCCTGCCCGCCGGCCCTGCGGCCCGCCGTCGTCATCCTGCTGGCGATGCTCGCCGCCAAGGGCACGAGCGTGCTGCGCAACGTCGACATCATCGCCCGCGGCTACGAGCAGCTGCAGGAGCGGCTGGTCGAGCTGGGCGCGCAGATCGAGACGTTCCGGGACTGACGCCCCGAGCGCGACGCAGGGCCGGGAGCACGCGCTCCCGGCCCTGCGTCGTTCAGCTCAGCGCACCGTGTAGTTCGGCGACTCCGAGATCATCTGCACGTCGTGCGGGTGCGACTCCTTGAGCCCCGCCGGCGTGATCCGGACGAACTTCCCGCGCTGCTGCAGCTGCGGGATGGTGCGGGCGCCGACGTAGAACATCGACTGGTGCAGGCCGCCGACGAGCTGGTGCGCCACCGCCGCGAGCGGGCCGCGGTACGGGACCTGGCCCTCGATGCCCTCGGTGATGATCTCGTCGTCGGACAGGTCGCCCTGGAAGTAGCGGTCCTTCGAGTACGACCGGCGGTCGCCGCGGCTCTGCATCGCGCCGAGCGAGGCCATGCCGCGGTAGCGCTTGAACTGCTTGCCGTTGACGAACACCAGGTCGCCCGGGGACTCGTCGCAGCCGGCGATGAGCCCGCCGACCATGACGCTGTCCGCGCCGGCCACGAGGGCCTTCGCGATGTCGCCGGAGTACTGCAGGCCGCCGTCGGCGATCACCGGGACGCCCGCGGGCTTGGCGGCCAGCGACGCCTCGTACACCGCGGTGACCTGCGGGACGCCGACGCCGGCGACCACGCGGGTGGTGCAGATCGAGCCCGGGCCGACGCCGACCTTGACCGCGTCCACGCCCGCGTCGACCAGCGCCTGCGCGCCCTCGCGGGTCGCGATGTTGCCGCCGATGACCTGGACGTGCTTCGTCGCCGGGTCGGACTTGATGCGGCGGACCATGTCGAGCATGAGCCGGGCGTGCCCGTTCGCGGTGTCGACGACCAGCGCGTCCACGCCCGCCTCGACCAGCGCGGACACGCGGTCCCACGCGTCCCCGAAGAAGCCGACGGCCGCGGCGACGACCAGGCGGCCGCTCGCGTCCTTGGTGGCCAGCGGGTACTGCTCGGACTTCACGAAGTCCTTGACGGTGATGAGGCCCTGGAGCCGCCCGTCGGCGTCCACCAGCGGCAGCTTCTCGACCTTGTGCTTGCCCAGCAGGGCCGCGGCGTCGTCGTTCGAGATCCCGACCGGGCCGGTGATCAGGGGCATCGACGTCATGGTGTCGCGGACGCGGCGGGTGCCGAACTCGCTCGACGGCACGAAGCGCAGGTCGCGGTTGGTGATGATGCCCAGCAGGCGGCGGTCGTCGTCCACCACCGGCAGGCCGGACACCCGGTACTTCCCGCACAGGGCGTCGAGCTCGGCGAGCGTCGCGTCCGGCCCGACGGTCACGGGGTCGGAGACCATGCCGGACTCGGAGCGCTTCACCAGGTCGACCTGGTGGGCCTGCGCCTCGATCGACAGGTTGCGGTGCAGCACGCCGATGCCGCCCTGGCGGGCCAGGGCGATCGCCATGCGCGACTCGGTGACGGTGTCCATCGCGGCGGACACGAGCGGGATCGACAGGGAGATCTCACGGGTGAGCCGGGTCGTGGTGTCGACCTCGCTCGGGATGACGTCGGTCTCGCCCGGGAGGAGCAGGACGTCGTCGTAGGTGAGACCGATGAAGCCGAACGGGTCGGCAGGCGCGGCGGATCCAGGGGTACCCAGGTCGGTCATCCCCCGATGATAGGGCCGTTCCTCGTACCCCCCGGACGGCCGTCCGGCGTCAGCGGATGAGGCCCTTGCGCAGGCCGATGGCGACCGCCTGGGCGCGGTCCGCGGCGCCGAGCTTGCGGAACAGCCGGCGCGCGTGGGTCTTGATGGTGTCCTCCGAGAGGAACAGCTCCTGGCCGATCTGGGCGTTCGAGCGGCCGTTGCTCATCCCGACCAGCACCTCGACCTCGCGCTTGGTGAGCGAGACCTCGTCGCGGCCGTCGCCCTGGATCGGCAGCTCGGCGCGCGCGACCACCGGGGTGGGTGCGCTCGGGACGGCGCCGTGCGCCGGCAGGCCGTCCGCGACCCCCGCGCCTGCGGGCACCGTCGGGCTCGCGAGGATGTGCGCGGCGACGGCGGCGAGCTCGGCCCGGCCGACGTCGGGGGCGAGATAGCCGCGGGCGCCCAGAGCGATCGCGCGGTCGAGGGCGATCTCGTCGCCCGGGACGGCCAGCATCACGACGGTGGACTGCGACGGCACCGCGCGCAGGCGGCGGATGGCCTCGACCGGGCCCGGGGAGGGCAGGTGGGCGTCGAGCAGCACGATCGTGGGCGGGACGCGCCGCGCGAGGGCGACGAGCTCGTCCACCGTGGCCGCGGCGCGCACCGGAGCCAGCGCCGGGACGCCCAGCGCCGTCAGGACGATGCGCTCGCGCACCGCCGTCGATCCGTGGCACACCACGACGCCCGCCATCGACCTCCACCTCTCGCCGTCGCGCCGGCACCCTGGCGGATCCGGCTTCTCTCCTGTATCGGCCGGATCGGGCGCGACGTTAGCGTGAAGCGCTCACGGATCGGTCAGCCGCAGACGGCGAGGACCTCGTGGACGAGGCCCGGGACGGTGCGCACGCGGTGCACCTGGCGGCCCAGCGGGACGGCGCCGGCGGCCTCGTCGGGCACCATCGCGAACACCGGCAGGTCGGGGTGCTGCTCCGCGAGCGCGGCCACCACGCCCAGGTCGGGGGCGGGCAGCTCGCTGCTGAGCACCACGGCCGACGGGGCCGTCATCGCCGCGATCTCGAGCAGCCGGTGCCGGCCGGTCGGGCCGGCGACCACCCGCGCGTCGACACCCGCGTCCGCGAGCGCGCCCGCGAGCACGTGCAGCGCCAGCGGCCGAGGTTCACCCGGCGCGGCGAGCAGCAGGACGATGCGGCGGCGGGACGGGTGCGACGGGACGCGGCCGGACCGCACGCGCAGCACGGCGAGCGCGGCGGCGACCACCAGGGCGTCGGGCTCGTCGCCGGGCCGGGCGAGCACGGTGCGCGACGCGATCCCGGCCCGCGCGGGCTGCACCAGGTCCGACCACCAGCGCGCGAGGTCGTCGCCCGGGGCGAGCGCGAGCAGGCGCGCGACCGCGTCGGCGTCCGCGCGCAGGGCCGCGTCGATCACGGCGGTCGGCGTGGCCGGGGCGTCCGGGCGCCGCGCCTCGAGCCCGTCCTGGCGGGCGTCGGGGACGGCGGCGAGGTGCCGCACCGGCGCGGGGGCCGCGGGGGCCGGGGCGCCGCCCTCGCGGGCGATGCGCGCGGCGTCCGAGGGCGGCACGCCGTCCAGCGTGAGCGAGCGCATCGTCACGAGGCGCGCGAGGTCGAGGGCGCTGTACCGCCGGTGCGCTCCGGCCGTGTGCTCGGAGGGGCCGAGGCCGTAGCGGCGGTCCCACGTGCGCAGGGTGGCGGGGGCGACGCCGAGCCGGCCGGCGACGGCGGCGACGGTGAGGGTCGGGCCCGCGGGGTCGCCCGGGGCCGCGTCCTCGTCGAGGGCGTCCGGGACCGCCGCGTCCGCGCTCCGCGCGCCGGTCGCGTCCCCGTCGTCGTCGCCTGCGGCACCGGACGGGTCGTGCCCGCCGGTCGTGCCGTCGTCCTCGCTGCTCCGCATCTCGCCCGTCTCGTCCGCGCTGCTGTCCTGGCGCCCTGCGGCCGATTCTGCCGGGGATCTGGCGCGGTTTCCACCGGCGCCCCGAGTGACCGCGTCACCCGATCGCGCCGTCGCAGGTGAACGACCGCGCCGAGCCGCGCGCACATCGCGTCACGAACCGGGTCGACTCGGATCGCGACACGGTCTTGAACAACTGCTGGCGCGGTTGTACTGTCTCGATCAGCGCAGTTCAGGGCCGCACCAGGGACCGAGGTCCCAGGCAGCAGCCGGACCGCCTCACCGCACGACGACGCCGGTGGCACCCGCCACCGGAGGCATGGAGGACACCGATGGCCGAGATCTCCCGCCTTCCGGGACCCGTCATGGAGCTCTGGGAGTGGCAGTACCAGGGCGCGTGCCGCGACGCCGACCAGGACCTGTTCTTCCACCCGGAGGGCGAGCGCGGTGCCGCGCGTCGCCGGCGCGCCGAGGCCGCCAAGGCGATCTGCGCGACCTGCCCGGTCATCAACGAGTGCCGCGAGCAGTCGCTCGCCGTCCGCGAGCCGTACGGCGTGTGGGGCGGTCTGTCCGAGGACGAGCGGACCGCCGTCCTCGCCGAGCGCGCCGGGCGCACGCACCACCAGGCGATCTGACCGGCGCCACCCAGACCCGGTGGCCGTCCGCGGTGCGATACCGCACGGCCGCCGCTCACGACGACGGGGCCCCTTCCGCATGCGGAGGGGGCCCCGTCGTGCGTCCCGGCCCGGGTCGGGGGCCATGGTCGGTGGTCGGTGACCGGTGGCCGGGCCAGTGACCAGTGGCCGGGCCGGTGGCCGGTGGCCGGGCCGGTCGCGCAGAGTGGAGGGTTCGGACGGACACGCCGTCGGCGAGTCGGTCCATACGTTCCACTCTGCGGGGGGACGCGCGGGCGGGGCCGGTCCGCGAGGCCCGGGGGGCGGTCCGAGTGGAGGCCGAGGCCGGGCCGAGTGGAGGGTTCTGCCCGACACGCGCGGCGTGTCGTGGCAGAACCCTCCGGTCACGCGCCCGCTCGCCTCGGAACGTGCCCGGCTCGCCCCGGTGACGCGCCCGCTCGCCCCGGCCCCGTGCCCGGCTCGCCCCGGTCACGCGCCGCCTCGCCCCGGCCTCATCCCCGCGCGCGGCCCGCGCACCCCCGGGGACGACGAAGGCCCCCTCCGCCGTGCGGAGAGGGCCTCGTCGTGCGTGCGCCGGCCGTCGTGGCCGGCGCCGGTGTCACTTGGTGACGACCGCCAGGACGTCGCGCGCGGAGAGGATGAGGTACTCCTCGCCGTCGTACTTGACCTCGGTGCCGCCGTACTTGCTGTAGATGACCTTGTCACCGACCGCCACGTCGAGCGGGACGCGGTTGCCGTTGTCGTCGATGCGACCCGGGCCGACCGCCAGGACCTCGCCCTCCTGGGGCTTCTCCTTGGCGCTGTCCGGGATGACCAGACCGGAGGCGGTCGTCTGCTCCGCCTCGAGCGTCTTGACGACGATCCGGTCCTCGAGCGGCTTGATGGAGACCGACACTGCGGACCTCCCCTTCGCGTGTGAGTGCTGCCTGATGTCCGTTGCCGCGCCGGGATCACGACCGGCCGTCGTCGCGGGTGCCGGTGGCCGTGCGGTGCGGGTCGGCACCACGAGAGTGCCGATCAGCACTCTAGGAACCCGTTAGCACTCGGTCAAGGCGAGTGCCAACGACACCTCCGTCCGGACGCTGTCCGCGGGACCGTCGCCGGGCCCGGCGCGTGCGAGGATCGCCGGATGGACGCGTCCGGCCTCGCGAAGCTGCTCAGCCCCACCGGCTGGGCGCTGCTGTCCGCCCTGCCCCCGTACGACGAGGCGCAGGCCATGGCCCTGTCCGAGCGCCTGCGCCGCGACGGGTTCGACGCCGACCTCGTCGCCGCTGCGCTCACCCAGTCGCGGCTGCGGGCCCGCGCGCACGACAAGCTCGGCGAGTTCGCCGACGGCATGCTGTTCACCCCCGCCGGCCTGGAGCAGGCGACCCGGCTGGTCGTCGCCGCGCAGCACGCCCGCCGGTACGTGGCGGCCGGGACGCAGCGCGTCGCCGACCTCACGTGCGGGCTCGGCGCGGACGCGATGGCCTTCGCCGGCGTCGGGCTGCCGGTGCTCGCGGTGGACGCCGACGAGACCACGGCCGCGCTCGCCACGGTGAACCTGCGGCACTTCCCCGAGGCCGAGGTCCGGCACGGCGACGGGCTCGCGCTCGACCTGGCCGCCGAGGGCGTCGACGGCGTGTACGCGGACCCCGCCCGGCGCACCGGCGGCGGCACCCGCGTGTTCGACCCCGCCGCCTACGCCCCGCCCCTGGACGCCGTCCTGGCCGTCCGCGAGCGCGTGCCGGCCCTGGGCCTCAAGCTGGGGCCCGGGGTCCCGCACTCCGCGCTCCCGGACGACGCCGAGGCGCAGTGGGTCTCCGTCGACGGGGACGTCGTCGAGCTCGGCCTGTGGTTCGGCCCGCTCGCCCCCGACGGCCCCGGACGCTCGGCGCTGCTGCTGGGCTCGGGGGGCGGCTCGGCCCTGCTGCGCGCCGGCGAGGCGTCCGCGCACGCGCACCCGCCGGTCGGAGCGGTCGGGGCGTACCTGTACGAGCCGGACGGGGCCGTCATCCGCGCGGGGCTCGTCGCCGAGGTGGCCGCCGAGGTGCAGGGACGGCTCGTGGACCGCACGATCGCCTACGTGACCTCCGACGCGCTGCACGCGACGCCGTTCGCGACCGCCTACCGGGTTCTCGACGACCTGCCGTTCGGCCTCAAGCGCCTGCGCGCCTACCTGCGCGAGCGGGACGTCGGCGCGCTCACGATCAAGAAGCGCGGCACCGCGGTCGTCCCGGAGCAGCTGCGCCGCCAGCTCGACCTGCGGGGCTCCACCGCCGCGACGATCGTGCTCACCCGGGTCGCGGGCCAGCAGCAGGTGCTGCTGGTCGAGCCGGTGGGTGCCCCCGCATGACGACGCCGGCGCGGCTGCCGTTCGCGGCGTCCGAGCGCTCCAGCGTCGGCATCGAGTGGGAGCTCGCGCTCGTCGACGCGGACTCCGGCGACCTGCGGCAGGTCGCGAGCACCGTCCTGGACGCGGTCCGGCCGCCCGGCGGCGGCGAGCACCCCGCCATCCGGCAGGAGCTGCTGCTCAACACCGTCGAGGTGGTCTCCGGCGTGTGCCGCACCGTCAGCGAGGCCGGGGCCGACCTGCAGCGCGCGGTCGACGAGGTCCGCACCGTCACCGACCCGCTGCGCGTCGAGCTGATGTCCGCCGGCACGCACCCGTTCGCCCGCTGGGCCCAGCAGAAGGTCACCGACAAGCAGCGGTACGCGACGCTCATCGACCGGACCCAGTGGTGGGGCCGGCAGATGCTCATCTACGGCGTCCACGTGCACGTCGGCGTCGAGGACCGGGACAAGGTGCTGCCGATCTGCCGGGCGCTGCTCACCTGCTTCGCGCACCTGCAGTCGCTGTCGGCGTCCAGCCCGTTCTGGGGCGGCAAGGACACCGGCTACGCCTCGAACCGGGCCCTGATGTTCCAGCAGCTCCCGACCGCCGGGCTGCCCTTCCAGTTCGAGCGCTGGGACCAGCTCGAGGCCTACGTCGGCGACATGCTGCACACCGGCGTGATCGACGCGTTCGACGAGGTGCGCTGGGACGTCCGCCCCTCCCCGCGGTTCGGCACGATCGAGACCCGCATCTGCGACGGCTCCCCCACGCTGCTGGAGGTCACCGCCCTCGCCGCGCTGACCCACTGCCTGGTCGAGCACTTCTCGACGCTGCTCGACCGCGGCGAGCCGCTGCCGACCGTCCCGCCGTGGTTCGCGCAGGAGAACAAGTGGCGCTCCGCCCGGTACGGGATGGACGCGATCATCATCACGAACGCGGCCGGCGACGAGGAGCTCGTCACCGACGCGGTGGCCCGGCTGCTGCACGACCTCGAGCCCGTGGCCGAGCGGCTGGGCTGCGCGGCGGAGCTCGACGCCGTGCGGGTGATCCTGCGCAAGGGGGCGTCGTACCAGCGGCAGCGGGCCGTCGCCCGGCGGAACGCCGGGGAGCTCGACGCGGTGGTGGCGTCGCTGGTCGCGGAGATGCGCGCGGGGCGCCCGCTCTAGCCCGGCCTCCGGGTCAGACCGTCACCGTCTCCAGCGGCATCGTCGAGTCCACGCCGATGCCGAAGTCCGAGGCGGGCAGCCCGCGCCGGACGACCGCCGCCCCGAGCGCCGCGATCATCGCGCCGTTGTCCGTGCAGTACCGGATCGGCGGGATGCGCAGCTCGATGCCGGCCTCCGCGCACCGCTCCGCGGCCAGGTCGCGGAGCTGCGAGTTGGCGGAGAAGCCGCCGCCGACGACCAGGGTGTCGACCCCGTGCCGCCGGCAGGCCGCGATGGTCTTGGCCGTGAGCACGTCGGCGACCGCGGCGGCGAACGACGCGGACACGTCCTCGAGGGGGATCTCCTCGCCGGCGTCCTGCCGCGCCTCGACCCAGCGGGCGACGGCGGTCTTCAGGCCGGAGAACGAGAAGTCGTAGGCGTGCTTCTCCTGGTCCTTCGCGGCCGTGAGCCCGCGCGGGAACCGGATGGCCGTCGGGTCGCCCTCGCGCGCCAGGCGGTCGATGTGCGGGCCGCCGGGGTACGGCAGGCCGAGCAGGCGGCCGACCTTGTCGAAGGCCTCCCCCGCGGCGTCGTCCAGCGTCGAGCCGAGCTCGCGCACCCCGGTCACCACGTCGTCGATCAGCAGCAGGCTGGAGTGCCCGCCGGACACCACCAGCGCCATGACCCGGTCGGGGAACAGGCCGTGCACCAGCTCGTCGACGGCGGCGTGGCCGATGACGTGGTTGACGCCGTACAGCGGCTTGCCGAGCCCGTAGGCCAGGGCCTTCGCCGCGGCGGTGCCGACGGTCAGCGAGCCGACCAGGCCGGGGCCGGCGGTGACGGCGACGGCGTCGACGTCCGCGAGCGTGACCCCGGCGGTGCCGAGCGCGCGCTCGACGGTCGGGATCATCGCCTCGAGGTGGGCGCGGGACGCGATCTCGGGGATGATCCCGCCGAACCGCGCGTGCTCGTCCATGGAGGACGCGACGGCGTCGACCAGGAGCTCGCTGCGGTCGGCGTGGGCGCGGACCAGGGCGACCCCGGTCTCGTCGCAGGACGTCTCGATCCCCAGGACGAGGGGCGCTTCGGGCATGGGACCCATCCTAGGTCGCGCTCCGGGCGGGGCCGCGCGACGGGCGCACGGGGCGGTGTGACGCGGTTCACCGACACAACAGGAATCCCCCGGGATGGTTGTGAATTCAACCGAATATGAGCATCGACACCGAGCTGCGCGTCCCCGCCGAGATCGCCGACCTGGTCTTCCGGTCCGCGCGCACCGTCAACACCTTCGCCGACGACGAGGTGACGGACGAGCAGGTCCGCGCCGTCTGGGACGTCGTGCGCTGGGGTCCGACCGCGATGAACACCCTCCCGCTCCGGCTGCTGCTGGTGCGCTCCCCCGAGGCCCGCGAGCGCCTGGTCGGGCACATGAACGACGGCAACAAGGCCAAGACCCTGCGCGCCCCGCTGAGCATCGTGGTGGCCGCGGACCTCGACTTCCACGAGCACCTGCCCCGGCTCGCCCCGCACATGGCCGGCGCGCGCGAGAACCTCGCCGGCGCCGAGGCGGTCCGCGAGCGCATGTCCCGCGACAACGCCTTCCTGCAGGCCGGCTACCTGATCGTCGGGCTGCGCGCCGCGGGGCTGCACGTCGGCCCGATGACCGGCTACGACGCCGCCGGGCTCGACGCCGACCTGTTCGCCGGGACGTCCTGGCGGTCGATCATGGTCGCGAACGTCGGCGCCGCGCCGGCCGACGTGGAGGGCTTCGGCATGCCGGCCTCGCACCCGCGCCAGACCCGCCTCGACTTCGAGGACGTCGCCCGCACGATCTGATCCGCACCGCACCGGGCGGGCGGCCGCGTCACACCGACGCCGCCCGCCCGCCCGCGTCGTCCCCGGCGCCCGCGCCGACCGGGCCCGGGCCACGGGTCAGCCGCAGCCGCATGGTCCACGCGTCCACGTTCTCCGGCTGGTAGTACCCCTTGCGGCGCCCGAACCGCTCGAAGCCCGCGCGCTCGTACAGCCGCAGCGCCGGCTCGTTGTCGACCCGGACCTCCAGCAGCACCTCGGCCGCCCGCAGCTCCCGCGCCCGGTCCAGCAGGGCGTCCAGCAGCAGCCGACCGACGCCCCGGCCCTGGTGGTCCGGCCGGGTGCCGACCGTCATCACCTGGCCGTCGTACCCGTCGAACCACAGCCCGGCGTACCCGACGAGCTCCCCCGACTCCCGGTCCTGGGCGCCGACGTACCACCGGCCCGGCCCGTCGAGCTCCTCGGCCAGCGACGCCCGGGACCACGCGCCCGCCCCGAACAGCGCCCGCTCCATCGCCTCGAGCGCGTCGAGGTCGCCGGGGCCGAGCGGGCGCAGGTCGACCGTCATCCGAGCGCGCGCTTGCCCGCCGCGGGCGGCACCGCGTCCGGGCGGCGCAGGTACAGCGGCTCGGTGGGCAGCGTCGTGCCGGGGACCGCGAGGCGCGCGAGGGCGACCCGGGCCAGGTCCGCGGGGTCCACCTCGGCGGGCGCGCCCGGCAGCAGCCCGGGGTACAGCGCCGTCCCCGCCCCCACCACCACGGCGCCCTCCGGCAGGCCGCGCGCCGCGAGCGCCGCCGGGGTCTCGACGGCCGGGCCGTCCAGCAGCTCGACGGCACCGCCGGCCGCCACGCGGTACCGGGCGGAGTACACCTCCTTGCGCCGGGCGTCCGTCACGACCAGCACCTCGGCGCCCGGGTCGAGGTCGCGGGCGGCGGCCAGGGCGACCGCGTCGAGCGACGACACCCCGTGCACCGGGATCCCGAGCGCCAGCCCGAGCGTGCGGGCGGTGACCAGGCCGACCCGCAGGCCGGTGAACGGCGCCGGGCCCGTGCCCGCGACGACGGCTGTCAGGTCGGTGCGGGACACGCCCGCCTCGGCGAGGACCGCGTCGAGCAGCGGCGTGAGCGCCTCGGCGTGCCGGCGGGTCTCGCCGGACGAGCGGGTCGCGAGCGTGCGGCCCGCGTCGTCGACGACGGCGGCGGACGCGGCGGCGGAGGTGTCGAGGGCGAGGACGGGCACCGGTGGGGTTCCTTCCGGAGGGGGTGTCGGGTCGGGGTGGGTCAGGCGGGCAGCGCGACGCCGCGCCAGCGGTCGCCGTGGGCGCGGACGGTCACGGAGCGCACGCCCGCGGAGGCGTCGCCGTCCTCGTCGTCCGGCCCGGCACCCGGCCCCGCCTCGGCGCCGCGGGGCCGGCGCAGCGCGACCTCCAGCCGGTCGTCGGCCAGCGACTCGACGAGCCCCGCCCCCCACTCGACGACGGTGACGGACTCGTCCAGCGACGCGTCCAGGTCGAGGGCGTCGACCTCGTCCAGCGAGCCCAGGCGGTAGGCGTCGACGTGCACCAGCGTCGGGCCGGTCGTGCCGTCGGGCCGGGGCAGCGGCGGGTGCACGCGCGCGATGACGAACGTCGGGGACGCCACCGCGCCGCGCACGTGCAGCCCCTGGCCGATGCCCTGGGTCAGCGTGGTCTTGCCCGCGCCGAGGTCGCCGGTGAGCACCACCAGGTCGCCCGCGCGCAGCAGGCCCGCGAGCGCCGCGCCGTACGCGCGGGTCGCTTCGGCGTCGGCCAGGTCCACGGTCACCTCGGCGACCGTCGTCGTCCCGCTCACTGCACTCCCTCCGCGACGCGCAGCGCGCCGCCCTCCGTCGTCCGGGCGCGGTCCACGTACACCCGCGGCACCCGCGCGCCGAGCCGCGTGACGATCTCGTAGCTGATGGTCCCGGCGGCGTCCGCCCAGTCCTGCGCGGTGGGGCCGCCGTCCGCGCCGGTGCCGAACAGCACCACCCGGTCCCCGGCGGCCTCCGTCGCGTCCGGCCCGAGGTCCACCATCACCTGGTCCATGCAGACCCGCCCGGCGATCGCGAGCCGGCGCCCGCCGACCCCGAGCGGGGCGCCGGGCGCTCCGTCGACGCCGGAGGCGTGCCGCGGCACCCCGTCCGCGTACCCGAGCGGCACGACGCCGACCGTCGTGTCCCGGGGGGTCACGTAGTGGTGCCCGTACGACATCCCGTGCCCGGCGGGCAGCCGCTTCACGGTCGCGAGCTCCGCCTCGACGGTCATCGCCGGCACGAGCCCGAACCGCTCCGGCCCGCCGAGCTGCGGCACCGGCGTCAGCCCGTAGAGCGCGATCCCGGGGCGCACCAGGTCGAGGTGCAGGGCCGGGTCGGTGAGCGTCGAGGTGGACGCCGCGATGTGCCGGACCTCGAACCGGGCGCCGCGCGCCTCGGCGTCGTCCGCGACCGCGCGCAGCACCTCGGCCTGGGCGTGCAGCGTCGGGTGCCCGGGCTCGTCCGCGAACGCGAGGTGCGACCAGATCCCGGCCACGCGCACGACGCCCTCGGCCTCGAGCCGCAGGGCCGCGTTCAGCACCTCCGGCAGGTCCGCCGGGGTCAGGCCGTTCCGGCCGAGCCCCGTGTCGACCTTGAGGTGCACCCGCGCCGTCCGGCCGGTCGAGCGCGCCGCGGCCTCGACCTCCCGCAGGGCCCACGGCGCGGCCACGGACAGGTCGACGTCCGCCGCGACGGCGTCCGCCAGCGGCGCGCCCGGCGCGTAGAGCCACGTCAGCACCCGCGACCGGATGCCGCCCGCCCGGAGCGCCAGCGCCTCGGAGACCTGGGCGACGCCGAGCCAGGTCGCCCCGCCCTCCAGCGCCGCCCGCGCGACGGGGAGCAGGCCGTGCCCGTAGGCGTCGGCCTTCACCACCGCCATGACCTGGGCCGTCGGCGCGAGGTCGCCCAGGGTCCGCGCGTTGGCGCGCACCACCCCGAGGTCCACGACCGCCCGCGCGGGAAACTCGCTCACCGCCCCAGTCTCGCACCGCTCGCCCGCCGACCCGGCCACGCGCGCCTGCCGCGCCGCGCCGGGTGGAGGGTTCTGCCGCGACACGCCGCGCGTGTCGGGCAGAACCCTCCACCCACCGCGCGGTCCGGCCGGCCCGTGCCCGTCAGCCGGCCTCGACGACCAGGTCCGCCCGGCCCCGCGTGCCCTCCACGAGGTCCGCGTTCCGCTGGTCCGGGCCGTGCGTCCACGCGTACGCCGCGTCGGGGGCCTTGCCGAACAGGCGGTGCCGGGCGACGAGCCGCTCGGCGCGCACCTCCTGCGGCAGGTCGACGAACCAGCACAGGTCCAGCAGGTCGCGGACCGGGCCGAACCCGTGGGTCTCCAGCAGCAGGTAGTTCCCCTCGGTGACGACCAGCGGCACGTCCGCCGGGACGCCGATGGCCCCGGCCACGCCGTTGCGCAGGTCGCGGCGGTACTCCGGCGCGTAGACCGTCTCCCCGGGGACCGGCGCGCGCAGCCGGCGCAGCAGGGCGACGTAGCCGGCGGCGTCGAACGTGTCGGGCGCGCCCTTGCGGTCGGCGCGGCCGAGGCGCTCGAGCTCGGTCTGCGCGAGGTGGAAGCCGTCCATCGGCGCCACCACGCACCGCCCGGGGAAGGCGGCCAGCACCTGGGCGGACAGCGTGGACTTCCCCGCGCCCGGCGCACCCGCGATGCCGAGCAGGCGGCGGACCGGCCGGTCGGCGCCGGGCGGCGGGGCGAGCAGGTCGGCGACCCGGCGGCGCAGGTCCTCCCGCAGCGGGGCGAGCGGCGGGCCGGGCTCAGCCACGGAGCAGCCCCGCCACGGTCGCCGGCAGCGCGTCCGCGACGTCGAGCGCGGCGACCGGGCCGCCCGGCACGGCGACGTCCGCCGCGCGCCCGTGCACCAGCGCCGCCGCGGCCGCGAGCGCCGCCGCCAGCGGCGGGTCCGCGAGCACGTCCGCGGCCCGCCCGGCGAGCAGGGCGCCCAGCACCCCGGCGAGCACGTCCCCGGACCCGGCGGTCGCGAGCCAGCCGGGAGCGTCCGCCTGCGCGTACACCGCGCCGCCCGCTCCGGCCACCACCGTCGTGCTGCCCTTCAGCAGGACGGTCGCGCCGGTGAGCTCGTGCGCGCGCCGCGCCCAGCGCAGCGGCTCCGCCTCGACCGCCGCCCGGTCCGCCTCCTCCCCGCGCCGGGCCAGCAGCGCCGCGAGCTCGCCGGCGTGCGGGGTGAGCACGCACCAGGGGGCCAGCTGCTCCGGCGCCAGCTCCAGCGCGCCGGCGTCCAGCACGACGGGCAGGCCGGTGCCGAGCGCGCGCTCGAGCGCCCCCGCGACGCGCCGCGCCTGCTTCGCGTGCCGCGGGTCGACGCCCGGGCCGAGCAGCCACGCCTGCACCCGCCCGTCCCCGGCGACGACCTCCGGCCGCGCGGCGAGCACCGCCCGGGCGACCGCGGACGGCCCGGCGTACCGGACCATGCCGACGCCCGCGCGCACGGCGGCGGACACCGTGAGCACCGCCGCACCCGGGTACGCCGGCGTCCCGGCCACGACGCCCAGCACGCCGCGGCGGTACTTGTGGTCCTCGGGGCCCGGCACCGGCCAGAGCCCGGCGACGTCGGCCGGCTCCAGACGCGCGACCGCCGGCTGCCCCGGCAGCGGCAGCCCCAGGTCCACGACGGCCACCCGCCCGGCGCGCCGGGAGGCCGGGGGGAGCAGCAGCCCGGGCTTCGCGGCGCCGAACGTGACCGTGAGGTCGGCGGGCAGCACGGGGCCGTCGGGCAGGGCGCCGTCGTCGACGCCGGTGCCGCTCGGCACGTCGACGGCCACCACCAGCGGACCGGGCTCGTCCGCGAGCAGGTCCGACAGCAGCCCGACGAGCAGCCCCGCCTCGCCCCGCGGCGCCCCGCGCCCGCCGATGCCGAGCAGGCCGTCCAGGACGACGTCCGCGGCGTACGCCTCGGCCACGGCGTCGCCGAGCCACACGGGCGGCAGCGCGCCGGGCCCGGGAGCGGCCGCACCCGGCGCGGCCACCCGGACCGCCCGGCCGCCCGCACCGAGCAGCGCCGCGAGGCCGCCCGCGTGCGGCGCGTCCGTCGTGCACAGCGCGACCACCCGCACCCCGCGCCGGGCCAGCACCGCCCCGGCGTGCAGCGCGTCGCCGCCGTTGTTCCCCGGCCCGACCAGCGCCACCGCGCTCGCCCCGCGGACCGCCCCGCGCCGCCCGGCGAGCTCCGCCGCGACCTGCGTCGCGAGCGCGAACGCCGCCCGCTCCATGAGCGGCACCCCGCGCGCCAGCAGCGGCTCCTCCGCCGCGCGCACCTCGGCCGCCGTGTACCCCAGGATCATGCGTCCATCCTGGCGGACGGCCCCGTCCGGCGCAGGGGCGCGCCCGGGGATAGGTTCGGGCCCATGCGCTTCGGACTCTTCATCCCCCAGGGCTGGCGGCAGGACCTCACCGGCATCGAGCCGGCCGACCACTGGTCCGTCATGAGCTCCCTCGCCCGGCACGCCGACGAGGGCGACGCCTACGACTCGATCTGGGTGTACGACCACTTCCACGCCGTCCCCGAGCCCAACGGCGAGGCGACGCACGAGGCCTGGAGCCTCATGAACGCCTACGCCGCCACCACCAGCCGCGTGCGGCTCGGGCAGATGTGCACCTGCATGGCGTACCGGAACCCCGCGTACCTGGCGAAGGTCGCGGCCACCGCCGACGTGATCTCCGGCGGTCGCGTGCAGATGGGCATCGGCGCCGGCTGGTACGAGCACGAGTGGCGCGCCTACGGCTACGGCTTCCCGACGCCGGGCGAGCGGATCGCGATGCTCGACGAGGGCGTGCAGATCATGAAGCAGCTGTGGACCAACGGGGTCGCGACCCTCGACGGCGCGCACTACCAGGTCGACGGCGCGCAGCTCGCCCCGCTGCCGCTGCAGGTGGACGGCCCGCCGCTGTGGATCGCGGGCGGCGGCGAGCGCAAGACCCTCCGGGTCGCGGCCGAGCACGCGCAGTTCACGAATTTCGACGGCACCCCCGCCGGGTTCGCGCACAAGTCCCGCGTGCTGCAGGAGCACTGCGCCGCCATCGGCCGGAACTACGACGAGATCACCCGCTCGGCCAACTACAACGTGGTGATCGGGTCGACCGAGGCGGAGGTGGACGACCGCATCGCCTGGCTCGAGGAGCACCTGTCCCGGACCGTGCCCGCGAAGGCGCCCGAGATCGCCGAGGACTTCCGCCGGGGCCCGCTGGTCGGCACGCCCGAGCAGGTGGTCGAGAAGCTCCGCGAGCTCGAGTCCCTCGGGATGACCTACGCGATCACGTACTTCGCGGAGGCCGCGTACGACCGCTCCGGCATCGAGCTGTTCGAGCGCGAGGTCGTCCCGGCTCTGCGCTAGCGGCACCGGGAGTGCAGCGGGGGCGCCCAGGTCAGGCCGTCTCGGCCACGACCATCGCCGACGCGATGCCCGCGTCGTGCGAGATCGACAGGTGGAACCGCGCCACCCCGAGCGCCTCCGCGCGGGCCAGCACCGTGCCGACCACCTCGACCTCGGGCGCCCCGCCGGGGACCCGCCGGACCGTGGCGTCCTGCCAGGACATCCCGGCCGGGGCGCCCAGCGCCTTGGCGATCGCCTCCTTCGCCGCGAACCGCGCGGCGAGGGAGGCGGGCGGCAGGTCGCGCTCCTCCGGCGTGAACAGGCGGCTCCGCAGCGCGGGCACGCGCTCGACCGTCGCCAGGAACCGTGCGACGTCGACGACGTCGATCCCGACCCCGACGATCACGGCCGGTCCCGGTCCTCGACGAGGTGGCGCCACCGGCCCCACTTGTCCTCCAGCGCGGCGTCGAGGTCGACGTCCAGCCGGGTCGCGAGCAGCAGCACGTGGGCCAGCACGTCGGCGAGCTCGGCCGGCACGGCGGCCTCCCCCTCGGCGACGGGCCGCCGGGACCGCCCGGACGCCGCGAGGTAGGCCTGCGTGAGCTCGCCGACCTCCTCGCCGAGCTTCAGGAGCAGCCAGTCGTCGGTGCGCTCGATGCCGTGCAGGCGCGCGTAGGCGCGCGAGACCGCCTCGACCTCGGCCTGCGCGGCCCGCAGCTCCACTACTCGACCGTGACGGACTTCGCGAGGTTGCGCGGCTGGTCGACGTCCAGGCCGCGGGCCGTCGCGAGCTCGCAGGCGAAGATCTGCAGCGGCACCACGGACAGCAGCGGCGCGAGCAGCGTCGGCGACTGCGGGACGTAGAACACCTCGTCGGCGTACGCGCGCACCGCCTCGTCGCCGTCCTCCGCGATCACCAGCGTGCGGGCGCCGCGGGCCCGGATCTCCTGGATGTTCGAGACGACCTTGGAGTGCAGCGAGTCCCGGCCGCGCGGCGACGGCACGATGACGAACACCGGCTGACCGGGCTCGATCAGCGCGATCGGCCCGTGCTTGAGCTCGCCGGCCGCGAAGCCCTCCGCGTGGATGTAGGCGATCTCCTTGAGCTTGAGCGCGCCCTCGAGGGCCACGGGGAACCCGACGTGCCGGCCGAGGAACAGCACCGACGAGGTGTCGGCCATCCAGCGGGCGATCTCCCGCACGCGGCCGGAGCGGTCGAGGACCTCCTGGATCTTGCCGGGCATGGCCCGCAGGTCCTCGAGGATCTCGGCGATCTCGTCGGAGAACTTGTTGCCGCGCAGCTGCGCCAGGTAGAGGCCCAGGAGGTACGCCGCGGTGATCTGGGCGAGGAACGCCTTGGTCGAGGCGACCGCGACCTCCGGGCCCGCGTGCGTGTAGAGCACCGCGTCCGACTCGCGCGGGATGGTCGAGCCGTGGGTGTTGCAGATCGCCAGCACCTTGGCGCCCTGCTCCCGGGCGTGCCGGATCGCCATCAGCGTGTCCATCGTCTCGCCGGACTGCGAGATGGCGACGACCAGCGTGCGGGGGTTCACGATCGGGTCGCGGTACCGGAACTCGTGCGCGAGCTCGACCTCGACCGGCACGCGGCACCAGTGCTCGACGGCGTACTTCGCCACGTGCCCGGCGTAGGCGGCCGTGCCGCAGGCGATGACGATGATCTTGTCGACGGCGCGCAGCACGGACTCGTCGATCTTCAGGTCGTCGAGCACGAGCCGGCCGCGGGTGTCGGTGCGGCCCAGCAGGGTGTCCTGGACGGCCTGCGGCTGGTCGGCGATCTCCTTGTCCATGAAGGACCGGAAGCCGCCCTTCTCGGCCGCGGCGGCGTCCCAGTCGACGGTGTACTCGCGGCCCTCGGCGGGGTTGCCGTCGAAGTCGGTGACGGTCACCGAGCGCGGGGTGATGACGACGACCTGGTCCTGCGCCAGCTCGAGCGCCCGGCGGGTGCGGGCGATGAACGCCGCGACGTCGGACCCCAGGTAGTTCGCGCCGTCGCCCAGCCCGACGACGAGCGGGGAGTCGTGCCGGGCGCCGACCACGGTGTCCGGGTGGTCCTCGTGGACGGCGAGCAGGGTGAACGTGCCGTGCAGGCGGCGCACGACGATCCGCATGGCCTCGCCGAGGTCCTTGACCTCGGCGTAGGCGCGCGCGACGAGGTGCGCGACGACCTCGGTGTCCGTCTCGGACAGCAGCTCGGCCCCGTCGGCGAGGAGCTCGTCCTTGAGGGTCGCGAAGTTCTCGACGATGCCGTTGTGGATCAACGCGACGCCCCCGGCGACGTGCGGGTGCGCGTTGACGTCGGTCGGGCCGCCGTGCGTGGCCCACCGGGTGTGCCCGATGCCGGCGGTCGCGCCGGGCAGCGGCTCCTCGTCCAGCAGCGCGACGAGGTTCGCGAGCTTGCCCGCCTTCTTGGCGGTCACGAGCCCCCCGGTCCCCGGCACCAGGGCGACGCCGGCCGAGTCGTACCCGCGGTACTCCAGGCGGCGCAGGCCCTCCAGGACCACGTCGAGCGGCTGCCCGTCCGGCTGATGGTCCCCGACGTAACCGACGATTCCACACATGGGCGCGAGTCTAGCCGCGGGCGAGGCCGGCCCCGCGGCGGCGCCGCCGGCGGGCACCCGGCGGGCACCCGGCGCGCTGCCGGCGCGCTGCCGGCGCGCCGTCCCCGGCGGGCGGGACCTCGGGGATCGTGCAGAATCGTCGGGTGCGAGCCTCCGACGTCGTGTCGCCGTCTCCCTACGTGGAGCTGGACCGGGACACCTGGGTCCGGCTGTCGGAGTCGACCCCGCTGCCGCTGACCGACGCCGACGTGACGCGGCTGCGCGGGCTCGGCGACCCGATCGACCTGGCCGAGGTCGACGCGATCTACCGGCCGCTGTCCCGGCTGCTCGACCTGTACGTGACCGCCACCCGGCGGCTGCACGCGGCGTCGTCCACGTTCCTGCGGGAGGACACCCCGCGCACCCCGTTCGTCATCGGCGTGGCCGGCTCGGTCGCGGTCGGCAAGTCGACGACCGCCCGCCTGCTGCGCGAGCTGATGGCCCGCTGGCCCGCGACGCCGAACGTGGCGCTCATGACGACCGACGGGTTCCTGCACCCGAACGCCGAGCTCGAGCGGCGCGGCCTGATGGACCGCAAGGGCTTCCCCGAGTCCTACGACCGGCGCGCGCTGCTGCAGTTCGTGTCCCGCGTGAAGGCCGGGCACGCCGAGGTCCGGGCCCCGGTGTACGACCACATCACCTACGACATCGTGCCGGGGGCCGAGGTGGTGGTGCGCAAGCCGGACGTCCTCATCGTCGAGGGCCTCAACGTGCTGCAGCCCGCCCCGTCCGCCGCCGGCACGTCGAGCACGTCGAACCTCGCCGTGAGCGACTTCTTCGACTTCTCGATCTACGTGGACGCCCGGACCACGGACGTCCGGCAGTGGTACGTCGAGCGGTTCCTGTCGCTGCGCTCGACCGCGTTCGCCAAGCCGGAGTCGTACTTCCACCGGTACGCCGCGCTGAGCGACGACGAGGCCGTCGCGCGGGCCGAGAGCATCTGGGACGCGATCAACGCCCCGAACCTCGTGCGCAACATCCTGCCGACCCGGAGCCGGGCGACCCTGGTCCTGACCAAGGGCAGCGACCACTCCGTGCGGCGGGTGCGGCTGCGCAAGCTCTGAGACCGTCCCCCGGCCGCCGGGCGCGCCGTCAGCCCGCCGTGGGCGACGCGCTGGGCGCGGGGGCGACGAGCGCGACCGGGTAGTGCTCGACGTCCATCACGTCGAGCGCGGCGATCCCGTCGGCCACGGCCTCGGGCAGCTCGCCGCAGCCGCCGCCCGGCAGCGCCACGCGGACGGCCCCGCCGAGGGCGTCCACGAGCCACAGGTCGGCGCGCTCCGCGCCGGCGGGGCAGGCGGTCCCCGATGTCCCCGACGTCCCCGCCGGCACGGTCGAGCGCCCGGTGAGGGCGGACACCAGCGGGGCGACGTCGCCCTCGAGCCGGCTGGCCGTGACGGCCGCCCACCGGCCCGCCGCGTCGGTCAGGGTCTCCCCGGTGCTGCACAGCACCGCCGAGACGGCCACGAAGCCGTCGGGCGGTGCGGCCGCCTCCGGCGCGTCCCGGTGCACCGACCCGGTGTACGCGGCGGCGTCGAAGCCGAGCGCGGTCAGCACCTGGGGGGCCAGGCAGTCGGCCTCGGTGGCGACGGCGGTCCGGCCGGCGCTCGCGCGGGACTGCGCGTCGCCGGCCGCGTCCGGGGCGGCCGAGCACGCGGCGAGGGCGGCGACCAGCAGCGCGGCGGGGACGGCGGCGCGCCGGCGGGCGCGGGTCCGGGCCCGGGCAGCGGGTACGGGGGGACGCGGTGCCGTCATGCTCCCGCCCGCCCTTCGTCGCCCTGCCTGCCCTGGGACGGAGGACCGGGCGCGTGCCCGGCCTCCGTCGCTGGGGGCGACTCCGTCGTGGCCCGCACCGAGCCTAGGGGCGGCTCCGGGCGCGGGACGCGGGTGAGACCGGATCGTTAGCGAGCGGGTGCGGATCGTTGCCGGGACGTGACCCGGCGCCGGTCAGTCCGCCGCGTCGGGCGCCGCGGCCGCCGAGCCGGGGGCCGGGGCGGGCCCGCCGCGGCGGACCGGGCGCGTGCTCCCGGCGCCGGCCGGGGTCGCGACCCGCGGGGCCGGCGACGGGTGGTCAGCCGCACGGGGCCCCGGGGCCGCCGGCCGCTCGGCGCCCTCCACGAGCGGCGTGGCCGCCGGGTCGACGTCCGCCGGGGCCGCGGGCACGCGCCCGACGCCGACCCAGCGCCGGAGCACCCAGTCGATGAGCAGGCCGACGAGGGTGCCGACGACGACGCCGGCGACCACGGCGACCAGCGGGTGCTCCTCCAGCCAGACGCCCGCGCCCACGCCGACGGCCGTGCCGTAGGCCGCCCAGGTGACCGCGGCCAGCGCGGTGAGCCCGACGAACCGCTTGCGGGGGTACCCCAGCGCGCCGGCCGTCATGTTGACCGCCACCCGGCCCACCGGGATGTACCGCGCGGCGAGGATGAACGAGGACCCGCGGTGCGCGAGCGCGTGCTCGGCCCAGGCGAGGGCCTTGCGGCCGCGCTCGGTGCGGAAGATCCGCAGCCGGTGCACGTCCACCCGGGAGCCGATCGTGTAGGCGATCTGGTCGCCCGTGAACGCGCCGAGCGCGCCGGCGACCATGATGAGCGCGAGGTTCGGCTCGCCGTGCGCGACCGACAGCGACGCCAGCGCGATGACCACCGACTCGCTCGGGACCGGCGGGAAGAAGCCGTCGATCGTCGCGAACAGCATGAGCGCGGGGTACACCCACAGCGACTCGGCCAAGGCCGGGATCCAGCCCTCGATGGCGCTGATCCAGTCCTGCAGCACGTGTCATCAGCTCCTGGGTCGTGGCGGGCGTCGACGGCTCCCGGCGACGTCCCCACGCTAGGTGGGCGCCACAGGCGGCCGACATGGGGGACACCCCCGAGTCCCCCCTGGTCCTCCCCCCATCGTCACCCGGGGGCTCGCACGCGGGCATCGCCCCCCGGACCGACTTCCGTCCGCCCCGGGTCCCCCTCGCGGAGGACGCCGGGTCGGTCGCAGGTTCCCAGTGCACCACGCACCACCGACACGGGTCACGGGCATTCGGTGGCGGTCCGGTGAACCCTCAGGGGACGCCGCGCCGCGCGCCGGGCGCTCAGTCCAGCGGGAAGCCCAGCGTGCGCGACGCCTCCAGCGGGCGGGGCTCGCCGGCCCAGCGCGGGCCGAGGTGGTCCGTGGTCGAGAGCGACCGCAGGTGCGCCCGGTCCAGGTACAGCGTGCCGTTCAGGTGGTCGGTCTCGTGCTGGACGATGCGCGCCGGCCAGCCCTGCAGGACCTCGTCCAGCGGCTCGCCGGTCTCGTCCGTGCCGGTGAGCCTGATGCGGCGCAGCCGCGGCACGACCGCCTGGAGCCCCGGCACGCTGAGGCACCCCTCGTAGAACGCGACGTGCTCCGGCTCCTCGCCGGGCACCGCCTCGTACGCCGGGTTCACCAGCACGCGGTACGGCAGCTCGGGCCGCTCGCGGACGGCCGCGGTCTCCGGGTCGGCCGCGCCCGGGTCGGCCAGCACGGCCAGCGCCAGCGGCAGCCCGATCTGCGGCGCCGCGAGCCCGACGCCCGGGGCCGCGTGCATCGTGCGGCGCATGACCTCCAGCAGGGCGGCGAGCACGTCGTCGTCGAGCTGGCCGTCGTAGGGCAGCGCGCGGGTGCGCAGGGACGGGTGCCCGGCGGGCTGGATCGGGACGGTGCCGCCGGGGATCGAGGCCGCGACCTCGAGCACCTTGTCGACGTAGCCCCGGACCAGCTCGAGCGGCCAGCGGGACGGCAGGGCCTCGCCGGCGGTCACAGCGCGAGCCGGTCGCGCACGACGTCGGCGAGCCGGCCCGCCACGCGGTCGGCGTCGTCCTGGGTGGCCGCCTCGACCATGACCCGCACCAGCGGCTCGGTGCCCGAGGGGCGCAGCAGCACGCGGCCGGTGGAGCCGAGCGCGGCCTGGGCCTCGCCGACCGCGGCCGTGACGTGCTCGTCGGTGCCCGCGCGCGCCTTGTCGACGCCCGGCACGTTCACCAGGGTCTGGGGCAGCCGCCGCACGACCGAGGCGAGCTCGCTGAGCTTCTGGCCGGTCTGCGCGACGCGGGACGCGAGCTGCAGCGCGGTCAGCGTGCCGTCGCCGGTGGTCGCGTGGTCCGCCAGGATGACGTGGCCGGACTGCTCGCCGCCGAGGTTGTAGCCGTGCGCGCGCATCGCCTCGAGCACGTAGCGGTCGCCGACGCCGGTCTCGATCGTCCGGACGCCCGCCGCCTGCATCGCGAGCCGCAGGCCGAGGTTGCTCATCACGGTGACGACGAGCGTGTCCTGCGTCAGCGCGCCGCGCTCCCGCAGGGCCAGGGCGAGCACGCCCATGATCTGGTCGCCGTCCACCAGCGCGCCGGTGTGGTCCACCGCGAGGCAGCGGTCCGCGTCGCCGTCGAACGCCACGCCGAGGTCCGCGCCGGACGCGACGACCGCCGCCTGCAGCTGCTCCGGGTGCGTGGAGCCGCACGCCTCGTTGATGTTCCGGCCGTCCGGCGAGGCGTTGATGACCACGACGTCCGCGCCCGCGGCGCGCAGGGCGGCCGGCCCGACCTCGCTGGCGGCGCCGTTCGCGCAGTCCACCGCGACCCGCAGGCCGCTCAGGTCGTGGCCGAGCGTGCCGACCAGGTGCTCGACGTACTGCTCCCCCGCGCGGCCGGTGTCGGACCGGATCCGGCCGACCTCGGCGCCCACGGGGCGGTTCCAGTCCTCGCGCATCCGCTGCTCGATGGCGTCCTCGAGCTCGTCGTCGAGCTTGAGGCCGCCCCGGGCGAGGAACTTGATGCCGTTGTCCGGCATGGGGTTGTGCGACGCGGACAGCACCACGCCGAGGTCCACGCCGAGCGCGCCGGTGAGGTGCGCCACGGCGGGCGTCGGGAGCACGCCGACGTTGAGCACGTCCACGCCCGCGCTCGCCAGGCCGGCGGCCACGGCGGCGGACAGGAACTCCCCGGAGGCGCGGGGGTCGCGCCCCACCACCGCGCGGGGGCGGTGGCCCGCGAACTCGCCGCGCGACCCCAGCACGTGCGCCGCAGCGACGGAGAGGTCCAGCGCGACCTCGGCGGTCACGTCCCGGTTGGCGAGGCCCCGGACCCCGTCGGTGCCGAACAGTCGTCCCATCAACGGGCTCCTTCGTCCACGGCCGCGGCGCGCGGCCCCCTGCATCGTGCCAGGACCGGTGCGGTCGGGGCACCGGAACGGCCGATGGCCCCGAGGGTCGGACCCTCGGGGCCATCGGCCGTGAGCGCGGATGCGTCGATCAGCGCTTCGAGTACTGCGGGGCCTTGCGGGCCTTCTTGAGACCGGCCTTCTTGCGCTCGACGACGCGGGCGTCGCGGGTCAGGAAGCCGGCCTTCTTCAGCGCCGGGCGGTTGTGCTCGGCGTCGATGGCGTTCAGCGCGCGGGCGATGCCCAGGCGCAGCGCGCCGGCCTGGCCGGTCACGCCGCCGCCGCTGATGCGGGCGATGACGTCGAAGCGGCCCTCGACGTCGACCAGCTTCAGCGGGGAGTTCACGAGCTGCTGGTGCACCTTGTTCGGGAAGTAGTCCTCGAGGGTGCGGCCGTTGATCTTCCACTGGCCGGTGCCGGGCACCAGGCGCACGCGGGCGATGGCCTCCTTGCGGCGGCCCAGGGCCTGGCCGGGAGCCGTCAGGCTCTGGCCGCGGCCGGCCGGCGCGGCGCTCTCGGAGGTGTAGCTGGTGGGCGTCTCGCCGCCCTCAAGGTCGATGTCGACCGTGGTCTCGGCCACTGATGTGTCCTCGCGTCCTGTCTCGGATGTCCTCGCGGGCGTCAGCCCTGCGCGACCTGGGTGATCTCGAAGGGCTTCGGCTGCTGGGCGGCGTGCGGGTGCTCCGCACCGGCGTAGACCTTCAGCTTGGAGAGCTGCTGGCGGGCCAGGGAGGTCTTCGGGAGCATGCCGCGCACGGCCTTCTCGATCGCACGCTCGGGGTGCTTGTCGAGCAGGTCGGAGTACGTGGTCGCCCGCAGGCCGCCCGGGTAGCCCGAGTGGCGGTAGGCGAGCTTGGTCTCCCGCTTGGTGCCGGTCAGGGCGACCTTCTCCGCGTTGATGACGATGACGAAGTCGCCGCCGTCGACGTGCGGGGCGAACGTCGCCTTGTGCTTGCCACGGAGCAGGGTCGCCACCTGGCTCGCCAGGCGGCCCAGGACCACGTCGGTCGCGTCGATGACGTGCCAGTTGCGCTGGACGTCGCCGGGCTTCGGGGTGTACGTGCGCACGGTCGTTGCCTTCTCTATGTCTCTGACTGTGTCCACGGCAATCCCGTAGAAGCCGGGGTCAGCCGATGAGTACCGTCCGTGCGTCGTCCGTGGACCGGTGAGTGGGAACGCACCTTGGTCGACACCGACGGACGCACAACGACTCACCAGGGTAGCCGCCGCCCCCGGGGGCGGTCAAAGCGACGTCGGTCACCGCCGTCGCCCGACGTCAGCGGCTCCGGGCGACCCGGCCGGCGTCCCAGACCGGCTCCGGCGTCTCGACCACCGCGCCGTCCTCGCCGAACACGAGGAACCGGTCGAACCCCCGCGCGAACCACCGGTCGTGGGTCACCGCGAGCACCGTCCCCTCGAACGCCGCGAGCCCGGCCTCGAGCGCCTCCGCGGAGTGCAGGTCGAGGTTGTCGGTGGGCTCGTCGAGCAGCAGCAGGGTCGCCCCGCCGAGCTCGAGCAGCAGGATGTGGAACCGCGCCTGCTGCCCGCCGGACAGGGTCTCGTACCGCTGCTCGGCCGACGCGACCAGCTCGTAGCGGTCGAGGGCCTTGCTGGCGGGCTCGCGGCCCATGCCGGCCCGGCGGCCCTCGCCGCGGTGCAGGATCTCCAGCAGCGTCCGGCCGGCGAACGCGGCGTCCTGGGCGTGCTGGCGGTTCTGGGCGAAGAACCCCGGGACGACCCGCGAGCCCAGCCGGGCGACGCCGGTGTGCCGCACGGGGTCGATCGGGAGCTCGCCGTCGGCCGGGGACTGGTCCGGCTGGGGGTCGCTGCCGCCCGCCGCGAGCAGTCGCAGGAAGTGCGACTTGCCCGACCCGTTCGACCCGAGCACCGCGACGCGTTCCCCGAACCACACCTCGAGGTCGAACGGCCTCATCAGCCCGGTGAGCTCGAGCCCCTCGGCGACGACGGCCCGCTTCGCCGTGCGCCCGCCGCGCAGCCGGACCCGCACCTGCTGGTCGTGCGCGACGACCTCGGGCGGGCCCGCCTCCTCGAACTTCCGCAGCCGGGTCTGGGCCGCGGAGTACCGCGAGGCGAGGCCGTCGTTGAACGCCGCCTTGGTCTTGAGCGTGTTCACCAGGGTGATGAGCTTGGCGTGCTCCTCGTCCCACCGGCGGGCGAGCTCGGCGAGCCGCTCCCGGCGTGCCTCGCGGGCCTCGGTGTACGTGGTGAACGTGCCGCCGTGCACCCAGACGGTCGCGCCCGTCCGCGCCGGCTCCAGGGTCGCCACGTGCGTCGGCACCCGGGAGAGCAGCTCGCGGTCGTGGCTGACCAGCAGGACCGTCTTCGGGCTGTCCAGCAGCCGCCGCTCCAGCCAGCGCTTGGTCGGCACGTCCAGGGCGTTGTCCGGCTCGTCGAGCAGCAGCACCTCCTGCGGGCCGCGCAGCAGCGCCTCCAGCACCAGCCGCTTCTGCTCGCCGCCGGACAGGGTGCGCACGGTGCGGTGCTGGGCGCGGTCGAACGGGATCGACAGCACGTCGTCCGTCACGCGGTCCCAGTCGGCCTCGACCTCGTAGCCGCCGACGTCCGCCCAGTCCGCGAGCGCCTGCGCGTACCGCATCTGGGAGGGCTCGTCGTCGACCTCCATCATGTGCAGCTCGGCCGCGGTGAGCTCCCGCGCGGCCGCGCCGACCGCCCCGGGCGTCAGCGACGCCAGCAGGTCGCGGACCGAGCGGTCGTCGGCGATCCGGCCCACGTCCTGCCGCATGACGCCGAGCCCGCCGGTGCGCACGACGGCGCCGTCGTGCGGCTGCTCGTCCCCCGCCACGATCCGCAGCAGCGTCGACTTGCCCGCGCCGTTCGGCCCGACCAGCGCGGTGCGCTGCCCCTCGCCGACCCGCAGGTCGACGCCCCCGAGCAGCGGGCGGCCGTCGGGGAGCACGTAGCGCACGTCGTGCACCTCGAGATGACCCATGCGCCGATCGTCCCAGGTGCGGGCGCGCGCACCCAACCCGATTCCGTGCGGTGGCAGGCCGCGAGGGGCGGTGCCAGGCTCGGACCATGAGCGAGGACACCCCTGCCACCAGCACCGACCCGGCCACCGGCGCCGAGGGCGACGCGAACCAGCTGCCCGAGGAGGACACCCTCGTCGACCGCGGCGTCGACGACCTGCTCGACGAGGGCTACTCCCCGCCCGAGCGCCCCCGGCCGGCCTCCAGCCACTGGGGCGAGACGCCCTGGGAGGAGTCCCGCGGCGAGACGCTCGACCAGCGGGTCGCCCAGGAGGAGCCGGACGTCTGGGACGCCGAGCCGCGCGTCGACCCGTCCCGGGAGCCCGACCGCGCCGGCCGGCTCCTGGAGGACGACGACGCCGTCGAGTCCGGCGGCAACGACCAGTTCGCGATCGACGCGGGCGTGGACGGCGGCGCGGCGAGCGCCGAGGAGGCCGCGATCCACGTCGTCGAGGAGGACTGAGGCCGGCGCGGCCGTCCCCCTGCCGAGGGGGCGCCGCGCGGGCATCCGGGCGGCGCTCGGACCGCCCCGGGTGCGCGGCGGGTGCCCCCTCGCCGACGGGGTCGCGGGGGCGCGAGGCGGCGCGGGGTGCCCGTCAGGGCGCGCGCAGCGGGTGCGGGTCGACGTCGTCGGCCGAGCGGGGGGCGCGGGTGCGGACCTGGCGCGCCGCGAGCTCCGCGTCCGGCGGGTAGACGACCTCCTCCAGGGTGAGGCCGTGCGCCGCCACCACCGCGCTGCCCGGGTCGCGGCGGCCGCCCACCAGGAGCTCCGCCGGCCAGTCGACGCCGCGCCTGCCCTCCCCCACGGCGAGGCTCGCGCCGACGAGCGCGCGCACCATCGAGTGGCAGAACGCGTCCGCGCGCACCGTGGCGACCACGAGGCCCGCGTCGGGGCCGTCCGCGGGGCGCTCCCAGGTCAGCTCGTCGAGCGTGCGGATCGTCGTCGCGCCCGGCCGGGGCTTGCAGTACGCGGCGAAGTCGTGCCGGCCGAGCACCCGCTGCGCCGCCTCGTGCATCGCGGCGACGTCGAGCGGGCGGCGCGACCACAGCACGTGGTGCCGCCGCAGCGGGTCACGCAGCGCGGTCTCGTCGCACACCCGGTAGACGTACCGGCGCGCGACCGCCGAGAACCGGGCGTCGAAGCCCTCCGGCGCGACCCGCACCCGCGTCGCCACGACGTCGGCCGGCAGCACGCCAGCCAGGCGCGTCAGCAGCGACTCCTCGGGCCCCCGGTCGGACCGTCCCGGCACGGCGGCCCACGCCCCCGCGGGCACGTCCACGTGCAGCACCTGCCCGCGCGCGTGCACGCCCGCATCCGTCCGCCCGGCGACCGTGACGCGTGGCGGGGCGTCACCCCGGTGGGCCGACCGCAGCACCAGCGCCAGGCCGTCCTCCACGACGCCCTGCACGGTCCGCAGGCCGGGCTGGCGGGCCCAGCCGGCGAAGTCGGTGCCGTCGTACGCGAGGTCGACGCGGACGCGCACGAGGTCGGCGGCGGGGGCGCCGGCAGCGGCGACGGGCGGGGGGTCGAGGGGCTGGTCCGGCACGGACCGAGCGTACGGGCCGCGGGGCTGCTCTACCGTGGTCCGGTGCCGGCACCCGCGACGACCCCGTACACCCTCGCCGTCGACTGCGGCGGCGGCGGCATCAAGGCGTCCGTGCTCGACTCCTCGGGGACGCTGCACGCCCCGGCCGTCCGGGTGCCGACGCCGTACCCGCTGCCGCCCGAGCGGCTGGTCGACACCATCGCCGACATCGCCGCCCGGCTGCCCGCCGCCGACCGCGCCACGGTCGGCATGCCCGGCATGATCCGGCACGGCGTCGTGGTGGCCACCCCGCACTACGTGACCCGCTCCGGCCCGCACACCCGCGTGGACCCGGAGCTGGTCGCCGCATGGGCGGGCTGCGACATCCGCGCGGCCGTGGAGGCGCGGGTCGGCGTGCCGACGCTCGTGCTGAACGACGCCGAGGTGCACGGCGCCGGGGTCGTGTCCGGGACCGGCGTGGAGCTCGTGCTCACGCTCGGCACGGGGCTCGGCTCCGCGCTGTTCGACGGCGGCCGGCTCGCCCCGCACCTGGAGTGGTCGCACGCCCCGGTCCGCCGCATGACCACCTACGACGAGTACATCGGGCAGATCCAGCGCGCGCGGCTCGGCGACGCCCTGTGGTCCCGGCGGGTGCGGCAGGTCGTCGAGGGCCTGCGCCCCGTCGTGCTGTGGGACCGGCTGTACCTCGGCGGCGGCAACTCCCGCCGGATCACGCCCCAGGTCCTGTCCCGCCTCGGCGACGACGTGGTCGTGGTCCCGAACCAGGCCGGCATCGTCGGCGGCGTCCGCGCCTGGCAGCTCGGGGTCTAGCCTGCGCCCACGCCGGCGGACACGGCGTCGACGGCGTCGAGCAGGACGCGCGTGAACGCGACCGGGGCCGTCAGGGAGACCAGGTGGGTCGCGCCGGGGACGACCACCAGGCGGCCGTCGCGGCACGCGCGCAGGAACCGGCGCTCCTCGCCGCGGAAGTGGTCGTAGCGGCCGTTCACCAGCCACACCGGCGCCTCGACCCGCGCCAGGTCCTCGACCGGCGTCGCGTCACGCATCGCCCGCAGCACGTCGTCCACGACGTCCAGCGCGAACCCGCCCGCGGCCACGTCCCGCGCGGCCTCGGCCGACAGCACCCGGTCGACCATCCCCTGGTTCAGGCCCGCGCCGGCGTCCGGCAGCCGCGCGATGCCCCGGGCGAGCAGGGCCCACCCGTCGACCAGCGCCAGCAGCGGCCGGGTGGAGCACGCCGCCGCGACCAGCCCGGCCACCTGCGCCGGGCGCCGGGCCGCGTGCCGGACAGCGGTGTACCCGCCGAGCGACAGCCCGACGACGAGCGCCCGGCCGCCGACCCGGTCCACCCCGTCGGACACCGCGTCCACCGCCCCGTCGAGCGTGAACCGCTCACCCAGCCGCTCCCCGTGCCCCGGCAGGTCCACGGCGACGACGTCGCACCCGTACGCCCGCAGCGCCTCGACCTGCGCGCGCCACATGGTCCGGGACGTGCGCAGCCCGTGCACCAGCACGACGGGGACGCTCACCCGCCCGACGCTACCCCCGGCCGCACCCCGCCGACCCGGCGAGGTGGACGCCCGGTCCGCTCCGCGAGCCGCGGGGCGGGACGGGCCGGGGGGACGCGACGGGGCCCGGGTCGCGAGCGGTGTGCTCGCGGCCCGGGCCCCGTGTGCGTGGTGACCGGACGGTCAGGCCTTCTCGGCCTCGTCCTTCGTCTCCTCGGCGGGGGTCTCCTCGGCGGGGGTCTCCTCCGCCGGGGTCTCCTCGACCGTCTCCTCGGCCTTCGGCTCCTCCGCCTTCGGCGCGGCCTTCGCGACGGCCTTGGTGGCCTCGCGGACGACGGCCTGCTTCGGCGAGACGGGCTCGAGCACGAGCTCGATCACGGCCATGGGGGCGTTGTCGCCCTTGCGGGGGCCGATCTTCGTGATACGCGTGTAGCCGCCCTGGCGCTCGGCCATCTGCGGGGCGATCTCCACGAACAGCTCGTGCACGACCGACTTGTCCTTGACCACGGTCAGGACGCGCCGGCGGGCGTGCAGGTCGCCGCGCTTCGCGAAGGTGACGAGACGCTCGGCGAGCGGGCGCAGGCGCTTGGCCTTGGCCTCGGTCGTCGTGATGCGCTTGTGCTCGAACAGCGACGTGGCCAGGTTGGCCAGGATCAGCCGCTCGTGCGCCGGGCCGCCACCGAGCCGGGGACCCTTGGTGGGCGTAGGCATGGTCTTTACTCCTTGGTTCCAGTGATGGGCCGGCGGCGCACGTCAGCCGTGCGCCGCCTCCCCGGCGTCAGTACTGCTCGTCCTCGGTGAAGTCGCCCTCGTCGCCGTCGTAGTACGCGGCGGCGCTCGGGTCGAAGTCGAGCGGGCTGTCCTTGAGGGACAGGTTCAGCTCGGCCAGCTTCTCCTTGACCTCGGTGATCGACTTCGCACCGAAGTTGCGGATGTCGAGCAGGTCGGCCTCCGACCGCGCCACGAGCTCGCCCACCGTGTGGATGCCCTCGCGCTTGAGGCAGTTGTAGGACCGGATGGTCAGCTGCAGGTCCTCGATCGGCAGCGCCAGGTCCGCGGCCAGCGCCGCGTCCGTCGGCGACGGGCCGATCTCGATGCCCTCGGCCTCGACGTTCAGCTCGCGGGCGAGGCCGAACAGCTCGACCAGGGTCTTGCCCGCCGAGGCGAGCGCGTCCCGCGGCGAGATCGCCGGCTTGGTCTCGACGTCGACGACGAGCTTGTCGAAGTCGGTGCGCTGCTCGACACGCGTGGCCTCGACCTTGTAGGTCACCTTGAGGACCGGCGAGTAGATCGAGTCGACGGGGATGCGGCCGATCTCGGCCTCGTACGACTTGTTCTGGTTCGCCGACACGTAGCCGCGGCCGCGCTCGACGGTCAGCTCGATCTCGAGCTTGCCCTTCTCGTTCAGCGTGGCCAGGTGCAGGTCCGTGTTGTGCACCTCGACACCGGCGGGCGGCACGATGTCCGCCGCGGTCACGTCACCCGCACCCTGCTTGCGCAGGTACATCACGACCGGCTCGTCGTTCTCCGAGGAGACGACGAGGTTCTTGATGTTGAGGATGATCTCGGTGACGTCCTCCTTGACGCCCGGGACGGTGCTGAACTCGTGCAGCACGCCGTCGATCCGGATGCTCGTCACCGCCGCGCCCGGGATGGACGACAGCAGGGTGCGGCGCAGGGAGTTGCCGAGCGTGTAGCCGAAGCCGGGCTCGAGCGGCTCGATGGAGAACCGCGAGCGGTACTCCGAGATGACCTCTTCGGTCAGGGTGGGGCGCTGTGCGATGAGCACTTCGGGGTTCCTCTCAGCGTGCGTCCGCCATATGACGCAGCGCAGGTACTCGCTGGTCGACTCGGGTCTCGGTCCACCCGGACGACCGGCCGGCACCGCCGCGGGCGGGGGATCGCTCCCCCGCCCACGGCGGCCCGGCTAGGTGTCAGACGCGGCGGCGCTTCGGCGGACGGCAGCCGTTGTGGGCCTGCGGCGTCACGTCCTGGATCGAGCCCACCTCGAGGCCCGCGGCGGTCAGCGACCGGATCGCGGTCTCACGGCCGGAGCCGGGGCCCTTGACGAAGACGTCGACCTTCTTCATGCCGTGCTCGGCGGCCTTGCGCGCAGCGGCCTCGGCGGCCATGCCCGCGGCGTACGGGGTCGACTTGCGCGAGCCCTTGAAGCCCACGTCGCCGCCGGACGCCCAGGAGATCACGGCGCCGCTGGGGTCCGTGATCGAGATGATCGTGTTGTTGAAGGTGCTCTTGATGTGCGCCTGGCCGTGGGAGACGTTCTTCTTCTCCTTGCGGCGCGGCTTGCGCACGGCACTGCGGGTCTTGGGAGGCATCTGCTTCTCTCTCGCTGCTGGTCGTGAGGTCGGTGCTCCGACGCGGCGCGGGCGGCTGTCCTGGTCGTCCCCGGACAGGCCCGGCGGGCCGCGGCCGGACTACTTCCGGCCGGCCTTCTTCTTGCCGGCGACGGTGCGCTTCGGGCCCTTGCGGGTGCGCGCGTTGGTCTTGGTGCGCTGGCCGCGCACCGGGAGGCCGCGGCGGTGCCGGAGGCCCTCGTAGCTGCCGATCTCGACCTTGCGGCGGATGTCCGCGGCGACCTCGCGACGGAGGTCGCCCTCGAGCTTGAAGTTGCCCTCGAGGTAGTCGCGGAGGGTGACGAGCTGCGCGTCGTCGAGGTCCTTGACGCGGACGTCGGGGCTGATGCCCGTCGCGGCCAGCGTCTGCTGGGCGCGGGTGCGGCCGACGCCGTAGATGTAGGTGAGCGCGATCTCGAGCCGCTTCTCGCGGGGGAGGTCGACGCCGACAAGACGTGCCATGTGCCTTCCGGCTCCTTGGTACTTCGTTCGGAGGTCTGCCGCACCGTCCTCCCGCTGGCAGCGGGCCCCGGCCTCCGAGCCGGGGGTTCACCGGTCCGTCCCCGCGGTGCGGGTGCGGCGCCGGTTCGGCGATGCGCTGGTGGCCGGTCCCCGTCAGGGGCCGGCCGGGGTGCTGCTGCTCAGCCCTGGCGCTGCTTGTGGCGCAGGTTCTCGCAGATCACCTGGACGCGACCGTGCCGGCGGATCACCTTGCACTTGTCGCAGATCTTCTTGACGCTGGGCTTGACCTTCATGGCCTGTTCCTCCGCCGCCGATGCGCCGCGCTCCCCTCGCGGGGCAGCGCGACCGACGGCGATGCTCGTTCGGTCGGTTACTTGTAGCGGTAGACGATGCGCCCGCGGGACAGGTCGTACGGGCTCAGCTCGACCACCACCCGGTCCTCGGGGAGGATCCGGATGTAGTGCTGGCGCATCTTGCCCGAGATGTGGGCGAGCACCTTGTGACCGTTGGTGAGCTCCACGCGGAACATCGCGTTCGGCAGAGCCTCGATCACGCTGCCCTCGATCTCGATGACACCGTCCTTCTTCGCCATGTCCTCCGCTAACTGTCGTCCTGGACTACCGTTCCCCGCGCCCGGCGTCCCCCGGCGGTGCCGGCGGGCGTCTGGTGCGGCGGGCGGGCTCCCGGGTCCGCCGACGCCCGCGCGAGCACGACCCGCACGAGGCGGTCGGGTTCGGACGGGACGCGCGACAGCGACAGGGCGCACACCCAACGAAACATCATACGCCATCCACGGCAGTGCCGCGGACCGGCGAGGGCGGGGCCGGCGCGACCGTCAAGCGGACGCGCCGCGTGGGTGCCCGCACCCGGCGCCCCCGCCCGTGCGGGTGACGCCGTCACCCGCACGGGCGTAGCGTCGCACTCGCTCGAGCCGACGGGCGCAGGGCGACGGGAGGACGACCACCGTGACCGCACCCGAGCAGCGCGGCCCCGCACCCGAGGGGCCCGGGGCCCTCGGCCGGCCCGCCGTGTCCGTCGTCGTCTGCACCCGCGACGGCGCCGGGCGCATCGGCCCGACGATCGGGTCCGTCCGCGCCGCGCTCGACGACGCCGCGGCGCACGGCGTGCCGGGCGAGCTGGTGCTCGTGGACAGCGCCTCCGCCGACGGCACCCGGGCGGTGCTCGACGACGCCGCGGCGCGGGACCCCCGGGTCCGGGTCGTCGCCGTCGCCGAGCCGGGGCTGGGCCGGGCCCGGAACGCCGGCGCCCGGGCGGCCGCCGGGCGGGCCGTGCTGTTCACCGACGACGACGTGCGCGTGCCGCCGCACTGGGTGCGCACCCTCGGCGCTCCCCTGCTCGCGGGCGAGGCGGACCTGGTGTCCGGGGCGGTCGCCCTGGCGCCGGCCCTGCGCCCCGCCTGGCTGACGCCCGACATCGCGGCGGACTTCTACGCCTACGTCCCCGAGCCGCCGGTCGCGGGGCGCGAGTTCGTCGGCGCGAACATGGGCGCGGCCGCCCGCGTGCTCGCCGCCGTGCCGTTCGACGAGGCGCTCGGGACCGCGGCGCTGCCCGGCGGGGACGACACGGGGTTCCGCGGCGACGTGCTGGCGGCCGGGTTCCGCGAGCGGACCGTGCCCGGCGCGCAGGTGGAGCACCACTTCGACCCGGACCGCCTGCGCGCCCCCCGGCTGCTGGCGCTCGCCCGCGGGTACGGCCGGAGCGAGGCGTGGCTGGCGCACCGGCACCGCGGCGAGCGACCGGCGACCCTCGTGCCGCTCGGCAAGGCGCTGGTCCGCGGCGCGCAGGCGCGCCTCCGCCGGCTCCGGCGTCCCGGGTCGCCCCCGGACATGCCGACCCTGCGGTTCGCCGGCCAGGCCGCCTACCACCGCCAGATGTTCGCCCTGCGCCTGCGGGACGGCCGGGCACGCGCGACGTGAGCGCGTGCCCGGCCCCGCAGGGGAGACCGGGCGGCGCCCGTCGCCGGCTACCGGACCGTGGCCGGCCGCCGGCGGACCGCACCCAGGACCGCCCGAAGGCTCAGCCAGCCGGTCGTCCCTGCGCGCAGTCCCGGTGCGCCATCCGTCGGCTCGCGGAACGTCAGCCGGAACGCGGCCGCCCCGCCGCCTGCGCGGCCGGCACGGTGCCCGCGGCGTCGGCGAAGTACTCCACCTGGGGCGTGGCCTCGAGCCCGTTGAGCTCGACCGGCTCGGCCAGCGTCATCTGCGCGAGCGGGACGAGCGCCTCGGCATCCTCGCAGTGGTCGGTCTCGCTGGCGCAGGCGAAGCTCGCCTCGGCCTCGACGACCACGCCGTCCGAGCTCGCCCGCCCGTCGTACGCCAGGTCGGAGGCGTACGCGCCGTCGGCGTCGGCGGTTCCGGTCGCGGCGGACGCGCCCTCGGTCACCGCGAACGAGCCGACGGCGAGCAGCGGGTCACCGGGGTCGGCGACGGCCGTACCCGCGCCGGAACCGATGACGAGGGGGCCGAGGAGAGCGCCGACGGCGGCCAGGACGGCCGGCCGCCGGAGGCGGTGCAGGAAGGTCGTTCCGGGGGACTCGCGCGGTCCCACGCTCGCAAGCGTGGGGGGACGTCCCTCATTCGGCAGTCACATGACACGACATGAATCCGGTTCGACGTGATTTGGGCTACATGACCCCTATGTCCGCTTTGTCGTAGGTGGTACCACCCCGGCGGAAGCGTGGTTTCACCCGCTCGGTGGCGCTTCCGCGCTCGCTCCCCCGAACGTCACCCGGCCGAGGCGGGCATCCGTCCAGTCAGCCGAGCGGCGCGACCGTCACCCCGCGCGCGGCCAGCTCCGCCGCCCCGCCGTCGGCCGCCGTGAGCACCCAGATGCCGCCCTCGTGCAGCGCCACCGAGTGCTCCCAGTGCGCGGCGCGCGACGCGTCGACCGTCACCACGGTCCAGTCGTCCTCGAGCACCTCGGTCCCCGCGCTGCCGCGGGTGATCATCGGCTCGACCGCGAGGCACATGCCCGGGCGGAGCCGCGGACCGCGGTCGCGGGTCCGGTAGTTCAGCACGTCCGGCGGCTGGTGCATCGCGGAGCCGATGCCGTGCCCGACGTAGTCCTGCACGATGCCGAACGGCACGCCGCCGTTGGCCTCCGCACCCGCGTCCTCGACCGCCTGCTCGACGGCCTCCCCCACGACGCCCAGCCGGTCGGCGATGCCGTCGCCGGACGCCAGGGCGGCGATGCCGTCCCACATGGCCTTCTCGGTCACGGCGGACAGGGCCAGGTCGGCCGGGTCGGCCTCGGGCAGCACCAGGGTGAGCGCCGAGTCGCCGTGCCAGCCGTCGACGATCGCGCCGCAGTCGATCGACACGACGTCGCCCGGCTCCAGCACCCGGCCGGAGGGGATGCCGTGCACGACCTCGTCGTTCACGGAGACGCAGATCGTCGCGGGGTAGTCGTGGTACCCGAGGAACGACGGCTGCGCGCCGGCGTCCGCGATCACCGCGGCCGCGACGGCGTCCAGGTCCGCCGTGGTGGCGCCCGGGCGGGCCGCGGCGGACGCGGCGGCGAGGGCGTCGGCGACGACCAGGCCCGCGCGCCGCATCAGCAGCACCTGCTCCGGCGTCTTCAGCTCGATCCGGTCACGACCGAACACGGTGTCCCCCGGCGGTCAGCCGACGCGGGACGCGAGGGCCGCCAGCAGCCGCTCGGTCACCTCGTCGACCTGGCCGATGCCGTCGACCTGCACGAGCAGGTCCCGGTCGGCGTACACGCCCGAGATGGGCGCGGTCTGCTCGGCGTACACGTCCAGGCGGTGCCGGATGACCGGCTCCGTGTCGTCCGCGCGGCCCTCGATCTCGGCGCGCTTCAGCAGGCGCTCCACGACCACGTCGGCGTCGGCGGTGATCTCCAGCGCCGCGTCCAGCGCGAGGCCGGCGTCCGCGAGGATCGCGTCCAGCTCCGCGACCTGGGCCACGTTGCGCGGGTAGCCGTCGAGCAGGAAGCCCCCCGCGGCGTCGGCCTGCGCCAGGCGGTCGCGGACCATCGCGTTGGTGACGGAGTCCGGGACCAGCTCGCCGCGCGCGGTGTACTCCTGCGCGGTGCGGCCGAGCTCGGTGCCGCCCTTGATGTTGGCGCGGAAGATGTCGCCGGTCGAGATGGCCGGGACGCCCAGGTGCTCGGCCAGGCGGACCGCCTGGGTGCCCTTGCCGGCCCCGGGAGGACCGAGGAGGACGAGGCGAGCGCTCATCGGAGGAACCCTTCGTAGTGCCGCTGCTGCAGCTGCGACTCGATCTGCTTCACGGTCTCGAGGCCGACGCCCACGACGATGAGGATCGACGAGCCGCCGAACGGGATGTTCGTCCCGACCCCGAGCACGATGAACGCGATGGTCGGGATCAGCGCGACCAGCGCGAGGTAGATGGACCCGGGCGCGGTGATGCGGGTGATCACGTAGTCCAGGTACTCGGCCGTCGGGCGGCCCGCGCGGATGCCCGGGATGAACCCGCCGTACCGCTTCATGTTGTCCGCGACCTCGTCCGGGTTGAACGTGATCGCCGTGTAGAAGTAGCAGAAGAAGATGATCAGCAGCACGTACAGCGCGATGTGCAGCGGGGCGTCCGTGGCCGCGAGGTTGTTCGCCACCCACTGCTTCCAGCCCGCGGTCTGGTCGCCGAAGCCCGCGAGCAGCGCGGGCACCTGCAGCAGCGACGACGCGAAGATCACCGGGATGACGCCGGCCATGTTGATCTTGATCGGGATGTAGGTCGAGGACCCGCCGTACATGCGGCGGCCGACCATGCGCTTCGCGTACTGCACCGGGATGCGGCGCTGCGACTGCTCGACGAAGACCACGAGCGCGATGACCAGCACGATGATCGCCATGATCACCAGGAAGGCGCCGATGCCCCCCGAGCCGCCGGCGATCGACCACATCGCGCCCGGGAAGGACGCGGCGATCGAGGTGAAGATGAGCAGCGACATGCCGTTGCCGACGCCGCGCTCGGTGATGAGCTCGCCCAGCCACATGATCAGACCGGTACCGGCGGTCATGACGATGATCATGAGGAGCGTCGTCATGACGCTGCCGTCCGGGATCACGTCGACGGAGCAGCCCGGGAAGAGCTGGCCGTTGCGGGCGGTGATGATGACGGTGGTCGACTGCAGGACCGCCAGGCCGATCGTCAGGTACCGCGTGTACTGGGTCAGCTTCGCGGTGCCGGACTGGCCCTCCTTGTGCAGGGCCTCGAAGTGCGGGATGACGACGCGGAGCAGCTGGATGATGATGCTCGCGGTGATGTACGGCATGATCCCGAGCGCGAACACCGAGAGCTGCAGCAGGGCGCCGCCGCTGAACAGGTTGACCAGGCCGAGCAGCGAGTTCTGCTCCTCGGTCTGCCCGATGCAGATCTGCACGTTCGGGTAGGACACGCCCGGCGTCGGCAGGAACGAGCCGATCCGGAAGACCACCATGATCCCGATCGTGAACAGCAGCTTGCGCCGCAGGTCGGGTGTCCTGAACGCCCGCACGAATGCGCTGAGCACGTGTCCTCCTGCTCCGCCGAAGCGGGATGTCGTCTACCGGCCTGCCCCGCGGGGGCGGCCACGTCGCAGCGGGCCTCGCCGCGCGCTGCCCTGCCGAACCCTAACGGAAGTCGGCACGGGTTCCGGCATCGCCCGGCGGGACCGGGCGGGGAAAGCGGAACGGGGCCGGCAGGGCGTGGTGCCTCCGCCGACCCCGTTCGCCGGGATCAGTCCTGCGCGACGCTGCCGCCGGCCGCCAGGATCTTCTCCTTGGCGGAACCGGAGTACGCGTCCACGGCCACGGACAGCTTGACCGTGAGCTCGCCGGTGCCGAGCACCTTGACCGGGGCGCCCTTGCGGACGGCACCCTTCGCGACGAGGTCGGCGACGGTGACGTCGCCGCCCTGCGGGTACAGCGCCGACAGCTTGTCCAGGTTCACGACCTGGTACTCGACCCGGAACGGGTTCTTGAAGCCGCGGAGCTTGGGCAGCCGCATGTGCAGCGGCATCTGCCCGCCCTCGAAGCGGTCCGGCACCTGGTACCGGGCCTTGGTGCCCTTGGTACCGCGGCCGGCCGTCTTGCCCTTGGACGCCTCACCACGACCCACGCGGGTCTTGGCGGTCTTGGCGCCCGGAGCCGGACGCAGGTGGTGCACCTTGAGGGTGCCGCCCGCGCCCACCTCCTCGGCGGGCTTCTCGGCCTTGGCGGCCTTCGCCGGAGCAGCCTTGGCCTTGGCGGCCGGCTTCTCCTCCGCAGCCGCCTCGGCCTTGGCCTTGGTGGTGCGGGTGGCGGGCTTCTTGGCGGCGGGCTTCTCGGCGGCGGCCGACTCGGTCGCCGTCGCCTTCTTCGCCCGCGTGGCCTTCGGAGCCGCGGCAGCGGCCTGGTCGACCTTCTCGGTCTCCTTCTCCGCCATCGTCACTCCACCTCCTCGACCGCGACGAGGTGCGTCACCGTCTTGACCATGCCGCGGATCTCAGGACGGTCCTCCTTGACGACGACGTCGCCGATCCGCTTCAGGCCCAGGGTGCGCAGCGTGTCGCGCTGGTTCTGCTTGCCGCCGATGGCGGACTTGGTCTGGGTCACCTTGAGGCGGGCCATCACGCACCCACCTTCTCCGCCTTGGCGGCACGACCGGCGGCCTGCGCCTTGAGCAGCGACGCCGGGGCGACGTGCTCGAGCGGCAGACCACGGCGGGCGGCCACGGCGGCCGGCTCCTCGAGGCCACGCAGCGCCGCCACCGTGGCGTGCACGATGTTGATGGCGTTGGAGGACCCGAGGGACTTCGACAGGATGTCGTGGACGCCGGCGCACTCCAGCACCGCGCGCACCGGACCACCGGCGATCACACCGGTACCCGGCGACGCGGGACGCAGGAAGACGACGCCCGCGGCGGCCTCACCCTGGATGGGGTGCGGGATGGTGCCCTGGATGCGGGGGACGCGGAAGAAGTTCTTCTTCGCCTCCTCGACACCCTTCGCGATCGCGGCGGGCACCTCCTTGGCCTTGCCGTAGCCGACACCGACCGTGCCGTCGCCGTCACCGACGACGACCAGGGCGGTGAAGCTGAACCGGCGGCCGCCCTTGACGAC
Organism: Cellulomonas hominis; assembly: GCF_014201095.1. Lineage (NCBI taxonomy): Bacteria > Bacillati > Actinomycetota > Actinomycetes > Micrococcales > Cellulomonadaceae > Cellulomonas > Cellulomonas hominis. The sequence continues at coordinate 2,629,916 of NZ_JACHDN010000001.1, read as the reverse complement.
CTTGGCCACGCGGTTGATGGAGACGACGCGCTCGAGGAACGCGCTCTTCTCGGCGGCGTCGCCCCGGCGGCCGTCGCGACGACCACCGTCGCGGCGGTCACCGCCGCCCTGGCCCTGGGGAGCGCCCGTGTTGCTGCGCTGAGGAGCAGCCATCAGTGGATCCTCTTCTTCGATGCGGGAATGGTCGTCGTCACAGCGCCAGACCGCCCTCGCGGGCGGCGTCGGCCACTGCGGCCACACGCCCGTGGTACTTGTTGCCGCCGCGGTCGAAGACCACCGCGTCGATGCCGGCCGCCTTGGCGCGCTCGGCGATCAGCTCGCCGACGCGACGGGCCTTGGCCGTCTTGTCGCCCTCGGCGCCCCGCAGGTCCGCCTCGAGGGTCGAGGCGGAGACCAGGGTGCGGCCCACGGCGTCGTCGACGACCTGCGCGACGAGGTTGCGGTTCGACCGGGTGACGACCAGGCGCGGACGCGCGGCGGTGCCGGCGACCTTCTTGCGCAGCCGGAGGTGGCGGCGCTTGCGGGCCTTGAACTTGCCCTTACCGATGATGCTGATCGCCATGGCTCACTTACCAGCCTTTCCGACCTTGCGGCGGACGTTCTCGCCCGCGTAGCGCACGCCCTTGCCCTTGTACGGCTCGGGCTTGCGGATCTTGCGGATGTTCGCGGCGACCTCGCCCACCTGCTGCTTGTCGATGCCCGAGACCGAGAACTTGGTCGGGGACTCGACGGCGAAGGTGATGCCGGCGGGCGGCGTCACGGACACGGGGTGGCTGAAGCCGAGCGCGAACTCGAGCGCGTCACCCTTGGCCGTCACGCGGTAACCGGTGCCGACGATCTCGAGCTTCTTCTCGTAGCCGGCGGTGACGCCGGTGACGAGGTTCGCCAGGAGGGTGCGGGTGAGGCCGTGCAGCGAGCGCGAGAGGCGCTCGTCGTTCGGGCGGGTGACCACGAGGGCACCCTGCTCGTCGCGCGCGACCTCGATGGGGGACGCCACGGTGTGCGTGAGGGTGCCCTTGGGGCCCTTCACCGTCACCACGGCGCCGTTGATGTCGACATCCACGCCGGCCGGGACCGTGACGGGGATTCTGCCGATACGAGACATTGGCTAGCTCCTTTCCGTCTCGGACTTACCAGACGTAGGCGAGGACTTCCCCACCCACGCCCTTCTTGGCGGCCTGCTTGTCGGTCAGGAGGCCGGAGGACGTGGACAGGATCGCCACGCCCAGGCCGCCGAGGACCTTCGGCAGGTTGGTGGACTTCGCGTACACCCGGAGACCGGGCTTGGACACGCGCTTGATGCCGGCGAGCGCACGCTCGCGGCTCGGGCCGTACTTCAGCTCGACCACGAGGTTCTTGCCCACGCGGGCGTCCTCGACGGTCCAGCCGGAGATGTACCCCTCGGCCTGCAGGATCTCCGCGATGTGCGACTTCAGCTTCGAGTACGGGATGGTCACCGTGTCGTGGTGCGCCGAGTTCGCGTTGCGCAGACGCGTCAGGAAGTCTGCGATCGGGTCGGTCATCGTCATGGGGGCTATCGCCCTTCCTCGCCGTGGTTTCCGCGCCGCCCGCCCCGCTCGGGGACGGGCACGCGCGGACCTGCGACGTCGTTGTTTACCAGCTGCTCTTGGTCACACCGGGGAGCTGGCCCGCGTGGGCCATCTCGCGCACGCAGATCCGGCACAGGCCGAACTTGCGGTACACCGAGTGCGGGCGGCCGCACCGCTGGCACCGGGTGTAGGCGCGCACGGCGAACTTCTGCTTGCCCGCGGCCTTGTTGATCAGGGCGGTCTTCGCCATGTCAGTCCTCCTTGAAGGGGAAGCCCAGGTGCTTGAGCAGCGCCCGGCCCTCCGCATCCGTCGTGGCGGTGGTGACCACCGTGATGTCCATGCCGCGGACCCGGTCGATCTTGTCCTGGTCGATCTCGTGGAACATCGACTGCTCGGTCAGGCCGAACGTGTAGTTGCCGTTGCCGTCGAACTGCTTGGCCGAGAGCCCGCGGAAGTCGCGGATGCGCGGCAGCGCGGTCGACAGCAGGCGGTCCAGGAACTCCCACGCGCGGTCGCCGCGCAGCGTGACGTGCGCGCCGATCGGCATGCCCTCGCGCAGCTTGAACTGCGCGATGGACTTGCGGGCCTTCGTGACCTGCGGCTTCTGACCCGTGATCTGCTGGAGGTCGCGGATGGCGCCCTCGATCAGCTTCGAGTCCTTCGCGGCGTCGCCGACACCCATGTTCACGACGACCTTCACCAGGCGCGCGACCTGGTTCACGTTCTCGTGCTGGAACTCCTCGCGGAGCGTCGAGCGGATCTCGTCGTTGTACCGCACCTTCAGGCGCGGGACCGGGTACGCCCGGGTCGTCTCGTCGGTGGCGGTCATCAGATGTCCTTACCGGAGCGCTTGGCGACGCGGACCCGAACGGTGCGGGTCCGGCCGTCGCGCTCGACCTGCTCGGTGCGGTAGCCGACCCGGGTGCCGCGCTTGGTCTCCGGGTCCACCAGCATCACGTTGCTGATGTGGATCGGAGCCTCGACGGTCTCGATGCCGCCGGTGCGGGAGCCGCGCTGGCTCTGGCCGACCTTGGTGTGCTTGGTGACCCGGTGGATGCCCTCGACCACGACGCGGTCGCGGTCCGTGAGCACCTCGAGCACCCGACCCTGCTTGCCCCGGTCCTTGCGGGAACCGGAGATGACGACCACCAGGTCGCCCTTCTTGATCTTCGCCATGGTCAGAGCACCTCCGGCGCCAGCGAGATGATCTTCATGAACTTCTTGTCGCGCAGCTCGCGGCCCACGGGGCCGAAGATGCGCGTGCCACGGGGCTCGCCGTCGTTCTTGAGGATCACCGCGGCGTTCTCGTCGAACTTGATGTACGAGCCGTCCACGCGCCGGCGCTCCTTGCGGGTGCGCACGACGACCGCCTTGACGACGTCGCCCTTCTTGACGTTGCCGCCCGGGATGGCGTCCTTGACGGTGGCGACGATGACGTCACCGATACCGGCGTAGCGACGGCCGGACCCGCCGAGCACACGGATGCAGAGGATCTCCTTCGCACCCGTGTTGTCGGCGACCCGAAGTCGCGACTCCTGCTGAATCATCTACAGAACTCCTGTCGTCTGCCGGTTCTCGCGCGGTGCGAGCCTGGCCGAACGGATATGTGGTGAGGAGGCGGGCGGACTTACTTCGCCTTCTCGAGGATCTCCACCACGCGCCACCGCTTGGTCGCGGACAGCGGGCGGGTCTCCATGATGAGGACCAGGTCGCCGACGCCGGCCGTGCCGGCCTCGTCGTGCACCTTGACCTTGCTGGTCCGCCGGATGACCTTGCCGTAGAGCGGGTGCTTGACCCGGTCCTCGACCTCGACCACGACGGTCTTCTGCATCTTGTCGCTGACCACGTAGCCGCGCCGCGTCTTGCGGTACGGGCGGGCCTCCGCAACCGCGGTGGTGGTCTCGTTGGTGTTCTCGCTCATCGAGTCCTCACTCGCTCGCGCTGGGCGCGGTCCGGATGCCGAGCTCGCGCTCGCGCAGGATCGTGTAGATCCGCGCGATGTCGCGACGCACGGCCTTGAGGCGACCGTGGCTCTCGAGCTGACCGGTGGCCGACTGGAAGCGCAGGTTGAACAGCTCCTCCTTGGCCTTCTTCAGCTCGGCCACGAGGCGCTCGTCGTCGAAGGCGTCCAGCTCGGTGGGAGCCAGGTCCTTGGTGCCGATAGCCATCAGTTACCACCCTCGCGAACCACGAAACGGGTCTTCATCGGGAGCTTGTGCTGCGCGCGGCGCATGGCCTCGCGAGCCAGCGGCTCCGGGACGCCGGCGAGCTCGAACATCACTCGGCCGGGCTTGACGTTGGCGATCCACCACTCGGGCGAACCCTTACCGGAACCCATGCGGGTCTCGGCGGGCTTCTTCGTGAGCGGACGGTCCGGGTAGATGTTGATCCAGACCTTGCCGCCACGCTTGATGTGGCGGGTCATCGCGATACGAGCAGCCTCGATCTGGCGGTTCGTGACGTAGGCGGGCTCGAGGGCCTGGATGCCGAAGTCGCCGAACGCGATCGAGGTGCCACCCGTCGCGGCGCCGGAGCGCCCGGGGTGGTGCTGCTTGCGGTGCTTCAGCCGGCGCGGGATCAGCACGGCTCAGGCCTCCGTTCCGGTCTCGGGAGCCGACGTCTCGGCAGCGGCCGCAGCCGGGGCGGCCTCGGCCGCGGGGGCCTCGGTCCGCTCGGTGCGACGGCCACCGCCGCGCGGGCCACGGTCGCCGCCGCGGTCGCCACGGTCCCCACGGGGGCCGCGGGACTGACGCGGGGCCTGGGTGGCCTGCTCGCGAGCGAAGTCGCGCTCGGTCATGTCGCCCTTGTAGACCCAGACCTTCACGCCGATGCGGCCGAAGGTCGTGCGGGCCTCGAAGAAGCCGTAGTCGATGTTCGCGCGGAGCGTGTGCAGCGGCACGCGACCCTCGCGGTAGAACTCCGTGCGGCTCATCTCCGCGCCGCCGAGGCGGCCGGAGACCTGCACGCGGATGCCCTTGGCGCCGGCGCGCTGCGCGGACTGCATGCCCTTGCGCATCGCACGGCGGAAGGACACGCGGGACGCGAGCTGCTCCGCGATGCCCTGGGCGACCAGCTGGGCCTCGATCTCGGCGTTCTTCACCTCGAGGATGTTCAGCTGGACCTGCTTGCCCGTGAGCTTCTCGAGCTCGCCGCGGATGCGGTCCGCCTCGGCGCCACGGCGGCCGATGACGATGCCCGGGCGCGCCGTGTGGATGTCGACGCGGACGCGGTCACGCGTGCGCTCGATCTCCACCTTGGCGATGCCCGCGCGCTCGAGACCGGTGCTCATGAGCTTGCGGATCTGCACGTCCTCGCGGACGTAGTCGCGGTAGCGCTGACCCGGCTTGGTCGAGTCGGCGAACCAGCGCGACCGGTGGTCGGTGGTGATGCCCAGGCGGTACCCGAGCGGGTTGACCTTCTGTCCCACGTCAGGCCCTTCCCTTCGTCTCACGCTCGGCGACGACCACCGTGATGTGGCTCGTGCGCTTGAGGATCTGGCTCGCGCGGCCCTGCGCCCGGGGGCGGAACCGCTTGAGGGTCGGACCCTCGTCGACGTACGCCTCGGCGACGTACAGGTTGGTCTCGTCGAAGCGCTCACCGGCACGCTTGGCGCCCTCGCGGGCGTTGGCGATCGCGGACTCGACGACCTTGAGGACCGTCTCACCCGCGGCCTGCGGCGCGAACTTCAGCGTCGACACGGCCTCGCCGGCCTGCTTGCCACGGATGAGGTCCACGACGCGCCGGGCCTTCTGGGGCGTGACGCGGACGAACCGCGCCTTCGCCTTGGCTTCCATTGCTGTCCTGCCTTCTTGTCTCTGCCGTCAGGGCAGTCGCTCGGCTGACCCGGGGGTCAGCGGCGACGGCCCTTCCGGTCGTCCTTCTCGTGGCCGCGGAACGTCCGCGTCGGGGCGAACTCGCCGAGCTTGTGCCCGACCATCGACTCCGTCACGAACACCGGCGTGTGCTTGCGGCCGTCGTGCACCGCGAACGTGTGACCCAGGAAGTCCGGCGTGATCATCGAACGACGCGACCAGGTCTTGATGACGTTCTTGGTGCCGGCCGCGTTCTGCGCGTCGACCTTCTTCTGCAGGTGCCCGTCGACGAAGGGCCCCTTCTTCAGGCTGCGAGGCATTCTCCCGGCTCCCTATCAGCGCTTCTTGCCGGTGCGGCGGCGACGGACGATGAGCTTGTCGCTCGGCTTGTTCGGACGACGCGTGCGGCCCTCCGGCTGGCCCCAGGGGCTCACCGGGTGACGACCACCGGACGTCTTGCCCTCACCACCACCGTGCGGGTGGTCGATCGGGTTCATCGCGACACCGCGGACCGAGGGGCGCTTGCCCTTCCAGCGCATGCGGCCGGCCTTGCCCCAGTTGATGTTCGACTGCTCGGCGTTGCCGACCTCGCCGATCGTCGCGCGGCAGCGCAGGTCGACGTTGCGGATCTCGCCGGACGGCATGCGCAGCTGCGCGTACGGGCCGTCCTTCGCGACGAGCTGCACCGACGCACCGGCCGAGCGGGCGATCTTCGCGCCGCCACCGGGCTTCAGCTCGATGGCGTGGATGACCGTACCGGTCGGGATGTTGCGCAGCGGCAGGTTGTTGCCGGGCTTGATGTCGGCACCGGCGCCGTTCTCGACGACGTCGCCCTGCTTCAGCTTGTTCGGCGCGATGATGTAGCGCTTCTCGCCGTCCGCGTAGTGCAGGAGCGCGATGCGCGCGGTGCGGTTCGGGTCGTACTCGATGTGCGCGACCTTGGCCGGCACGCCGTCCTTGTCGTGACGACGGAAGTCGATCACGCGGTAGGCGCGCTTGTGGCCACCACCCTGGTGCCGCATGGTGACGCGGCCGGTCGAGTTGCGACCACCGGTCTTGTGCAGCGGGCGGACCAGAGACTTCTCCGGCTCCGAGCGCGTGATCTCGACGAAGTCGGCGACGCTCGCGCCGCGGCGCCCCGGCGTCGTCGGCTTGTACTTACGGATTCCCATGGGGATCTGTCCTCAATCTGCTCTCGGGCCCGGTCAGCCGACCGGTCCGCCGAAGATGTCGATCGTGCCCTCGCGGAGGGTGACGATCGCGCGCTTCGTGTCCTTGCGCTTGCCCATCCCGAACTTCGTCCGCCGCGTCTTGCCCTTGCGGTTGATCGTGTTCACGGACTCGACCTTGACCGAGAAGACCTGCTCGACGGCGATCTTGATCTCGGTCTTGTTCGCGCGCGGGTCGACGATGAAGGTGTACTTGCCCTCGTCGAGCAGCCCGTAGCTCTTCTCCGAGACGACCGGTGCGATCAGGATGTCGCGGGGGTCCTTGACGACGGTGGTCACTTGGCGTCCTCCTCGACCTCGGACGACGTCGCGACGGCGGTCGCACCGCGGCCCTTGGCGGGACCGGCGAGGAACGTGTCGAGCGCGCCCTGGGTGAACACGACGTCGTCGGAGACGAGCACGTCGTAGGTGTTGAGCTGGTCGGCGACGAGCAGGTGGACCCGCTCGACGTTGCGCAGCGACTTCCAGGCCAGCTCGTCCGCGCGCTCCACGACCACGAGGACGTGCTTGCGGCCGGACAGCGTGTCCAGCACGCTCACGGCGGCCTTGGTCGAGGGCGCCTGGTCGACACCGAAGCCGGTGACGACGTGGACGCGGCCGGCGCGGGCGCGGTCCGAGAGAGCACCGCGGAGCGCCGCGGCCTTCATCTTCTTCGGGGTCCGCTGGGTGTAGTCGCGCGGGGTCGGGCCGTGGACGGTGCCACCGCCGGCGAACTGCGGCGCACGGGTCGAACCCTGGCGGGCGCGGCCGGTGCCCTTCTGCTTGTACGGCTTCTTGCCACCACCGCGGACCTCGCCGCGGGTCTTGGTGTCGTGGGTGCCCTGCCGCGCGGCGGCGAGCTGGGCGACGACGACCTGGTGGATGAGCGGGATGTTCGTCTGCGCGTCGAACACCTCACCGGGCAGGTCGGCCGTGCCGGCCTTCTTGCCCTGGGCGTCGAGCACGTCGACGGTCAGCGTCTCGGACATGAGGCTCATGCCCCCTTCACGGCGGTACGCACGACGACGACGCCCCGCTTCGGGCCCGGAACCGCGCCCTTGAGCAGCAGCAGACCCTTCTCGGCGTCGACCGCGTGGACGGTCAGGTTCTGGGTGGTCTGACGGGCGTTGCCCATCCGGCCGGCCATCCGCAGGCCCTTGAAGACGCGCGACGGGGTCGACGCGCCGCCGATGGAGCCCGGCTTGCGGTGGTTGCGGTGCGCACCGTGCGAGGCGGAGACACCGGCGAACCCGTGGCGCTTCATGACACCGGCGGTGCCCTTGCCCTTGGTGGTGCCGATGACGTCGACCAGCGCGCCGGCCTCGAAGGCCTCCGCGGTGATCTCCTGGCCGAGGGTGAACTCGGCGGCGTTCGGCGTGCGGATCTCGGCCACGTGCCGGCGGGGGGTGACCCCGGCCTTCTCGAAGTGGCCCTTCAGCGGCTTCGTGACCTTGCGCGGGTCCACCTGGCCGTAGGCCAGCTGCACCGCGGCGTAGCCGTCGGCCTCAGCGGAGCGCACCTGGGTGACGACGTTCGTGCCGACCGAGACGACCGTGACGGGGACGAGACGACCGTTGTCGTCCCACACCTGCGTCATGCCGAGCTTCGTGCCGAGCACCGCCGTGACGGGGCGCGCGTTCTGCTGGGTAACCATGAAGATCAGTTCCTTCCCAGCGTCAGAGCTTGATCTCGATGTTCACGTCCGCGGGCAGGTCGAGACGCATGAGCGAGTCGACGGCCTTCGGCGTGGGGTCGATGATGTCGATGAGCCGCTTGTGCGTGCGCATCTCGAAGTGCTCGCGGCTGTCCTTGTACTTGTGAGGCGACCGGATGACGCAGAAGACGTTCTTCTCCGTCGGCAGCGGCACCGGACCCACGACCGTCGCACCAGCGCGGGTCACCGTGTCGACGATCTTGCGCGCCGAGCTGTCGATGACCTCGTGGTCGTAGGACTTGAGCCGGATGCGGATCTTCTGTCCCGCCATGGCGTCGTCTACTTCTCTCTCTTCGAACTGCCTGGTGTCCGACCCCCGCACTCGGGCGTGTCGCTTTCCGCGACGTACCTCTGCGCCGGCCTCCACCGGATGCGCGGGGCGCGCGCCGGCAGGGACGAGGTCGTTGGTGTGATGCGGTCCCACGCCGGGTGACCCCGGGCTCGCACGGACTCGCAACGCGTCCTGCGCCCGCTCCGTCGGGGCGTCCGAGCGCACGCGCGCAGACACCCCCGTCGTCGGGCAACTTGTCTAGTGTGCCAGCCGGAGCCCGAAAGGTCCAACCGGACCTGTGTCACACCCGCACGATCACGCGCCACGCCCCTGCTCCGTCCCGCGCGGGGCGAGCGCCGGCGGGGAGCGCCAGCGGGATGGCAGCGGCGGGACGGCAGCGGCGGGACGGCAGCGGCGGGATGGCGGCGACGGCATGGCGGCGGCGGGGCGGCTCGCGATCAGCCGGGGCGCTCCGCGACGTGCCCGCCTGACCGCTACGTGCCCCGCCGCACCGCCAGGCGCCGCCGGCGGGGGTTGCCGGCGGCGGACCCGAGGGCAGCGGGGCGAGCAGCGGCGGTATGGCGGCGGCGGGGCGGCTCGCGATCAGCCGGGGCGCTGCGCGACGTGCCAGCCTGACCGCCACGTGCCCCGCCGGCACCTCGCGGGCCCGGCGCGCGCACCGTCGCCGGCCGGTGCGCGCCGCTACCGCGCCGGGCGCCGCCGGCGGGAGGGGGTCGCCGGCGGCGAGGGGGCGCCGCCAGGGGGCCGGCGGCGGGGCAGCTCGCGATCAGCCGCGGCGCTCCGCGACGTGCCCGTGTGACCGTCGCATGCCCCGCCACCGCCCGCGTTCCGGGGAGCCGCGCGTGTGCGCGGCGCTCCGGACCCGCACCGCCGTCAGGGGCGCAGGCCCGCCGACGCGAGGAGCCGGGCCAGGCGCTCCCGGTCCAGGGCGATGTCCCACGTCCAGCGGACCACGCGCAGGCCCGCCGCTCGGAGCCGGTCCTCCCGGACCTTCTCCTGCCAGAGCCGGTCCTCGACCGCCCGCTGGTCCCCCACCTCACCGACCCGGTACTTCAGCCGCCCGTCGAACTCCCCGACGAGGCCGAGGTGCTCCCACCAGAAGTCGACGCGTCCGATCAGCCCCGCGTCGTCCCGGACGTCGTGCTGCAGGACGGGCGCCGGGAGGCCGATCTCGATCATCCGGGCCCGGCTCAGCGACTCGCCCACGGACTCGGACGCGCCCGATGCCGCCGCCAGCACCGCCCGCGCCCGCCCGACGCCGCGGCCGCACCCGGCGGACGCCAGCTCGTCCTGGAGCGTGCTCGGTGCCACCCAGCCGACCCGCAGGGCGTGGTCCGCGGCGGCGAGCGCCGCGGGCAGGTCCCAGGTGCGCGCGAGATCCAGCACCGTGCGGGCCACGCCGGTCACGCGGACGCCGTCCACGACGGCCACGTGGTCCGGCACGGCAGCGACGCCGTGCCGGAGCACGACGGCGCTCGATCCGGGCCCGGTGGCGTGCGGGACGAGGACGTGCACCTGATCCGGCCACGGACCGATGCGCGGCAGCCGCCAGAGGGCCGCCGCCGCGTCGTGGCTGAACACCGGACGCCGCAGACGCCGCGCGGCGGCCAGCACCCGGAGCCGGTACCGCCCCGCCGCATCGAGCGCGTCCCACGCCTCCGGGTGCGTGTAGACCCCACGCCCGACCCGCACGAGCCCACCCGTGGCGGCCGCCCGCCGCAGCCCCAACCCGTCGAGCCCGACCCGCTCGACGTCCCGCGCGGCCACGAGCCCGTGCTGGTCCGTCGCGCTCCGGATGATCCCCTGCGTGCGTGCGTCCATCGACCCACCATGTCATCCCGGACCCGCCCCGAGGGCACGGTCCACAGCCCGACCTCGGCCGCTCTGACCAGCCATGACACCCAAACCGCCCGTACCGGACGCGTGGCCCGGCTCGGCCCGGCGCGGGCGCGTGCGACGGGGCGCCTTCCGAGCGGTGGCGGCACGATCCGAGGTGCCCCCGGTGACCGCCCGATGCCCCGCCGACCGCACGCGCGACTGCGCGACTGCGCGACCCGGGCATGCAGGAGGGCCCGGGCGCTGTGCGCCCGGGCCCTCCCGTGTGGTGCTTCCCCCGAAGGGGTCAGATCACTTGATGATCTTGGTGACGCGGCCCGAGCCGACGGTGCGGCCACCCTCGCGGATGGCGAAGCCGAGGCCCTCCTCCATGGCGATGGGCTGGATCAGCGTCACGGAGATCTCCGTGTTGTCGCCGGGCATGACCATCTCGGTGCCCTCGGGCAGCGTGATGACGCCAGTGACGTCCGTGGTCCGGAAGTAGAACTGCGGACGGTAGTTCGAGTAGAACGGGTTGTGACGCCCGCCCTCGTCCTTGGCCAGGATGTAGACCTGGCCCTCGAACTCGGTGTGCGGCGTGATCGAGCCCGGCTTCACGACGACCTGACCGCGCTCGACGTCCTCACGCTTGGTGCCGCGGAGCAGGAGGCCGCAGTTCTCGCCGGCCCACGCCTCGTCCATCTGCTTGTGGAACATCTCGATGCCGGTGACCGTGGTCTTCTGCGCCGGGCGGATGCCGACGATCTCGACCTCGGAGTTGATCGCGAGCTTGCCGCGGTCGACCTTGCCGGTGACGACGGTGCCACGACCGGTGATCGTGAAGACGTCCTCGATCGGCATGAGGAACGGCTTGTCCATGTCACGCACCGGCTCCGGCACGGACTCGTCCACGGCGTCCAGCAGGTCCTCGACGGACTTGACCCACTCCGGGTCGCCCTCGAGGGCCTTCAGGCCGGAGACGCGGATGACGGGCGCGTTGTCGCCGTCGAAGCCCTGCGACGACAGCAGCTCGCGGACCTCCATCTCGACGAGCTCGAGGATCTCCTCGTCGTCGACCATGTCGGACTTGTTGAGCGCCACGAGCAGGTAGGGCACGCCGACCTGACGGGCGAGCAGGACGTGCTCACGCGTCTGGGCCATCGGGCCGTCGGTGGCGGCGACCACGAGGATGGCGCCGTCCATCTGCGCCGCACCCGTGATCATGTTCTTGATGTAGTCGGCGTGACCCGGCGCGTCGACGTGAGCGTAGTGACGCTTCTCCGTCTGGTACTCGACGTGCGCGATGTTGATCGTGATGCCGCGCTGCTTCTCCTCCGGCGCCTTGTCGATCTCGTCGAACGGCGTGAAGGGGTTCAGGTCGGGGTACTTGTCGTGCAGCACCTTCGAGATGGCAGCGGTCAGCGTCGTCTTGCCGTGGTCGACGTGACCGATGGTCCCGATGTTGACGTGCGGCTTGGTCCGCTCGAACTTCGCCTTGCCCACTGGGTCCTCCTCAGGACTCTGGTGTAGAGATTGCCGAACGATGCGGGGGGCCGTGCGGCCCCCCGCGGACGTGCGGTCCTACGGGTCGGGTTGTTGGTCGTGCTCGGTTCGACCTGTGGGACTACTCGCCCCGGGTCTTCTTGATGATCTCGTCGGCAACATTCCGAGGCACCTCGGCGTAGCTGTCGAACTGCATCGAGTACACCGCACGACCCTGGGTCTTGGACCGCAGGTCGCCGACGTACCCGAACATCTCGGAGAGAGGAACCTGGGCGCGGATCACCTTCACGCCCGTCGCGTCCTCCATGGACTGGATCATCCCGCGTCGCGAGTTGATGTCGCCGATGACGTCGCCCATGTAGTCCTCGGGCGTGCGCACCTCGACGGCCATGATGGGCTCGAGGAGGACCGGGTCCGCCTTGCGGACGGCCTCCTTGAGGACCATCGAGCCCGCGATCTTGAACGCCATCTCGGACGAGTCGACGTCGTGCGCCGCACCGTCGAGGAGCGTCGCCTTGATGCCGACCAGCGGGAAGCCGGCCAGCACGCCCAGCTGCATCGCGCTCTGGATGCCCTGGTCGACCGACGGGATGTACTCGCGCGGGACGCGACCACCGGTGACGGCGTTCACGAACTCGTAGAGCTCGCCGCCCTCGGACTCCAGCGGCTCGAAGGTCATCTGGACCTTCGCGAACTGGCCGGAGCCACCCGTCTGCTTCTTGTGGGTGTAGTCGATCTTCTCCACCGTGCGGCGGATCGTCTCGCGGTACGCCACCTGCGGCTTGCCGACGTTCGCCTCGACCTTGAACTCGCGACGCATGCGGTCGACGAGGATGTCGAGGTGGAGCTCGCCCATGCCGCCGATGACGGTCTGGCCGGTCTCCTCGTCCAGGCGGACGCGGAAGGTCGGGTCCTCCTCGGCGAGCTTCTGGATCGCCGTGGAGAGCTTCTCCTGGTCGGCCTTCGTCTTGGGCTCGATGGCCACGTCGATGACCGGCTCGGGGAAGGTCATCGACTCGAGGATGACCTGCGCGTTCATGTCCGACAGGGTGTCACCGGTGGTGACGTCCTTCAGGCCGATGAACGCGTAGATGTGGCCCGCCGTCGCCTCGTCGACCGGGTTCTCCTTGTTGGCGTGCATCTGGAAGATCTTCCCGATGCGCTCCTTCTTGCCCTTGGTCGAGTTCATGACCTGGGCGCCCTGCACGACCTTCCCCGAGTACACGCGGATGAAGGTGAGCTTGCCGAAGAACGGGTGCGCGGCGATCTTGAACGCCAGGGCCGAGAACGGCTCGGAGGCGTCCGGGTGGCGCTCGACGACGACCTCCGCGTCCTTGACGTCGTGGCCCTGGATGGCCGGGACGTCGAGAGGCGACGGCAGGTAGTCGACGACGGCGTCGAGCATGGGCTGGACGCCCTTGTTCTTGAACGCCGAGCCGCACAGGACCGGGAACGCCTCGCCGGAGATGGTGAGCTTGCGGATGCCGGCCTTGATCTCGGCGACCGTGAGCTCCTCACCGCCCAGGAACTTCTCGAGCAGGTCGTCGTCCGTCTCGGCGACGGCCTCGAGCAGCTCGCTGCGGAACTGCTCGGCCCGGTCCTGGAGGTCGGCCGGGATCTCCTCGATGTCGTACTTCGCGCCCATCTCGGTCTCGCCGCGCCACACGAGCGCGCGCATCTCGACCAGGTCCACGACGCCGATGAAGTCGTTCTCGGCGCCGATCGGCAGCTGGATCACCAGCGGCTTGGCCTTGAGGCGGTTCACGATGGTGTCGACCGTGAAGTAGAAGTCCGCGCCCAGCTTGTCCATCTTGTTGACGAAGCAGATGCGGGGGACCTCGTACTTGTCGGCCTGGCGCCACACGGTCTCCGACTGGGGCTCCACGCCCTCCTTGCCGTCGAACACCGCGACCGCGCCGTCGAGCACGCGCAGCGAGCGCTCCACCTCGACGGTGAAGTCCACGTGACCGGGCGTGTCGATGACGTTGATCTGCGTCTCGTTCGCCTTGCCCTTGTTCCAGAAGGCGGTCACAGCAGCGGACGTGATCGTGATGCCACGCTCCTGCTCCTGCTCCATCCAGTCCGTGGTCGACGCACCGTCGTGGGTCTCGCCGATCTTGTAGTTGACGCCCGTGTAGTACAGGATCCGCTCGGTCGTCGTGGTCTTGCCGGCATCGATGTGCGCCATGATGCCGATGTTCCGGACCTTGTTCAGGTCCGTGAGCACGTCCAGTGCCACAGGTTCAGCCCCTCGGTAGTCGGGTCCGCCCTACTGCTGGGATTACCAGCGGTAGTGGGCGAACGCCTTGTTGGACTCGGCCATCTTGTGCATGTCCTCGCGGCGCTTGACCGCCGCGCCCAGGCCGTTGCTGGCGTCGAGGATCTCGTTCATGAGGCGCTCGGTCATGGTCTTCTCGCGGCGGGCGCGGGAGTAGTCCGTGAGCCAGCGCAGCGCGAGGGTGGTCTGGCGGACGGGGCGGACCTCGACCGGGACCTGGTAGGTCGCGCCACCGACGCGGCGGGACCGGACCTCGAGCGACGGGCGGACGTTGTCCAGCGCGCGCTTCAGCACGACGACCGGGTCGCCCTGGGTCTTCTCGCGGACGCCCTCGAGCGCGCCGTAGACGATGGCCTCCGCGACGGACTTCTTGCCGTCGAGCAGGACCTTGTTGATGAGCTGCGTCACCACCGGCGAGCCGTAGACCGGGTCGACGATCAGCGGGCGGCGGGGGGCGGGACCCTTACGAGGCATCGGTTCAGCCCTTCTTCGCGCCGTAGCGGCTGCGCGCCTGCTTACGGTTCTTCACGCCCTGGGTGTCCAGCGCGCCACGGATGATCTTGTAGCGGACACCGGGGAGGTCCTTCACACGGCCCCCGCGCACGAGCACGATCGAGTGCTCCTGGAGGTTGTGGCCCTCACCCGGGATGTACGCGGTCACCTCGATGCCCGAGGAGAGCTTGACGCGCGCGACCTTCCGCAGAGCCGAGTTCGGCTTCCTCGGGGTGGTCGTGTACACGCGGGTGCACACCCCGCGGCGCTGCGGGCTGCCCTTGAGGGCAGGCGTCTTCGACTTGTTCGTCTTCGCCTGCCGGCCCTTGCGGACCAGCTGCTGGATCGTAGGCACTACGTCTCCGTCTGTCGGATGGTCTGGTCTGACCGGCACCCGTCGCCCTGGACGGCCGGCACTGGTCCGGATCGTCGCCCGTCGCGCGACTACCCCGGTGGGTCTGGCGTCCCGAACCGACCCCCGCGCCCGGGCGTGTCGTCCCCGTCCTGCTCCGCACACCGGTCCCCGGGGGTCCGGGGTCGAGGTGCGGCTGGGGGCGGCCACCCTGCGCTCGACGGACGAGCGCGCGCGAGAGCCCGACGGCGCGGGCACGGTGTCCAACGTTACTCGCCGGTCCACGCACCGTCAAAGCAGCCGGTCGTGGTCCACAGGGAGTCAACGGCACTCCCCCGGCGGGTGTTCCCGAGGTCACACGATCCCCTCGGGAACGCCCGAGGGGGCCGGTCCGCGACGCGCGCGGCCCGACCCCCTCGGAACGTCACCTCAGCAGCTGCTGTCGGTACCGACCTCAGCGGTAGTCGCCGAAGTCGATGTCCTCGAGCGGGATCGCCTCGCCCGAGCCGAGGCCCAGGGCGGGGAAGTCGATCTCGTCGTAGCCGAAGGACGGGTACAGCTCGGCCTTCGCCTCCTCGGTGGGCTCCACCGACACCTCGTGGTAGCGGGGCAGGCCCGTACCGGCGGGGATCAGCTTGCCGAGGATGACGTTCTCCTTCAGGCCCAGCAGCGGGTCGGACCGGCCCGACATCGCGGCCTCGGTGAGGACGCGGGTCGTCTCCTGGAAGGACGCCGCCGACAGCCACGAGTCCGTCGCGAGCGACGCCTTCGTGATGCCCATCAGCTCCGGACGACCCGAGGCCGGCTGACCGCCCTCGGCGACCGCCCGGCGGTTCGCGTCCTCGAACCGGCCGCGCTCGGCCAGCTCGCCCGGCAGCAGGCCCGTGTCACCCGAGTCGAGCACGGTCACGCGCCGCAGCATCTGCCGCACGATGACCTCGATGTGCTTGTCGTGGATGTCCACGCCCTGGGAGTTGTAGACCTCCTGGACCTCGTCCACCAGGTGCTTCTGCGTGGCGCGCGGGCCGAGGATGCGCAGGACCTTCTTCGGGTCCACCGCGCCCTGGACGAGCTGCGTGCCGACCTCGACGTGGTCCCCGTCGCCGACCAGCAGGCGCGAGCGCTTGGTGATCGGGTAGGCGATCTCCTCGGAGCCGTCGTCCGGCGTGAGCACGATGCGGCGCGTCCGGTCGGCCTCGTCGATCGTGATGCGGCCGGAGAACTCCGCGATCGGGCTCTCACCCTTGGGGGTGCGGGCCTCGAAGAGCTCCTGGACACGCGGCAGACCCTGCGTGATGTCCTCCGCCGACGCGACACCACCGGTGTGGAAGGTGCGCATCGTCAGCTGGGTGCCGGGCTCGCCGATCGACTGGGCCGCGATGATGCCGACGGCCTCGCCGATGTCCACGAGCTTGCCGGTGGCCAGCGAGCGGCCGTAGCACTTCGCGCAGGTGCCCACGCGGGACTCGCAGGTGAGGACCGAGCGGACCTTCAGCTCCTGCACGCCGGCTGCCAGGAGGCGGTCCAGCAGCACGTCGCCGACGTCGTCGCCCGCGTTCCCGATGACCTCGCCGTCGATCTCGACGTCGGTGGCCAGGGTCCGCGAGTACACGGAGGTCTCGACCTTGTCGTGGCGGCGCAGGGTGCCGTCGGCGCCCGCGATGCCGATCGGCATCGTCAGGCCGCGCTCGGTCCCGCAGTCCTCCTCGCGGACGATGACGTCCTGGGAGACGTCCACCAGACGACGGGTCAGGTAGCCCGAGTCGGCGGTCCGCAGCGCGGTGTCCGCCAGACCCTTGCGGGCGCCGTGCGTCGCGATGAAGTACTCCAGGACCGACAGGCCCTCGCGGTAGTTGGACTTGATCGGGCGGGGGATGATCTCGCCCTTCGGGTTCGCCACGAGGCCGCGCATGCCGGCGATCTGACGGACCTGCATCCAGTTGCCACGCGCGCCCGAGCCGACCATGCGGAACACGGTGTTCCGGGCGGAGAAGTTCTCCTGCATGGCCTTGGCGACCTTGTCGGTGGCCTGCGTCCAGATCTCGATGAGCTCCTGGCGACGCTCGTCGTCGGTGATGAGGCCCTTGTCGTACTGGCCCTGCACCTTCGTCGCGCGCGCCTCGTGCTCCGCGAGGATCTCCGCCTTGGCCGTCGGCGCCGCGACGTCCGAGATGGAGATCGTCACGCCCGAGCGGGTGGCCCAGCGGAAGCCGGCCTCCTTCAGGGCGTCGAGCGAGGCCGCGACCTCGACCTTCGGGTACCGCTCCGCGAGGTCGTTGACGATCACGGACAGCCGCTTCTTGTCGACCACGCCGTTCTCGTACGGGTAGTCGACCGGCAGCAGCTCGTTGAACAGCGCGCGGCCGAGCGAGGTCTCGAACAGGAACGGCGCGTCCGGCGAGAAGCCCTCGGGCTCCTGGCCGGGGCCGAACACCAGGCCCTCCATGCGGATCTTGACGACCGCGTTGAGGTCCAGCGAGCCCTGGTCGAACGCCATGATCGCCTCGGCGACCGAGCTGAACGCGCGGCCCGCGCCCACCGCGTCCTCCTTGTCGGAGGTCAGGTGGAACAGGCCGATGATCATGTCCTGCGAGGGCATGGTCACCGGGCGGCCGTCGGACGGCTTGAGGATGTTGTTGCTCGAGAGCATGAGGATGCGGGCCTCGGCCTGCGCCTCCGCGCTCAGGGGCAGGTGGACGGCCATCTGGTCGCCGTCGAAGTCGGCGTTGAACGCGCCGCAGACGAGCGGGTGCAGGTGGATCGCCTTGCCCTCGACGAGCTGCGGCTCGAACGCCTGGATGCCCAGACGGTGCAGCGTGGGCGCACGGTTCAGCAGCACCGGGTGCTCGGTGATGACCTCCTCGAGCACGTCCCACACGACCGGGCGGGCGCGCTCGACCATGCGCTTGGCCGACTTGATGTTCTGCGCGTGGTTCAGGTCGACCAGGCGCTTCATCACGAACGGCTTGAACAGCTCGAGCGCCATCTGCTTGGGCAGGCCGCACTGGTGCAGCTTGAGCTGCGGGCCGACGACGATGACCGAACGGCCGGAGTAGTCGACGCGCTTGCCGAGCAGGTTCTGGCGGAACCGGCCCTGCTTGCCCTTGAGCATGTCGGAGATCGACTTCAGCGGGCGGTTGCCGGGGCCCGTGACCGGGCGGCCGCGGCGGCCGTTGTCGAACAGCGAGTCCACGGCCTCCTGGAGCATCCGCTTCTCGTTGTTGACGATGATCTCCGGCGCGCCCAGGTCCAGGAGCCGCTTGAGGCGGTTGTTCCGGTTGATGACGCGGCGGTACAGGTCGTTCAGGTCGGAGGTCGCGAAGCGGCCACCGTCCAGCTGCACCATCGGGCGCAGGTCCGGCGGGATGACCGGGACGGCGTCCAGGACCATGCCCGTCGGCGAGTTCGTCGTGGTGAGGAACGCGTTGACGACCTTGAGGCGCTTGAGCGCGCGGGTCTTCCGCTGGCCCTTGCCGGTGCGGATGATCTCGCGCAGGTTCTCGGCCTCGGCGTCCAGGTCGAACGCCTCGAGGCGCTTCTGGATCGCCGAGGCGCCCATCGAGCCCTCGAAGTAGTTGCCGTAGCGGTCCTGGAGCTGGCGGTACAGCAGCTCGTCACCCTCGAGGTCGGCGACCTTGAGGTTCTTGAACCGGTCCCAGATGGTGTCGAGGCGGTCGATCTCCGCGTCGGCGCGCTTGCGGATCTGCGCCATCTCGCGGTCGGCGGAGTCGCGGACCTTGCGGCGCGCGTCGGCCTTCGCACCCTCGGCCTCGAGCTCGGCCAGGTCGGCCTCGAGCTTCTGGGCGCGGGTGTTGATGTCGTTGTCGCGGCGGTCCGCGATCTCCTTGCGCTCCAGGTCGATCTCGTTCTGGAGGTTCGGGAGGTCCTCGTGCCGGCCCTCCTCGTCGACCCACGTGATCATGTAGGCCGCGAAGTAGATGACCTTCTCCAGGTCCTTCGGCGCCAGGTCCAGCAGGTAGCCGAGGCGCGAGGGCACGCCCTTGAAGAACCAGATGTGCGTGACGGGCGCGGCGAGCTCGATGTGGCCCATCCGCTCACGGCGGACCTTCGAGCGGGTCACCTCGACGCCGCAGCGCTCGCAGATGATGCCCTTGAAGCGCACGCGCTTGTACTTGCCGCAGTAGCACTCCCAGTCCCGGGTGGGACCGAAGATCTTCTCGCAGAAGAGCCCGTCCTTCTCCGGCTTCAGGGTCCGGTAGTTGATGGTCTCGGGCTTCTTCACCTCACCGTGCGACCAGGCACGGATGTCGTCGGCCGTGGCCAGGCCGATGCGCAGCTCGTCGAAGACGTTGACGTCGAGCAAGGGGTCCTACTTCCTTCGCTTGCCGGGCGCCGCGGTTGTCGCGGTCCGGCGGACGGAATGGTGCAAGGGGGTGCGGGCGGCCCGCCGGCCCCGGGGGGCCGGCGGACGCTCGGCGTCAGATCTCGTCGATGGAGCTCGCGGCGTTCGGGCGCCGGGACAGGTCGATGCCCAGCTCCTCCGCGGCGCGGTACACCTCGTCGTCGTTCTCGCGCATGTCGATCGAGACGCCGTCGGACGACAGCACCTCGACGTTCAGGCAGAGCGACTGCATCTCCTTGAGGAGGACCTTGAAGGACTCCGGGATGCCCGAGTCGGGGATGTTCTCCCCCTTGACGATGGCCTCGTACACCTTCACGCGGCCCGGGATGTCGTCCGACTTGATGGTCAGGAGCTCCTGCAGCGTGTAGGCCGCGCCGTACGCCTCGAGGGCCCACACCTCCATCTCGCCGAAGCGCTGGCCGCCGAACTGCGCCTTACCACCCAGCGGCTGCTGCGTGATCATCGAGTACGGGCCGGTCGACCGGGCGTGGATCTTGTCGTCCACGAGGTGGTGCAGCTTGAGGATGTACATGTAGCCGACGGCCACGGCCTCCGGGAACGGCTCGCCGGAGCGGCCGTCGAAGAGGCGGGCCTTGCCGTCGGTGCCGACCATGCGCTCGCCGTCGCGGTTCGGCAGCGTCGAGCCGAGCAGACCGGTGAGGGTCTCCTCCGGAACGCCGTCGAACACCGGCGTGGCGACCGGCATGCCCGGGGTCGACGACTTCGCGACCTCCGGCACCTCGTCGACCCAGGACAGGTCGCCCTCGGCCAGCTGCACGTCCCAGCCCTGCTTGGCGACCCACCCGAGGTGGACCTCCAGCACCTGGCCGACGTTCATGCGGCCGGGGACACCCATCGGGTTGAGGACGATGTCCACCGGGGTGCCGTCCGCGAGGAACGGCATGTCCTCGACGGGCAGGATCTTCGAGATGACGCCCTTGTTGCCGTGCCGGCCGGCGAGCTTGTCGCCGTCCGTGATCTTGCGGCGCTGGGCGATGTACACCCGGACGAGCTCGTTCACGCCGGCGGGCAGCTCGTCGCCGTCCTCGCGGTTGAACGTGCGCACCTCGATGACCGTGCCGGACTCGCCGTGCGGGACCTTGAGGGACGTGTCGCGGACCTCGCGGGCCTTCTCGCCGAAGATCGCGCGCAGCAGGCGCTCCTCCGGGGTCAGCTCGGTCTCGCCCTTCGGGGTGACCTTGCCGACCAGCACGTCGCCCGCGGAGACCTCGGCGCCGATGCGGATGATGCCGCGCTCGTCCAGGTCCGCCAGCACGTCCTCGGAGACGTTCGGGATGTCCCGCGTGATCTCCTCCGGGCCGAGCTTGGTGTCGCGGGCGTCGACCTCGTGCTCCTCGATGTGGATCGAGGACAGGACGTCGTCCTGCACGAGGCGCTGCGACAGGATGATCGCGTCCTCGTAGTTGTGGCCCTCCCACGACATGAACGCGACGAGCAGGTTGCGGCCGAGCGCGAGCTCGCCCTCGTCCGTCGCCGGGCCGTCCGCGAGCACCGAGCCGACCTCGACCCGCTGGCCCTGGTCGACCAGGACGCGCTGGTTGTAGGACGTGCCCTGGTTCGAGCGGCGGAACTTCGCCACGCGGTAGGTCGTCGTGGTGGCGTCGTCGTTCGCGACCGTGATGAGGTCCGCCGACACCTCGGTGACCACGCCGGCCTTCGACGCGACGATCACGTCGCCCGCGTCGACCGCCGCGCGCCACTCCATGCCGGTGCCGACCAGCGGCGCCTCGGAGCGGACCAGCGGCACGGCCTGGCGCTGCATGTTCGCGCCCATGAGCGCGCGGTTCGCGTCGTCGTGCTCGAGGAACGGGATGAGCGCGGTACCGACCGACACCATCTGGCGCGGGGAGACGTCGACGTAGTCGACGACCTCGGCCGGGACGTCCTCGGTGTCGCCACCCTTGACGCGGACCAGGACGGTGTCCTCGGCGAACCGGCCGTCCTCGCGCACGGCCGCGTTGGCCTGGGCGATGACGTAGCGGTCCTCGTCGTCGGCGGTGAGGTAGTGCACCTCGTCCGTGACGCGGCCGTTCTCGACCTTCCGGTACGGGGTCTCGACGAAGCCGAACGGGTTGATCCGGCCGAACGTCGCGAGCGAGCCGATCAGACCGATGTTCGGACCCTCGGGGGTCTCGATCGGGCACATGCGGCCGTAGTGCGACGGGTGGACGTCACGGACCTCCATGCCGGCGCGGTCGCGGGACAGACCACCCGGGCCCAGCGCGGACAGGCGACGCTTGTGCGTCAGGCCGGCGAGCGGGTTGTTCTGGTCCATGAACTGGCTGAGCTGGGAGGTGCCGAAGAACTCCTTGATCGACGCCACCACCGGGCGGATGTTGATCAGGGTCTGCGGCGTGATCGCCTCGACGTCCTGGGTCGTCATGCGCTCGCGCACGACGCGCTCCATCCGGGACAGGCCCGTGCGGACCTGGTTCTGGATGAGCTCGCCCACGGCGCGGATGCGGCGGTTGCCGAAGTGGTCGATGTCGTCGGTCTCGACGCGGACCTCGATCGCCTCGCCGCCGCGGCGGCCCGGCAGGGTCGACACGTCGGCGTGCAGCGCGGCCACGTACTTGATCGCGGCGACGATGTCGTCCTTCGACAGCACCGAGTCCGCGAGCGGCACGTCGATGCCGAGCTTCTTGTTCAGCTTGTAGCGGCCGACCTTCGCCAGGTCGTAGCGCTTGGGGTTGAAGTAGAAGTTCTCGATCAGCGCGCGGCCGGCCTCGACGGTCGGCGGCTCGCCCGGGCGGATCTTGCGGTACAGGTCGAGCAGCGCCTCGTCCTGGGTCTGGACGTGGTCCTTCTCCAGGGTGTCGATGACGGCGGGGAACTGCGCGAACTCCTCGCGGATCTCCGACTCGGTCATGCCGAGGGCCTTGAGCAGCACCGTGGCGTTCTGCTTGCGCTTGCGGTCGACGCGGACGCCGACGTTGTCGCGCTTGTCGATCTCGAACTCCAGCCAGGCACCGCGGCTCGGGATGACCTTGACCGTGAAGACGTCCTTGTCCGACGTCTTGTCCGGGGTGCGCTCGAAGTACACGCCCGGGGAGCGGACGAGCTGCGACACGACGACGCGCTCGGTGCCGTTGATGATGAACGTGCCGCGGTCGCTCATGAGCGGGAAGTCGCCCATGAAGACCGTCTGGCTCTTGATCTCACCGGTGGTGTAGTTCACGAACTCCGCGGTCACGAACAGCGGCGCGGCGTAGGTGAAGTCCTTCTCCTTGCACTCGTCGGCCGTGTACTTCGGCGGCTCGAAACGGTGCTCGCGGAACGACAGCGACATGGTGCCGCCGAAGTCCTCGATGGGGGAGATCTCCTCGAAGATCTCCTCCAGTCCAGCGGTCTCCGGGACGTCCTGCCGGCCGGCCTCGAGAGCGGCGGCGACCCGGGCCTGCCACTTCTCGTTGCCGAGCAGCCAGTCGAAGCTCTCCGTCTGGAGCCCGAGGAGGTCGGGGACCTCGAGGGGCTCGTCGATCCGGGCGAAGGAGACGCGGCGGGAGATCGTACGGTTCGCGATGGCTTCGGACGTTGCGGAGGAGGTGCGCGAGGCAGCCAAGAGGGGTCCTTCCCAGCAGATCGAGTTCCCTGCGCCGTGCCCGGCGGTTCGCGATCCCCCGGCCTCGGGCCCCCAGGGCATCGCGTACTACGATGCCTGGTGGGCGCGGGTTATACGGGATCGCGGGCACAGGCCAGCGCAAAGCGCTAGCGTAGTACAAGCCTGGCGCCATGTCCACCTGCCGTGGTATGGGGCCTGCGTCACGCCGCACTCCCGGCGCCGCACACGACCGCCGTACACGACGAGGCCCGCCCCGCGGGTGCAGGACGGGCCTCGTGCGAGAGGTCCGGGTCAGCGGCGGACCGCGACCCGGGCGCGGGTCACTTGAGGGTGACGGTGGCGCCGGCGCCCTCGAGGGCGGCCTTGGCCTTGTCCGCGGTCTCCTTGTTGACGTTCTCCAGGACCGGCTTCGGCGCGCCGTCCACGAGGTCCTTGGCCTCCTTCAGACCGAGAGAGGTCAGGCCGCGCACCTCCTTGATGACCTGGATCTTCTTGTCGCCGGCGGCCTCGAGGATGACGTCGAACTCGTCCTTCTCCTCCTCGGCGGCGGCGTCGGCACCGGCACCGCCGGCGGCCGGGGCGGCGACGGCCACGGCGGCCGGGGCGGCCGCGGTGACCTCGAAGACGTCCTCGAACGCCTTCACGAACTCGGAGAGCTCGATGAGGGTGAGGCCCTTGAACTGCTCGATGAGCTCGTCGGTGGTGAGCTTCGCCATGATGGCGGTTCCTTCCGTTCGGGTCCTCACCGGTCACGTCGACCGGCGAGGAAGGGTGTGAGCGCCGAAAGCCCTGGTGGCTCAGGCAGCGGTGTCGGCGGTCTCCTGCTTGACGCGGAGAGCCTCGACGGTGCGCACGGCCTGGGACGCGGGAGCGGTGAACAGGTAAGCCGCCTGGAACAGCTTGGCCTTCATCGCGCCGGCAGCCTTGGCCAGCAGGACCTCGCGGGACTCGAGGTCCGCGAGCTTGGTGACCTCCGCAGCGGTCAGGGCGCGCCCGTCGAGGACACCGCCCTTGATGACCAGTGCGGGGTTCGCCTTGGCGAAGTCACGCAGACCCTTGGCGGCCTCGACCGGGTCCCCGGTGACGAAGGCGATCGCGGACGGGCCCTTGAGCGCGTCGGAGATCCCCTCGATACCGGCTTCCTTGGCCGCGATCGCGGTCAGCGTGTTCTTCACCACGGCGTAGTTCGCGTTGCCGCCGAGCGACCGTCGCAGCGTCTTGAGCTGCTTGACGGTGAGCCCGCGGTACTCGGTCAGCACGGCCGCGTTGGACTCGCGGAACAGGTCCACGATCTCCGCGACGGCGGCTGCCTTGTCCGGCCTCGCCATGGCAATCCTTCCGATGGTGGTGCCGCCGGGCGTCGTCCTCGACCCCGCACACGAGAAGAGCCCCGGCGCAGGCCGGGGCTCGCATCCCGCACGCTCACGCGCACGACCATCGAATCCTCGCCTGCGCGGGCCTCCGCCGGAGCGGGACTTCGGGCGGCCTCCGGACGCGCCCCACGGAAGCGGGACGAGCACGGGAGCCGACGACCTGCGGTCTTGGGCAGCGACCAGAGTACGGCACGCGCGGGCCTCCCCCAAATCCGCACCTCCGCGGCCTCGCGCCCGCACGCCGGGACAGGACCGCGTCGCCGAGATCAGGGGTGCGGGAGGTGCGCGGCCAGGAGCTCCGCGAGGTGCACGCCCTGGACGCCGGCGAGCTGGTCGGCCTGCGTGCGGCACGAGTACCCGTCGGCCAGGTACACGTCGCCGGGCGCCGCCTCCCGGAGGGCCGGGAGCAGCGCGTGCTCCGCCACCTGCACCGACACGTCGTAGTGGCCCGCCTCCATGCCGAAGTTCCCCGCGAGCCCGCAGCAGCCGGCGAGCGTCGAGAACGTCGCCCCGGCGTCGCGCAGCAGCGTCCGGTCCGCGGTGTACGTCATGACGGCGTGGTGGTGGCAGTGCGGCTGCACGACGGCGGTGACGTCGGACAGGTCCGGCAGCTGCCACCGGTCCCCCGGCCCGACGGGCGCCGGCGCGGTGAGCAGCTCGGCGAGCGTCCGGGTGGCGCGGGCGACGGCGACGGCGCGCGGATCGCCGGGCAGCAGGTCGAGCAGGTCGGAGCGGAGCACGGCGGTGCAGGACGGCTCGAGGCCGACGATCGGGACGCCGTTCACCGCGTACGGCCCCAGGACCTCGAGCAGGTGGGTCAGCCGCTTGCGGGCGCCGTCGAGCTGGCCGGTGGAGATCCACGTGAGGCCGCAGCACGCGTCGTGGTCGGGGACGAGGACCTCGTACCCGGCGGCGCGCAGCACCCGGACGGCCGCGACGGGGACCGAGGGGGCGAGCGCGTCGCTGAACGAGTCGGTCCACAGCAGCACGGGCGGGCGCCCGGACGTGGCGGTGACGGCCAGGTCGGCGCCGGTCGCGGGCGCTCCCCCGCGGCGGACGTCCACCTCGCCGCGGCGCACGCGGGACCGGAACGGCTTCGGCGCGAAGTCGACCATCGTGCGGCGGGTGTCCATGCCGCCGGCGCGCAGCACGAGCCGCGCGAGCGGCCGCACCCCGAGCACCGCGTTCGCGAGCCGCGCCAGGCCGGGCACGCCGGTGACCAGGCGGGTCCAGCGCGGCAGCCAGCCGAGCGCGTAGTGGTTGACCGGGCGCAGGCGGCCGCGGTACGTGCGGTGCAGCACCTCGGCCTTGTACTGCGCCATGTCGACGCCGGCGGGGCAGTCGGACGAGCAGGCCTTGCAGGACAGGCACAGGTCGAGGACCTCGTGCACCTCGGGCGAGGACCAGCCGCGGGACACCAGCGTGCCGTTGGCCATCTCCTGCAGGACGCGGGCGCGGCCGCGGGTGGAGTCCTTCTCGTCGCGCGTCGCCAGGTACGAGGGGCACATGAACCCGCCCGCGGCGCTCGAGTCCGCCCGGCACTTGCCGACGCCGACGCAGCGGTGCACCGCCGTGGTGAAGTCGCCGTGGTCGTGCTCGTACGCGAACCCGCCGTGGCCGGCCGGGATCGGGCGGGCGTGCGGGCGGCGCAGGTCCGCGTCGAGCGGGCGCGGCCGGACGAGCACGCCCGGGTTCAGCAGGTCGTCGGGGTCGAGCAGGTCCTTGAACGCCTCGAACGCCGCGATGGCGCGCGACGAGTACATGACCGGCAGCAGCTCGGACCGGGCCCGGCCGTCGCCGTGCTCCCCCGACAGCGAGCCGCCGTGCTGGGCGACCAGGTGGGCGGCGTCGGTCATGAACGCGCGCAGCGGGTCGCCGGACCGCTCCATCGGCACGTCGAGCCGCAGGTGCACGCACCCGTCCCCGAAGTGCCCGTAGGCCAGGCCGTCCACGCCGTGCGACGCCATGAGCGCCTCGAGCTCCCGCAGGTACCCGCCGAGCCGCTCCGGCGGGACCGCGGAGTCCTCGAAGCCGGGCCACGCCTGCTCGCCGGACGGGGTGCGGCCGCCGAGCCCGGCGCCGTCCTCGCGGATCCGCCACATCGCGGCGGCCTCGGGCCCGGGCGGGAAGACGCCGACGGCGCGGGTGCCGGCGTCGGCCGCGAGCGCGCGCGCCCGGTCCATCGCCTCGTCCAGGGTGTCGCCGCCGACCTCGACCATCATCCAGCCGGCGCCCTCGGGCAGCGGCGGCACGGCGGCGGCGCCCTTGACCCGCCGGACGACGTCGACCAGGCGCGCGTCCATGCCCTCGATGGCCAGCGGCCGGTGCGCGAGCAGCGCGGGGACGGCGTCGGCGGCGGTCGCCATGTCGGGGTAGCCGAGGACGACGAGCACGGGCGCGGCCGACACGGGCACCAGCCGGACGGTCGCGCCGAGCAGGGTGACGACCGTGCCCTCCGTGCCGACCAGGGCCTTGGCGAGGTCGGCGCCCTTCTCGGGCAGCAGGTGCTCCAGGGAGTAGCCGGACACCTGGCGGCCGAACCGGCCGAGCTCGGTGCGCAGCAGGTCCATCTCCGAGCGGACCAGCGCGTCCAGGCCCGGGACCGGGTCCAGGCCGCGGCCGGCGGTGAACCGGCGCCCGCGGCCGTCGACCACGTCGAGCTCGAGCACGTTGTCGGCGGTCCGCCCGTACGCCACGGCGCGGGGCCCGCAGGCGTTGTTGCCGATCATCCCGCCGAGCGTGGCCCGCGCCTGGGTCGACGGGTCCGGGCCGAAGCGCAGGCCGTGCGGCGCGGCCTCCTTCTGGAGCATCGCCATGACGACGCCGGGCTCGACGCGGGCGGTAGCCGTGCCGGGGTCCACGTCGAGCACCCGGTTGACGTGCCGCGACCAGTCGAGGACGACGCCGGTGCCCACGGCGTTGCCGGCCACGGAGGTGCCGCCGCCGCGGGACGTGACGGGGGCGCCCAGGCCGCGCGCGACCTCGAGGGCCGCGAGCGCGTCGTCCACGTCGCGCGGGAACACGACCACGGACGGGACCACGCGGTAGTTCGACGCGTCGGTCGCGTACTCGGCGCGGCGGCGGGACGAGTCGTCCACCCCGCCCGCGACGGCGGCGCGCAGGGCGCGGACGAGCTCGGCGGCGTCGGCGGCCCGGGAGGCGTCGGGGGCGGCGTCCGGGGCGGGGGACGTGGCGGTCGGCACGCGCCTCAGTGTTCCACCGCCCCCGCGGCGGGTCGCGGGACGTCCACCACGCGGGCGGGGCGGGCGGGGCGGGCGGGGCGGCGGCGCCGGACCGGCGCGGGGTCAGCGCCGGGTCAGCGCCGGGCGGGCCCGCCCGCGAAGGGGCAGCCGCCGCACGCCGGCGCGGTCCGCTCCCCCGTGCCGCAGCCCGAGCAGCCGAGCTCCAGCGCCTCGGCCGGCGTGACCACGCCGAGGCGCACCCAGTGGTCCACCGCGGCCTCGGCGAGCCCCGGGTCGATGCCGAGCCGCGCCGCCGCGGCGTGCGGGCGCGCGCCCGTGCGCACCTCCGCCAGCACCGCGTCGAGGACGCTCACAGCAGCCGGCCGACCTGGAACACCGCGACCGCGAGCACCCACGCCACCGCGAGCTGCACGCCGACCGCGCCCGCCGTCCAGCGCCAGCCGTACAGCCGCCGCTGCTCGCCGACGGTCGCCAGGCACGGCGTGTAGGCCAGCACGAACACCATGAACGCCACCGCCGCCGCGGCCGCGTGCCCGCCGGACGTCCGCTCGAACGTCGCGCGGATCCGGGCGCCCAGGTCGCCGGCGTGCGCGGGGTCCTCGGGCTCCTCGACGGCGTACGACTGCGCGAACGACCCGACCACGACCTCCTTGGCGACGAAGCCCGTCGCGAGCGCCGCGGACATGTGCCAGTCGTCGAACCCCGCGGGCGCGAACACCGGGGCGATCGCCTCCGCCGTGCGGCCGTACAGGCTGTCGCCCACCGGGACGTCGCCGACGGTGTGCTCGCCGGTGACCGGAACCGCCATGAGGAGCCAGACCACGGTCAGGGTGGCGACGATGATCCGCCCGGCCTTCGTCACGAACGACGCGACCCGCGACCACGCCGACAGCAGCAGCGCCCGGACCCGCGGCCGCTGGTAGGCGGGCAGGGCGAGCACCAGCGGCTCGCGGCGCAGGTCCCGGAACAGCGTCCGGCGCAGGGCCAGGCCGCCGAGAACGACCAGCGCGATGCTCGCGACGTACATCGCGAAGATCGCCGTGCCCGCGCTGTCCGGGAAGAACACCCCCGCGATGAGGATGTAGACGGTGAGCCGCGCCGGGCACGACGTGTACGGCACGAGCAGGCCGGTGAGCAGCCGGCTGCGGGCGTCCGGCAGCGCGCGCGTCGCGGACAGCGCCGGCAGGTTGCAGCCGAAGCCCACCACCAGCGGCAGCATCGCGCGGCCGTCCAGCCCGATGGCGCGCATCGCGCGGTCGGCGACGAACGCGGCGCGGGCCAGGTAGCCGGAGTCCTCCAGCAGCGCGAGCGCGAGGAACACCAGGGCCATGAGCGGGGCGAACGACAGCACCGTGCCGACGCCCGCGAGGACGCCGTCGACGAGCAGGCCCTCGACCCAGGCGGGCCCGGGGAGCCAGCCGCGCAGCCAGTCGGCCAGCGTGCCGTTGACCAGCCCGTCGACGCCGTCGATCAGCGGGCCGGCGACCGTGGTCGCGAGCTGGAACATCGCCCACATGACGACGAGGAACACCGGGATGCCGCACCACGGGTCGAGCAGCAGGCGGTCCACCCGGTCCGAGAGCGTCCGGACGGGCGCGGCCGGCGGGGCGTCGTCGGCGGCGAGCGCGCGCTGCACGCCCTCGGCCCAGTCGAACAGCGCGGCGGCGTCCTCGAGGTCCGCGCCACCGTCGACCGCGGCCAGCCCGCGCACCGCGGGCGCCCCGCCGTCGGCGAGCGCCCCCGCGACCGCGTCGGCCAGCCCGGTCAGCCCGCGGCCCGCGCGCGGGTCCACCGCGACCACGGGCACGCCGAGCACCTCGGCCATCCGCGCCGCGTCCACCCGGACGCCGCGCGCGGCGGCCACGTCGGACATGGTCACCGCGACCACGACCGCGGCACCCGACCGGGCGGCCTGCGCCAGCAGGTACAGCGACCGGCCCAGCGCGGTGGCGTCGACCAGCACGACGGCGAGGTCCGGCGCGCCGACGCTCCCCCGGCCTGCGACGGCGTCCGCGGTGACCCGCTCGTCGGGCGACCGGGCCAGCAGGCTGTAGGTCCCGGGCAGGTCGACGAGCCGGACGCGCGGGCGGTCGGGGCCGTCGGCCGGCAGGCGCCACGTCCCCACCTGGAGCTCCACGGTGGTGCCGGGCGCGTTGACGACCTTCTGCCGCGCCCCGGTCAGCGCGTTGAACAGCGTCGACTTGCCGACGTTCGGGTTGCCGACGAGCACGACCGTCGGCGTGCGGGTGTCGAGCGCGACCGCCGCGGGGGCGGGCTCGTGGCAGCTCACGCGGCACCGCCGGGCGGGGTCGCCCCGGTCGCCCCGGACGCGTCGGCCGCGCCCAGCTCGATCCGCGCGCACGTCGCGGCGTCCACGGCGAACCGCTCGGCGCCGATCGCCACCACCCGGCCACCGAACGCAGCCCGGTGCGTGACCCGCAGGACCGCGCCGGGGCGCAGCCCGAGCTCGCCGGCGCGGAACCGGGCGGCGTCCGGCATGTCGACGGCGAGCACCCGGGCGTCGGTGCCGGGCGGCCAGTGCGCGAGGTCCATGGTGCCGACGCTATTGGTGAGGCAAGCCTCTCCTCATGGGACCCAGGTCCCCGCTCATCGGTAGGCGTCGGCCCGGTGGGCGATCCGCACCACGAGCAGGACGTGCGTGTCCGGGTCGAGAGCGAACAGGACCCGGTAGTCCCCCCGACGCGCCGAGCGAAGCCCCTCGAGCTCGTACCGCAGAGGCTTGGACATGCGGATGGGGTCCCCGGGCAGCGTCGCCGTCACGAACTCGACCACCGCGCCGGCGACGCGCGGCGGCAGGCGGTCCAGGGATCGCACCGCGCTCGGCGCGACCTGGACCGCCCACCCCGGCTGCTCCCGGGTCACAGCGGCGGGAGGCCGTACCGCGCGCGCAGGTCCGCGCCGGACGCCGTGCGACCCTCCGCGGCGGCGGCGCGGGCACCTTCGACGTCCTCGCGGACGCCGGGCTGCGACAGCCACGCCAGGGTCTCGTGCAGGGAGTCGAGGTCGTCCGCCGACATGATGACGGCGGCGCCGTGCCCGTGCCGCGTGATCTGGATGATCTCGTGCGTGGTCGCCGCCTCGTCCACCAGGGCGGACAGATGCGCCTTCGCCTCACTCAGGGCCACGGTCCTCATGTCGCGATTCTAGGCCGACTTGTGGTCCAGCACTAGTCTGATTTCGGACCACGCGCTCAGTCCAGCGCGGCGTCCAGCGTGATCTCCGTGCCGGTGAGCGCCTTGCTCACGGGGCAGGTGGCCTTCGCGTCCTGCGCGGCCTGCTGGAACCCGGCCTCGTCCAGGCCGGACACCTCGCCGCGGACCGTCAGCGCGATGCGGCTGATCCGGAAGCCGCCCGCCGGGTCGGGGCTGAGCGTGACGTCGGCGGTGACCTCGAGCGCCTCGGGCGTGCCGCCGGCCTCGCCGATCAGGGCCGAGAGCTGCATCGCGTAGCAGGACGAGTGCGCCGCAGCGACCAGCTCCTCGGGGCTGGTGGTGCCGCCGGCCTCGTCGGCCGCGCGCTTCGGGAACGACACGTCGTACGTGCCGACCTTCGAGCTGCTGAGCTCCACCTGCCCGCCGCCCTCGTTCAGCGTGCCGTTCCAGGCGGTGCGTGCGGTGCGTGTGGGCATGTCGGGGCTCCTCACGGGTGCGGGCTCGACGGCCGGGCGGCCGCCGCGACCACGGTAGGTCGGCCCGCGGGGCGCCGCACCCCCGTGGGCGGGATCAGCCCACGTACTCCCAGTGCCACGGCTCGGGCTTCGAGCCGTTGGCCCGCGCCCAGTCCGGCAGCGTCCAGCCGTACTCCTCGGCGTGCGCGAGCATCCAGTCGTGCTGGTCGGTGCCGAAGGTGTAGGCGTTCCCGCCGAGGTCGACGGCGGTGCCGGTCCCGTGGTTGGACGTGCCCGGCGTCGCGCACAGGCTGCCCTTCTGCTGGCGGCAGGCGACCTGCTGGCTGTAGGACCGGTAGGAGTCGGTGATCACGAGATTCGTCCCGAACGCCGCGGCGAACCCGGCGTTCAGCTGCTCCAGGGCCTCGGCCGCGTCGCAGCGGAGCTGCTGACCGGGCGCGAACCCGAGCTCGCAGAGCGCGGACGCGGGGATCTTGCCGTTCGCGTAGGCGTCCAGCGACGTCCGCTGGGCCTCCTTGCGGGCGGCGGCCTCGGCGGCGGCGCGGGCCGCCGCGACCTCCTGCGTCTGCTGGGTGACGACCTGCAGCTCGGCGGTCAGCGTGGCGACACGCTCGACGGCGGCGGTCAGCCGGACCGTCGCGGGGTCGTCGACCGACCCGTCCTCGGTGGCCGGCGTCGCGCCGGCGCTCGGCGCGGCGGTGGGCGCGGCCTCGAGGCTGAGCTCGTCGGAGGCCGTGGTGGCACCGGCCGCGGCGGCGGCGTCGGCCTGCGCGGTGGCGCCGGCTGCGGCGACCGCGCTCGCGAGTGCCTCGCCGGACAGCACCGGCGACAGCGCGGCGTCCGGCTCGAGCGCGGCGATCGCCGGCTGCTGCGCCTGGGTGGCGGCGATGAGGGTGTCCAGCTCGGCGACCGCGGTGCTGAGCTCCGTCATCGCGTCCGCCGGGACCGCGGACGCCTGCGCGTCGGCCTTGGCGGTGTCGGCCTGCTGCGCCGTGGTGCTCGCGAGGACGACGGCGGCGGAGCGCTCCTGGACGACCTCGGGCGCGAGGGTGGCCGACCGGTCACCTGCGGCAGCCTCGGGGGTCTCGTCGGAGGTCGCGGCGCCGACGGCGCCGCGCTGCGCCCCGGCGGGGGTCAGCGCGAAGCCGCCGACGCCGAGGGCCAGGCCGAGGGCGACCGCGCCCTGGGCCACGCGGGTGGCCGACCGGCGCGGCGGGCGGGTGCGGCGGCGCTCGGCGCGGTTCAGGGGCGCGTCGGCGGTCGCGAGGGTGGCGACGGCGGGGACCCCGCGCGCGGGGGTGCGCAGGGTGGCCCGGCCGTCGGCGCGGTGCGCACCGCGGTGCGCGGCGGTCGCGGCGCGGCGGCCACCCGGGGCGGCGGCCCGGCGGCCCGCGGCGGCGGACTCGCGCGGCGCGGCAGGGGTGCCGGCGGCCGGGGTCGCGGCGGCCGGGGTCGCGGCGGCGGCCCGGCGGCCGCGGCGGGTGGCCTCGGCGGCGGTGGAGGTGGCGGGCGTGCTGGCGGAGGGGGTGGTGGGGGACGTCACGGGGCTGCGTGCTGCACCTTCGGTCGGGATCGTCGGGGTCGACGCGGGCGGGGCCGTCGCGCGGGCGACGGTCGCGGCGTCGGTCCGGCCGGCGGGCGCGGCGGCGCCCACCTCCCGTCCGGGACGGGTGGGCGTGCCTGCCTCAGGGGCGGTCGGGCCCGCGACACCGCGCGGGGCTGCGGCATGCCGCCCGCGAGACGTGCGCCGCGCGGCGGGCATGCTGTCACTCACGGTCGTCGAGGTTAGGCACCGGACCTCGGGGCCGTTGGGGAGGGCCGCGACGAGAACGCGAAGATGCCGTGACGATCGGGGTGCGCGATCTTCACCGGATGCGCACACGCGGAACCCCGTCCGGGCGACGCCGTCGGCGTGCCGGATGTGGCCCAGATCACCGATTCTGCCGGACCTGTGCGGGGGCTGAGCGGGCAATCTGTGGCGAAACCGTGACGAATCGCCCGGAAGTTTGTACGGTGAGCCCGGTCACCCTCGCTATGACGGGCAGTCACGCCACGGGTGCACGTCTGGTCCTGCCGGAAGAACGGATTCCCATGCCGCGTCGCTCGCTCCGTGCCTCGCTGACCGTCCTGGCGCTCGCCGCCACCACCACGCTCGGGGCAGGGGGCGCGGCCACCGCCGCGACGCTGCCGCTGGACCGGTCCGCCGCCCCGCCCGGCGGCCTGGCGACCGGTGCCGGCGACCCCGTCGCGCCCGACGACGTCCTGGCGGCGGCGTCGGGCAAGGTCGCCCCCGGGCTGGCCGAGGCCGACGGACCGGTCACCGCGTTCGTCCAGCTCGACGCCCCGTCCGGGCTCGACGTGGCCGAGGACGGCGGCGACGCCGCGGCCGTCCAGGAGGCCGCCGCGCAGGTGGAGCAGGTCGCCGAGGAGGTCGTGCCCGCCGAGGCCGGCGCCACCGCCCGCGCCGCGACGCCCCAGCGCATCGCCACCCTGTCGAACCTGGTCTCCGGCACCCTGGTCACCGGCGACGCCGCGCAGGTCCGGGAGCTCGCCGGGTCCGACGACGTCGTCGCGGTGTACCGGGTGACCACGAAGTCCGCCGACAACTCCTCGTCCGACGCGTTCACCCGGGCCCTGCAGGTCTGGCAGGACACCGGCGAGACCGGCGAGGGCGTCCGCATCGGCGTCATCGACACCGGCCTCGACTACACGCACGCCGACTTCGGCGGCCCCGGCACGGCCGAGGCGTACGCGGCGGCCTACGGCGAGGACGGCACCGGGCCCGTGCCGGACGGGCTGTTCGACCCCGCCAAGTACCTGGGCGGCTACGACTTCGCCGGCCCGCTGTACGACGCGGACCCCGCCTCCGAGCTGCCGGGCGCGACCACGACGCCCACCCCGGACGCGAACCCGATCGACTCGCTCTACACCTCCGACAACTCCGGGCACGGCACGCACGTGGCCGGCACCGCCACCGGCTACGGCGTGCAGCCGGACGGCACCACGTTCCGCGGCGACTACGCGAGCCTGACGGACCTGTCCGGCTGGCAGGTCGGCCCCGGCTCCGCCCCCGGCGCGGGTCTCTACGCGCTCAAGGTCTTCGGCGACATCGGCGGGTCCACGGACCTGACCGGCCTCGCGCTCGACTGGGCCGCCGACCCCGACGGCGACGGCGACTTCTCCGACCACCTCGACGTGGTGAACCTGTCGCTCGGCGCCTCCGCCACCCCGTCCGACGACCCGGACAACCTGCTGATCGACCGGCTGGCCGACCTCGGGACGCTCGCGGTGCTGTCCGCGGGCAACTCGTCCGACATCACGGACGTCGGCGGCTCCCCCGGCTCCGCGGCCTCCGGCCTGACCGTCGCGAACTCCGTCGGCAGCCCGCAGACCTACGACGGCGTCGAGGTCACCGCGGCGCCCGACCCGGCGCTCGTGCGGACCTGGTCCGCGCAGAACTCCATCGCCTACGCCGGCACGGCGGACGTGACGGCGCCCGTCGTGTACCTGGGCGACGACGTCGACGGCTGCACCCCGCTGGACGACTACGCGGCGCAGGTCGCCGGGAACATCGTCTACCTGTGGTGGGACGACGACGACGCCACCCGGGCCTGCGGGTCCGTCGCCCGGTGGACCGCCGCCGAGGCCGCCGGCGCGGTCGGCGTGCTGATCGGCACCGAGCAGACGGTGTTCTCGGCCGGGATCTCGGGCACCGCCACGATCCCCGGCGCCCAGCTCACCGCGTCCTCCACCGATGCCCTGCTGCCCGCGATCCAGGCCGGCGGCGTCGTCGCGCACCTCGGCCCGTCGCTCGCCGCCTCGGTGGTGGCCGACGAGATCGCCGACGCCCTCAACCCGGGCTCGTCCCGCGGCGCGCACGGCTCGCTCGGCATCATCAAGCCGGACGTCGCGGCGCCCGGCACGCTGATCTTCTCGGCCGCCTCCGGCACCGGGAACGCCGCGCAGTCGCTGTCCGGCACCTCGATGGCCGCCCCGCACGTCGCGGGCATCGCCGCGCTGGTCCGGGCCACCCAGCCGGGCTGGACGCCCGCGCAGGTCAAGGCCGCGGTGATGAACACGGCCACGCACGACGTCTGGACCGGCGCGGGCCGGTCCGGCACCGCCTACGGCCCGCAGCGCGTGGGCTCGGGCCGGGTGGACGCCCGCGCCGCGGTGGCCGACACGGTGCTCGCCTACGGCTCGGAGGACCCGGACCAGGTGTCCGTGACCTTCGGCGTCGTCGACGTCGGCGCCCAGCCGGTCACGCTGCGCAAGACCGTCACCGTGCAGAACACCGGCGCATCGGCGGTCACCTACGGCACGCAGTTCGAGGCGGCGACCACCACGGGCGGCGCGGCGATCACCACGTCGCCGGCGTCCGTCACCGTCCCCGCCGGCCAGCAGCGCCTCGTGACGCTCACCTTCACGGCCGACCCGGCGACGCTCGAGCGCGAGCTCGACCCGACGTCGGCGGCGTCGCAGGGCGGCGTGCCCCGCGAGTACGTCGCGGCGCTGTCCGGGCGGCTGGTCCTGACCGCGGGCGACGCCGAGCTGCGGGTCCCGGTGCAGGCCGCCCCGCGGCTCGTGTCCGAGCTGACCGCCGACCCGGTGTCCTTCGCGGACGCCGGCGCGACCACCGCGCCGCTCACCCTGTCCGGGCGCGGTGTGGCCACCGGAGGGTGGACGTCGCTCGTCGCCCCGCTGACGCTCGCGGCCACCAGCCCGAAGCTCGAGGACGTCCCCGGCTTCGTCACCTCCCCGTCGTCGATCGCCTCCGGCGACCTGCGCTGGGTCGGCTGGACCTCCACCGCCCCGCAGCACGCGGCGGCGGGCGGCGACCCGGCCGACGGGTACCTCGGGGTCGGCATCGCGGTGGACGGCGACTGGGCCACGCTCGGCCAGTCCGTGTTCCCGACCGTCGACTGGGACCTGGACGCCGACGGGACGACCGACGCGCGGACCATCGTGCAGAAGCTCAGCGACGCCACCGACGTCACGGTCGCCGCGACGTTCGTGCCGGGCTCCGACCCCGTCGAGATCCTCGACATCCAGGCGGTCAACGGCGCGTTCGGGGACGTCGACACCACGGTGTTCGACAACTCCGTGCTGGTCGCGCCCGTCGGGATCGCCGCGCTCGGCCTCGAGCCCGGTGCCACGCCGACGGTCACGGTCCGCACGACGTCCGACTACGCCGCGGACCCGAGCGGCCAGATCGACGCCGTCGAGCCGTTCACGGTCGACCCGTTCGACCCGCCGTACTGGTTCGACGCCGGGGTCACCGACGCGCTCTGGTACGTCGGCTCGGACGCCACGGAGCTGACCGTGCACCGCTCGACCAGCACGGCGGCGCCGTCCGACCGGCTGCTCGTGCTGCACAGCCACAACGCCGACCCGACGACCCGGGCCCAGGTGCTCGACGTCACCGTGCCGGAGGCCACGCCGACGAGCACGACGCTCAAGGTCACCGGCCCGAAGCAGGTCGGCAAGGACGTCACCCTCACCGCGACGGTCTCCCCCGCGGAGGCCACCGGCACCGTGTCGTTCCGGGACGGCGAGACCGAGGTCGCCACGGCCCCCGTCAGCGGCGGGAAGGCCACGACCCCGGTCCGGCTCGGCGGCGGGACACACAGCCTCACCGCCGTCTACGTGCCCGACTCCGGGACGTGGGCCGGGTCGACGTCGGACGCCGTCGCCGTCGAGGTGAAGCAGGCCGGCTCGACCACGAAGGTCACGCTGTCGCAGAACTCGGGGCGCTACGGCTCCCCGGTCAGCGCCACCGTCACCGTCACGGGCCAGGGCGCCGTCCCGGCCGGCACCGTCGAGATCCGCGAGCGCGACGCCGTGCTCGGGACCGCGGAGCTCGTCGCCGGTGCGGGCACCACGGCGACCGCCACGGTCGAGCTGCCGCGCGACCTCAAGGCGGGGTCGCACACGCTGACCGCCGTGTACGCCGGCAGCGCGGACGTCCAGGGCTCGCACAGCCAGCGGGCGTACCGCGTGCAGGCCGCCACCCCGCGGATCGCGCTCGGCACGCCGTCCTGGACGGTGGCGCCCGGCGCGACCCCGGAGGTCACCGTCACCGTCACCGGGGTCGAGGGCGGGCCGGTGCCGGGCGGCAAGGTCACGCTGCTCGCCGGGCTGCGGCCGGTCGCGACCGTCGCCCTCACGGACGGTGCCGCGACGGTCACCCTGCCCGCCGTGCAGCGCAGCACCACGCTCACCGCGCTCTACACCGGCGACGGCGGCTACGCGCCGACGCTCACCGTGGGGGTGCTGCGGGTGCGCTAGGGGGGCGCACCGCACGCGGCGGTGCGGGGCCTGCGGCGGCGGGGGAACAACGCCGCGGGCCGCACCGCCGGCGGCGGCCGGACGTCCGGGGGGATCCAGGACGGCGGGTCGCACGGGAGGGGGTCACCGGGGGGCGGTGACCCCCTTCCTCGCGCATGCCCCGCCGCAGGCGCGCGCGAAGTGCCGGGGGCGGGGGGTGGGGTTGGCGGGGACGGGCGGTGGGCCGTCAGCGCTGGGCGAGGGCCGTCAGGACGCGGCGGACGCTGGACTCCAGGCCCCAGCGGGCGGTCAGGGTCAGGTCCACCAGCGCCTCGCCGTCGACCGGCTCGCGCGGCAGCCGGAACGCGTCCGGGTCGGCCGGCACGCCGGCCGCGCCCGCCAGCTCGACGGGGGCGTCGGCGGCCACCCGCACGACGCCCGGCGCGACGGCCAGGTAGGCCTCGGCCTCGGCCAGGCGGCGGCGCTGGGTGGCCGTCAGGCCCGGGTCGCCGGCGTCGCGGGCGGCCAGCAGCGCCGGGAGGTCGCCGTACCGGGCGAGCAGCGCAGCCGCCGTCTTCTCGCCGATGCCGGGGACGCCCGGCAGCCCGTCGCTCGGGTCGCCGCGGAGCACCGCCATGTCGGCGTAGGCGCCGCCCGACCCCACGGCGTACCGCTCCCGCAGCCGCGCGGCGTCCACGACCTCGAGGTCCTTGATGCCGCGGACCGTGTACAGCACCCGCACGCCCGCCGCGTCGTCGACGAGCTGGAACAGGTCCCGGTCCCCCGTCACCACGAGCACCGGCGTCCGCGACCCCGAGGCGACCTCGCGGGCGGTGAGCGTGCCGATGACGTCGTCCGCCTCGTACCCGGCGGCACCGGCCCGGGCGATGCCGAGCGCGGCGAGCACCTCCGCGATCACGGGGACCTGCGGGGCGAGCGTGTCCGGGACCTCCTCGGCCACGGGCCCGCCCGCCGCGGCGGCCTCTGCGCCGCCGACCACCCGGTGCGCCTTGTACGACGGGATCGCCGCCACCCGGAACGCCGGGCGCCAGTCCTCGTCCCAGCACGCCACGAGGCGCTCCGGCCGGTGGTCCGTCACCAGGCGGGCGATCATGTCGAGCAGCCCGCGGACCGCGTTCACCGGGGTGCCGTCCGGCGCCTTCACCGAGTCGGGGACGCCGAAGTAGGCGCGGAAGTACAGGGACGCGGAGTCGAGCAGCATCAGCGAGCCGGGGCGGGTGCTCATCGGGTCGGTCCTCCTGCGGTTCCGGGAATGGCCGCAGTCTCGCCGCTCCCCCGCCGCGACGCCAGCACCCCGGCCGGGGTCGCGCGGCTCACCGCCGGGCCGCGAGCCCCGCGAGGGTCAGCGCGACGGCGTCCTCGACGAACGCCCCGCGCCAGTCCGGCCCGGACCGCGCCGCGTGCGCGCGCCAGGCCGCCCCGCCCCAGGTGCCGACGGTGGAGAACAGGGCCGCGGTCGCCGCGGGGAGCCAGACCGCTCGGCCCCGCTGACGGGCGAGCGCGACCCCGCCGAACGCCGCCGCCACCGCCCGGCTCTGCGGCCCGGGCGGGTTCAGCCGGCTGGGGGTGCTGGGCAGCTTGTCGCCGGTCAGCTCAGCGACGACGCCGAGCCGCGCGAGCAGGCGGCCGAGCGCGTGGCTGCCGGGGTCCGCGAGCGTCGGCGCCGCGAGCGCCAGCGACGCCCGGCTGCCCGAGGCGACGCCGAGCAGCGCGGACCGCAGCAGCAGCCCCGCCCCGCTCCCGTGCGCCGCGTCCCGGGGCAGCGCCACGGTCGGGTCGGCGGGCACGGGGCCCGGTCCGGCGTGCTGGCTGCGGT
Organism: Cellulomonas hominis; assembly: GCF_014201095.1. NCBI lineage: Bacteria > Bacillati > Actinomycetota > Actinomycetes > Micrococcales > Cellulomonadaceae > Cellulomonas > Cellulomonas hominis. Next base: position 2,590,624 of record NZ_JACHDN010000001.1, on the reverse strand, counting down.
GGTGGTGTCGTCGGCCCATGCCACGACCGTGGCCCGGACCGCGGGCGCCGGCAACCGGGGCGCCGACGCGCGGACGGGACGGGTCCCTCCGACCCGTCCCGTCCGCCCTGCGCCCGGCCGCCCTCCACGGCCGGTCCCCGGTCAGCCGGTCACCCGGCGAGGTCCAGGGAGTCCTCGTCGACCGCGATGACGCTCCACGTGGCGTCGTCGGTGTCGGTCAGCTCGTACGCGGGCACCAGCACCGCCGCGCCGTCCGCCTGGTAGAGCAGCGTCAGGCCGAGGCGCGCGCCGGTCAGCGTCACCTGCTGCACCGGCCAGGCGATCGGGTCGCCCGGGGTCGCGGTGGGCGGGACGGTCGGGTCGGCGGACGGCGAGACGGCGGAGTCGTCGGCGATCTCCGCGCGCATCAGCGGCATGACCCCGCCCCAGCCCGACCCGAACCGCGGGTCGTTCAGCCGGGCCGCCGCCGTCACGGCGCCGACCACCGGGTACTCGCCGAGATCGACCAGCGGGGCGAGGAAGCCGTACAGCGACTGGACGCCGTCGGCGACCAGGGTGACGTTCCACGAGAGCCCGGTGCGCTGCCCGTCGACCACCTGGTACGCCAGCACCGTCGTGGCGCGGGTCGTGCCCGTGTCGGTGGTCTCGTACTCGAACCCGGCCGGGTCGACGCCCAGCGACGCGAGCAGCTCGCGGGTCTGCGCCACGGCTGCGTCCGACCCGGGCCCGTCGCCGAGCGACGGGTCGCAGCTCGGCCCGGTCAGCGACGGGTCGACCGGGACCACGAGCGACGGGTCGAGCATCTCGGGGGTCGCCTCGGCGATCCCCCCGTCGGGGGTGTCCGACGCCGACGCCGTGCAGGACCAGGGATCGCGGGAGGAGTCGAAGTAGCTGATGCTCGCGGTGCCGTCCGGCTGCAGCGAGACCGACGGGGCCGAGCCGTCCTGCGGCCCGACGACCCAGGAGCCGTACTGCAGCGTCGGCTCCCCGGCCACGCCGAGCACCGACGCGACCCGCGCGGCGGTCTCCGCAGAGAACACCGCCGCGGCGTCCAGCGCCCACGCGTGCGCCGTGCCGGCGTCGTCCGGCAGGCCCGAGGCGGTGAACTCCGCGCGGGCGCCGAAGCCGGGGCCGATGCGCATGTCCGTCGCGGCGGACTCGGCGTCGGCGGCACCCACCATCGGCATCGCGCCGCCGCCCAGGGCGATCACGGGCGCCGCGCCCGGTCCGGACCCGTCGTCGCCGGAGGCGCCGACCGCGTAGCCGCCGGCACCGGCGACCAGCGCGGCCCCGACGCCGACGGCCGCGACCTGCAGCCAGCGGGCCCGCCGGCGGGACGTCAGCGTCGTGACGCCGGCCAGCTCGGCCGGGGCGTCCTCCCCGGCCGTGCGGCGAGCCACCTCGGCACGCAGGGCGTCGACGTCCAGCCGGGCGTCCGCGGCGGGGTCGGCCGCGCTGAGCCGGGCGAACGCCTCGTCGCCGGCGGGGGTGCTCGGGTGCTGGGGCTCGTCCACGATGGCCTCCTGGGTTCCTGGCGCCCGCGCGGTCCACCCGCGGGGCGCGTCCACCCCCTCTGTGTCGCCGGCCCGCGGGGTCTTGCACCCGGGGTCGGCCGCGCGTCGCCTCAGTCGGCGGGCCAGGCCTCGCGCAGCCGGGACCGGGCGCGCGACAGCGCGGCGTCCGCCCCGCCGCGGGTCACGCCGAGCACGAGCGCGAGGTCGTCGCCCGCCAGGCCCTCCCACGCGGTGAGCAGCAGCACCTGGCGGTCGCGGGCGCTGAGGCCGGCCAGGACCTCGCGGACCCGCTCGTCGCGCACCGCCTGCACCGCCGGGTCGGCGGGGTCGGGCTCGTCGGGCACGTCGGCCACCGGGACCGGACGGCCCTTGCGCCGGTGGTTGGCCAGCACGAACCCGGCGGTCCGGTACAGCCAGGCGAGCTCCATCCCCGCGGGCAGCTCCTCGCGCCGCCGCCAGGCCACCGTCAGGACGTCGGCGGCCAGGTCCTCGGCGTCGCCCGCGGCGCCGCGGCGCAGCAGGTACCGGTGCACGGCCGGGGCGTGCCGGCGGAACAGGTCGTCGAACCAGGCCTCGTCGCGGGGGTCGGGGGCCGCGTCGGGCACCCGCCCGGGCACGGGCGCGGCCGGCCGCGGCTCGTCGTCGGCGGTCGGCCCGGCGGTCGGCCCGGCGGCAGGCTGCTGGCGGCTGTGCACGCGATCCCCGTTCGGTCGGCCGGCGCCTGGGACGGGCCGGTGTCCCTACTGTGTCGCGTGCCGTCCCCGTCTTGCACCGGTCCGCGGGGAAGTTCCGGGCGTCAGCGCGGCTCGGGGCCGACCGGTGAGATGCCGAGCTCGTGCACGAGCAGCAGGAACGCCCGGCCGTACGGCGTCGCCGCGGTCTCCCGCCGCACCCGGTGCCAGTCGACCTGCTCCCGCAGGGCCCGGACCATCGCGATCATCCGCGTGAAGTCGCAGTAGTGCTCCCCGAAGACCCGCATCTTCGCCGACACGATGTCGGTCGCGTCGAGCACCGGCATCCGGACCGCGAGCACCTCCATCGTGTCGCTGCGGTCGAGCATCTCCCGGGTGATCGGCTCGCCGACCATCCGGAACAGCACGTCCACGAGGGCGCCGTGGTGGTACGCCTTGAACAGCCAGTTCTCCGCGGGCTCGCGGACGTCCAGCCCGGCGGCGGCGATGGCCTCCTGCGCGCGGGGCACGTCCTCCTCGGGCACCGCGAAGTCCGCGTCGTGGCTGGGCTCCGGCGCCCCGCGCGCCCACGCGGCGTACCCGCCCACCAGCGCGAACGGGATCCCGGCCTCCTCCAGCGCGACCGCGGTCAGGCGCAGCGCGTCCTGCAGCGCGGTGCGCGGGTCGGGCGGGGCCGCCGCTCCCGTGCGCACCTCCGCCCCGGCGCTGTCGGCGGCCTGCGACTCGTGGCTCATGCCTGGTTGTGTACACGACGACAGGCGCGTCCGCAGGACGACGGGAAGAATCGCCGCGTGCGACTCGCGACGTTCAACATCCTGCACGGGCGCGGCCTGAGCGACGGCAAGGTGGACCTCGACCGGTTCGCCGGCGCCGTGCGCGGGCTCGACGTCGACGTCCTCGCGCTCCAGGAGGTCGACCGCGACCAGCCGCGGTCGCACCAGGCCGACCTCACGGCGGTCGCCGCCGAGGCGATGGGCGCGGACGAGCACCGGTTCGTGGCCACGCTGCACGGCCACCCCGGGACCTGGACCGCGGCCACCGGCGAGGACCAGCCGTCGATCGCCGCCTACGGGATCGCGCTGCTCAGCCGGCACCCGGTGTCGTCGTGGCGGGTGCTCACGCTGCCGACGCTGCGCCGCCGCGTCCCCATGGTGCACCGCGGGACCCGGCGCGCGTCCCTGGTGCAGGACGAGCAGCGGGCCGCGCTCGCCGCCGTCGTCGAGACCCCCGAGGGCCCGGTGACGGTCGTCGCGACGCACCTGACCTTCATCACCGCGTGGAACGTCGTGCAGCTCCGGCACCTGGTGCGGGCGTGCCGCGCGCTCCCCCGGCCGCTCGCCGTCGTCGGGGACCTCAACCTCGAGGGCACCGCGCCCGCGCGCATCTCGGGCTGGCGGTCGGTGGGCCGGGTGAACACGTTCCCCGTCCAGGTGCCGGACCGGCAGATCGACCACGTGCTGCTCGACGGCGACGTGGTGCCGTCCAGCGAGCCGGTCGCGGTGGACACCGGGATGTCGGACCACCGGGCCCTGGTCGTGGACCTGGCGGTCGGGCGGGGCTGAGCGGGGAGCGCTCTCAGTCCGCCTCGGGGTCGACCAGGAACCACACCGTCTTGCCGTCCGCGCCGTGCGAGTCGACGCCCCAGGTCCGCGACAGCGCCTCGACGAGCGCCATCCCGCGGCCGCTGACCGCCGTGGGCGCCGGGTGCTGCACCTGCGGGCGGGCCGGGCTCGCGTCGGTCACGGCCACGCGCACCCCCCGGTGGTCGATCCGGATCGCGACCCGCACGCGGCCGTGCTCGGGTCCGTGCACGACGGCGTTCGCCACGACCTCGCCGGTCAGCAGCTCGATCACCTGGTTCGCGGAGCCCTGCACGCCGGACGCGGCGACCCGGTGCATGATCCAGTGCCGCGCCGCGCGGGGGGCCGAGCGCCGGGCGTCGAGGACGAGCTCGTCGTGCTCCGCGCGCGCGTCCGCGCGCCTCGCTCCCGGCGCCGAACGAAGGTCCCTGACGTCACCCACCCGCCTACTGTGCCCGACGGAGCGCCGGTCTGCTGCGCGAACGACACGCCGGCCCCCGCGCGGGGCGCCGTCGGCGGGGGTTCCCGGGGCGCCGCGGCGACCGTACTGTCGCAGGGCACGACGGCGTGGAGGGAGGGGGCGATGGCCGGCACCGGAGCAGCGCCCGCGCTGACCCTCGGCACCACCGCGGGCCGCGGGACGCTGCTCGCGACCGTCCTCGGCTCGGCCCTGGTGTTCCTCGACGGGACGATCGTCGGCATCGCGCTGCCCGCCATCGCCGAGGACCTCGGGGCCACCACCGCCGGCCTCCAGTGGACCGTCAACGGCTACGCGCTGACGCTGGCGGCGCTGCTGCTGCTCGGCGGCTCGCTCGGGGACAGGTTCGGGCGCCGCCGGGTCTTCGTCGTCGGCACGGTCGCGTTCGCCGCCGCGTCGGTGCTGTGCGCGCTCGCGCCGACCGTCGGGCTGCTCGTGGCCGCGCGGGCGCTGCAGGGCGTCGGCGGCGCGCTGCTCACCCCGGGGTCGCTCGCGATCCTCCAGGGGTCGTTCGCGGAGGACGACCGCGCGCGGGCCATCGGGGCGTGGTCGGGGCTGAGCGGGGCGGCCGGGGCGATCGCGCCGTTCCTCGGCGGGTGGATCGTCGAGCAGGCGGGCTGGCGGTGGGTGTTCGGCATCAACATCCCGCTGGCGGCGCTGGTCGTGGTCGTGGCGCTGCGCTGGGTGCCCGAGTCCGCCGACCCGCAGGCCTCCCCGCGGCTGGACTGGCTCGGGACCGCGCTGGCCGGGCTCGGGCTCGGCGCGCTGACCTGGGCCCTGACGGCGTGGTCGGAGCGCGGGGCCCTGACCGGGCAGGTGGCCGCCGTCGGGGCCGTCGGGGTGCTCGCCCTGGGCGGGTTCGTGCTCGCGGAGGCCCGGTCGGACCACCCGGCGCTGCCCCTGCGGCTGTTCCGCTGGCGGCCGTTCGCGGCGGTGAACCTCGCGACCCTGCTGATCTACGCGGCGCTCACCGGGATCTTCTTCTTCCTGCCCGTCACGCTGCAGGTGGTCACCGGGTGGTCCCCGCTCGCCGCGGGGGTGGCCGCCCTGCCGGCGACGCTGCTCATGCTGCTGCTGTCCGCGCGCGGCGGGGCGCTCGGGGCGCGGATCGGCCCGCGGATCCCGATGACCGTCGGCCCGCTGCTGGCCGGGGCCGGCGCGCTGCTGCTGGCGGGGATCGGGCCGGGGACGTCGTACGTGACGGGGGTCCTGCCCGGTGTCGTGGCCGTGGGGGCGGGCCTGGTGCTGACCGTCGCCCCCCTGACGGCGACGGCCCTGAGCGCGGCCCCCGACCACCTGGCCGGGGTGGCGTCCGCGACGAACAACGCGGTCGCCCGCGTGGCCGGCCTGCTCGCGGTGGCGGTCCTCCCCCTCGTCGCGGGGGTGGGCGCGGGCCTCTCGGACCCCGCGGTCCTGGCGGACGCCCACCCGCGGGCGATGCTGGCGTGCGCGCTCCTGATGGCGGCAGGCGCCACGGTCTCGGCGGTCGCGATCCCGCGCACGGCGGCGGCCGTCCGCCCGCCGGACGCCTAGCCTAGCTGGCGGCGCGCGTGTCGGTGGGGTGGGGCACGATGGCGCGCATGCCCGACTACGTCGCCCACCTGACCGTCCCCGACGTGCCCGACGACGAGACCCGGGCCGGGATGGCCGACGCGCTCGGCGCGCTGCGGGACGACGCCCCGCCCGGGTTCGCGGGCGGCCGGGTGACGTTCGACCTGCGCGGCGAGGCGCCGGACCTGGAGACCGCCGTGCGGGCGGCGCACACGCACGCGGCGGAGATCCTGGACGACCTCGCGTGGGAGGTCGACGTCGAGGTCCTGGGCTAGGCCCGGTCACGTCAGTCCGCGAGGTTCTCGCTCAGGATGTCGAGGACGTCGTCGTGCACGGCCTGCGCGCGGGAACCGGACCGTGCGGCGACGATCCCCGCCAGCGACTCGACGAGCACCGCGAGCGCGATCCGCGACGTGCGCTCGAGCTCGTGCCGGAACGTCGCCGCCGCGGGCGCCACCACGAGCTCGACGTCCGCCAGCTCGGCGAGCGGCGACCCCCGGAACGACGTCACGACGACCAGCGCGGCTCCCCCCTGCCGGGCCGCGCGCGCCACCTTGAGCGTCGCCTCGTTCGCGCCGGACCCGCTGAGCACCACGCAGCCGTCGCCGGCCCGCAGCCCGCGCGCGGCGATCTGCTGCCCGATCGAGTCGGCGACCACCTCCGCGGGCCGGCCCACGGCGGTCAGCCGCATCGCCATGTCGGTGGCCAGCGGCGCGGACAGCCCGTTCGCGAGCACCAGCAGCCGGCGGGACCCGGTGAGCACCCCGACGGCGCGTTCGACGGTGTCCTCGTCGAGCATCGCCGTGACCTGCGGGAGGGCGGCCGCGAGCGCCGCGATGTCCGCCCGCAGCCGGCCCAGGGCGCTGCTGCCGTAGTCGACGTCGGCGTCCCGGTGCGCGAGCTCGGCGGCCAGCGCCACCCGCAGCTGCGGGTACCCCTTGTAGCCGATGGCCTGGCAGGCCCGCACGACGGTGGACCGGCCGACGCCCACCCGGTCGGCGAGCTCCTGCGCGGTGCTCTCGACCAGCCGCTCCGGCTGCGCCAGCACCTCCTCGAGCACGCGCCGCTCGGAGGCGAGCACGGCCGGCAGGGCGGTGGCGATCCGCACCGTGGGGTGCGCGACGACCTCAGGGCTGGACGGCACGAGCACGCGCTCCCTCCATGATGCGGCGGCGCAGGGCGCCCGAGACGGCGTCGATCGTCACGGTCACGACGACCACCACGATCAGCAGCACCCCGACCGTCGACCACTCGCGGTACTGCGTGTAGGAGGTGAGCATGTCACCGATGCCGCCGACGCCGATCAGACCGAGCACGGCCGAGGACCGGACGTTGATCTCGAACCGGTACAGCCAGAACGACCCGAACGCGGGCAGCACCTCGGGCCACACGCCCCACCGCAGGACCTGCGCCCCGGAGCCGCCGGACGCCCGCACGGCCTCGACCGCGCCCGTGCCGATGCCCTCGATCGCCTCGTAGCCCCACTTGCCGAGGGTGCCGACGCCGTTGACGGCCAGCGCGAGCGCGCCCGTCAGCGGGGTGAGGCCGGTGACCGACAGGATGACGATCGCGATGATGATCTCCGGCACCGCCCGGATGACCGCGAACAGCAGCCGGAGCGCGCCGCGGACGGGGGCCGGGGCGTACCCCCGGGCGGCGACCAGGCTCAGCGGGGTCGCGACGACGATCCCGAGCACGGTGCCGAGCCAGGCCATCGCCACGGACTTCCAGGTCTGCGCCAGCGCCTCGGGCAGCCTCGTCCACTCCGGGTCGGCGAACATCAGCCCGAGGTACCGGACGATCTCGCCCGGCAGGTCGGTGACCCGCTCCCATGCGATGTCGACGGACCAGAACGCGAGCACGACGACCGCGACGACGGCGCCGGACAGCAGCCGCAGGCCGACCCGGGACGGGCGCGGCGGGAGCACCGGGGCGAGCAGGGCCGGGCGCGCGACGGCGGGCGCGGCAGCGGGGGCGGTCACACGAGCCTCCGGCGGGCGGCGCTGCTGACGGCCTCGAGGACGAGCACCACGACGAGGATCTCCAGGATGATGAGGGACAGCTGGTCGTACCGGTAGAACGACCGCACGGCGTCGATGAGCAGACCCATCCCGCCCGCGCCGACCAGGCCGAGCACGGACGACGCCCGCACGTTGAGCTCCAGCACGTACAGCAGCTGGGTGACGAAGCCGGGCAGCAGGTCGGGCACGGCGACGGCCCGGTTCACCTGCGTCTGCGTCCCGCCGGCGGCGAGTCCGGCCTCGAGCGCGCCGGTGTCGGACGCCTCGATCTGCTCGGACACGAGCTTGACGACGATGCCCACGTCGAACAGGACGAGCGCGAGGATGCCCGGCAGCGCGCCGACGCCGACCATCGCGACCAGCACGGACGCGTAGAGCAGGTCGGGCACCGCCCGCACGACGTTGAGCACCGCGCGGACCGACCCGCGCAGCACCCGGTTCGGGTCGGTGGTGCGCGCGGCCCACAGGCTGAGCGGCAGCGCGAGGACGCCGGACACGGCCGTGGCGATCACGGCCATCTGCAGCGTCTCCAGCAGCGGCGCGACGGTGCGCGGGAAGAACGACCAGTCGGGCTGGAGCAGCGCGAGCACCTTGTCGGCGCCGTTCTGCCAGTTGCGGACGAGCGCCCCGAGGTCGACCTCGACCCCGATGCCGGGGGCCAGGGTGAGCGCGGTGATCGCGAGCACGGCGGCCCAGCCGGCGGCGGCCTTCCAGCGGCCGGCGGGCCGGGGTGGCAGCACCGCCCGGGCGACGCGCGGGCCGGTCGCGCGGACGTCGGCGGTCATGCGCCGAGCACGTCGTCGGGGCGGATCGACCGGCCGTAGATGTCCTCGAACACCGCGTCGCTCGCGCCGGCCGCCGGGCCGTCGTAGACGACCGTCCCGGCCCGCAGCCCGATGAGCCGGGTGCCGTACTCGCGCGCGAGGTCGAGCAGGTGCAGGTTCACCACGACGGTGATGCCGAGCTCCCGGTTGATCCGCCGCAGGTCGGCCATCACGCCGTGCGCCGTCGGCGGGTCGAGGCTCGCGACCGGCTCGTCGGCCAGCACGGCGCGCGGCTGCTGGGCGAGCGCCCGCGCGATCGCGACGCGCTGCTGCTGCCCGCCGGACAGGTGCGCGGCGCGGTGCCAGGCCCGGTCGAGCATGCCGACGCGGTCGAGCGCCTCGCACGCGACCGCCTTGTCCGCGGCCGTGTGCGCGCCGAGCAGGGTGCGCCAGGTCGGCGCGTGCGCGACCCGGCCGACCAGGACGTTCTGCAGCACGGTCGCTCGCCCGGCCAGGTTGAAGCCCTGGAAGATCATCCCGACCTCGCCCCGCAGGGCGCGCAGCGACCGGCCGCGGGCCGCCGCGACGTCGTGCCCGCCGACCTCGACCGTGCCGGAGGTCACCGGCACCAGCCCGTTCAGCGTGCGGATGAGGCTGCTCTTGCCGGAGCCGGACAGGCCGACCACCGCGACCATCTCCCCCGCCGCGACGTCGAGCGACACCCCGTCCAGCGCCACGACGCCGTTCGGGTAGCGCACGACCACGTCGCGCAGGCGGACGGGCCACGGCGCGGGCGCCGGGACATCGGTCCCGGCACCCGCCTCCGCGACCCGCGACGCGGGTCCGCTCACTGCAGGCCGAGCTTCTCGGCCGCCCGGGCGACGACGTCCAGCGAGGACGGGTCGGCCGGCGCCAGCTTCGAGATGGAGTAGATGTCGGTCAGCACCTGCGAGCCCTCGGGGGTCTCCGAGTAGTCCGCGAGCGCCGTGGTGATCCGCTCCTGCAGCTCCGGCGACAGGCTCGCCGCCAGCGCCACGCCGTCGTTCGGGATCTCCTCGGTCAGGGCGAACACGACGACCTTCTGGCCGACGTCCGGGGTGTCCTTGACGACGATCGTGCGGGCGTCCCAGAACGAGAACCCGACCTCGGCGTCGCCGTTGTACACGGCGAGCACGGAGGCGTCGTTCGCGGTGACGGGGACCTGCTCGATGTCGGCGTCGGTGTCGAGGCCGGCCTCCTGCAGGGCCAGGACCGGGTAGATGTACCCGGCCGGCGACGCGGGGCCGAGCACCGAGACCTTGGCGCCCTCGACCTTCGTGATGCTGTCCAGGCCGGCGGGCCCCTGCAGGGCGTCGGCGCCGTTGCAGAACAGCATGCCGTCGCGCTCGACCGGAGTGTCGTCGCAGTACTTGTCCGGGTTGTTCGTCATGAACTGCGCGGGGTAGGAGATGTTGCCGTTGCGCTCGGTCTGCAGCACGACGGAGGCGTCGTACATGTCCGAGGCCTGCCAGAGCTGCAGGGACGGCAGGAAGCCGATCTGCGCCTGGTCGGCGCCCATGGCCTCGACGGCGGCCTGGTAGTCCTTCGACACCACGCCGGTGACCTCGATGCCGAGCTCCTCGGTGAGGAAGTCGGTCAGCGGCTTGGCCGTGTCCACCAAGCCGGACTGGTCCTGCGACGGCACCAGGGCGAGGGTGAGCGACGTCGGGTCGGCGGGGGTCTCGGCGGAGGTCGAGGAGGCCTCCGCGTCGCCGGACGAGCAGGCGGCGAGGGTGAGCGCGGCGGCGGCCAGCAGGGCGGCGCCGGGCAGGGCGTGCTTGGTCATGGTCATCCTTCACTCGTGGCCCGCGCGGGAACCCGCACGGGGGTCGACGGGACTGCGGGGTGGGGGTCGGTGCGCCCGCCCGAGCGGACCCAGGACCGCAGCGCCGGGTACAGCGCGGGCAGGTCCGGGACGGTCCAGGTGGGGCGGGCCTCCGGCGGCGGGCGCCGGGAGACGAGGGCGGTCGCGTGACCGCGGGCGGCGACGGGCGCCAGGTCGTTGGCCCAGACGTCCCCGACGGACAGCACCCGCACGGGGCCGTGCGGCGCCGCGCCCAGGGCGTCGAGCGCGGCGCCGAGGCCGCCGGGCTTGCCGACGTCGGTGAGGACGCGGTCGAAGAGGCCGCCGAGCCCGAGGCCGGCCAGCGTCGGGCTGAGCCGGATGGCCGGGGCGTTCGTCGCGAGGACGACGGTGGCCTCGGTGCGCAGCTCGGCGAGGACCGCGGCGAGGCCGGCCGGGGCGGCGACGGGAGCGTCCGCCGTGCCGAGCGCGTGCCGGCTCGCGAGGTACGCGGCGGACAGGGCCAGCGGGCCGACCCCGTGCCGCTCGGCGACGAGGCGGACCAGGTCGTACCCGTCCAGGGGCAGCGCGTGGGCCTCCGTGCCCGCCGTGGGGACCTCGGCCGCCTCGATCGCGGCCGCCGCCTCGTCCCGGAACGCCGCCGCCGCCACGGGCGGCAGGCTGCCGGCCGCCGCCCGGGCGTAGGCGTGCACGGGCCCGCTGCCGACGGCGACGGTGCCGTCGAAGTCGAGCAGCAGGAGCAGGTCGGATCGGGTCACGGATCGCCTCACGGACGGGGGCACGGGGCCCGGCTGACGCGTAGTCTGGACGCACCGTCCACGCTATGAGTCCTTCATGGACGAAAAGTCCGCCGGGCGGTGAACACCAGGCGAACTCTGTGCGGCGGGCGCATCCGTGCCCCTGACCTGCACCTACGGTTCCGGGGTGCTCCCCGACGCCCGCGCCCTCGACGCCCTGGACACCGCCGCCCTCGACGCTCCCGCCGACCCCGACGGCGTGCTGCGCCCCGACGGCCCGGTCGGCTGGCTCACCGCCCAGATCGACGCCGACCGGGCGCGCGGGACCTTCGGGCGGTGGGCGCGGTCGACCGTCGTGGACGAGCACACCGGCACCCCGGTGCTGGACCGGGCGGTGCTGGCGTGGTTGCAGCGCCGGGCCGGGCTGCCCGTGGAGTTCCCCGGCACCGACGCCGGGCTGGCGCACGTCTACGGCTACCTGCTGTCGACGGCCGCGACTCCGTTCGGGCTCAAACGCGACCGGTGGACCGGCGGGGCGCTGGAGCCCGCGCTCGGCCTGGAGCCGGGGCACCTGCTGCCGTGGCGCCGGCCCGGCGGGCGGACCCTGCTGGAGCGCGTCACGGACGTCGTCGTCCCGCTGCTCGCCGACCCGCCGGCAGGCGCGCTGCTGGTCCGGGACGACCCCGTCCCGGGGACGGCCGACGCCCTGCGCACGGTGGTGCACCGTGCGCAGGGCGTCGGGGGCGGCGCGCTCGTCTACGGGCTGGTGGGACCGGGCGGGACCCGCCCCGTCACCGTCTTCCCCGTCGACGCCTCGCCGCGGTGGCTCCGCGAGACCGGGTCCCTCCTCCCGGCGCCGCGGTACAACGTGCTGCTCGGCTGAGGCTCAGCGGGCCTCGTCCGGGGCTGCGGCGGGCGGCTGCTGCCCCGGGGCCGGCTGGCCGGGAGCCGGCTGGCCCGGCTGGGCCGGGTAGGCGCCGTACCGCCACGTCGCCGGCCGCGCGCCCGGGAACGCCGTCGCGTACGCGTTCGGGCCGTGCATCCGGGCCACCCAGTCCTCGCCCGGCATGAAGATCCACAGCAGGGGGTAGATCAGCAGCGGGCTGCCGGGCAGCACGATCAGCACGATGATGAACAGCCAGCGCATCGGCCACGCGTCCATCCCGAACCGCCGCGCGAGCCCGGCGCAGACGCCGCCGATCACCCGGCCGTCCAGCGGCCGGACCAGGCCGTTGCGCCACATGGACTCGTAGATGCCGGTCATCGTTCGTCACTCCTGTCGGGTTCGCGTCGGTGTCGCGGTCGCGACACCCCCTACGGTGCCCGGTCGCCGGCACCGGCACATCCGGGACGGACCCTGGCGCGACCCTGAACCGCACCCTGATCGCGCGAGCCCCTCAGCGCGCGCGGACCCGGACGCCGTCCTCGCCGACGACGAACCGCACGGCGGACAGGTCCGCCACCACCAGGTCGGGCGTCCCGCCCGGGCCCTCGGGGTCGGTCGTGCGCAGCGCCAGCGTCGCCGCCCCCGCCGCGCGTGCGGACCGCACTCCCGACGCCGCGTCCTCGACGACCAGGCACCGCCGCACGTCCGCCCCCAGCCGCTCCGCGCCCAGCAGGTACGGCTCCGGGTCCGGCTTCCCGCGCTCGACGTCGTCGGCGGTGACCACGACCCGCGGGACCGCCAGGGCCACCGCACCGGCCCGCGCGGCCGCCAGCCGCGTCCCGCAGGAGGTGACGACCGCGCACCGGCCCCCGGGCGCCAGCACCGCGAGCGCGTCGGCCGCCCCGGGCAGCACCTCGATGCCCTCGGTGTCCCCGATCTCGAGCTCGACCACCCGGTCCAGGGCGGCCGCGCGGCGGGCGGCGTCCGCGTCGGGCAGCAGCGCGTCGATGATGTCCCGCGCCGGGACGCCGTGGAACGCGAACGGGGCGAGCCGGTCGGTCGGCATCCCGAACTCCTGGCCCAGGCGCAGCCAGCACCGCTCCACGGACCGGGTCGAGGAGATCAGCGTGCCGTCCATGTCGAACAGCACGGCGTCGAACACCTCCCCGAGGACGTCGCGGGCACCGGTGACGGCGTCGGACGGGCGGGGCTCCGGGGTGCTGGTCGCGGTGCTCACGCCCCGAGCCTCGCACGCAGCAGGTGCCCATCGCGCACCCGGTGCCGACGTCACGACGTCCCCGCGCCCCCACCTCAGCCCACCTCAGGGGGTCCTCAGCGCCTCCTCAGCCCACCACCCGGCCTCCCGCGGCCCCACGACGGGGCGGTCGCCCGATCCGCGTCGGTGCACCTCAGCGCGAGGGTGGAACGTGCCGGGGAACCGCCCGGCACGAGATGCAGGGAGAGCGACATGGAGACCATCTGGGGCCCCGCGCTCGACGCCGAGGTGGCGTACCGCCAGGAGCTCGTCCGCGCCGCCGTGCGCGGGACGGACCTGGGGTGGCGCTGGCGGCGTCGGCGCCGCTGAGCACGGCGGGCGCCGCGGCGACCGCGACGCCGTCGCCAGGGACGGGACGCACGGGACGGGTGTGGGTGGCGCCTGACACCATCGACCTCATGACCCGGTCCTCCGCCGCCCCGTTCGTCGCCCGCGACGAGCAGGTCGCGGCGCTCCTGGCGGCGGTCGCCCGGGCCGGCGCGGGCGAGCCGGGCCTCGTCCTGCTCGGCGCGGACGCGGGCGTCGGCAAGACCCGCCTGCTCACGCACACCGCGCGGCTGGCGACGGAGGCGGGCGCGACCGTGGTCGTGAGCCACTGCATCGACCTCGGCGAGATCGGGCTGCCGTACCTGCCGTTCGCCGAGGCGCTGCACCAGCTCGTCGAGGCCGACTGCCCGGGCGTGGCCGAGGTCGTCGCCGCCCGCCCCGCCCTGCGCCGGCTGCTGCCGTCCGCGGCACCGGAGCCCGCGGTCGCGGACGAGCAGACCGAGCGCCTGCAGCTGTTCGACGCGGTGGCCGCGGTGCTCGCCGCCGCCGGGCGCCCCGAGGCGCCGCTGGTGCTGGTGCTCGAGGACCTGCACTGGGCGGACTCCTCGAGCCGGGACCTGCTGCGCTTCCTCGTCGCGCGGCTGCGGAGCGAGCCGGTGCTGCTGGTCGGGTCGTTCCGCGCGGACGACCTGCACCGCCGGCACCCGCTGCGCCCGGTGCTCACGGAGCTCGGCCGGCACCCGCGGGTCGAGCGGCTGGACCTGCCGCCGTTCACCGCCGACGAGCTGCGCGCGTTCACCACCGCCCTGGCCGGCCGGCCGCTGCCGGAGGAGTCGCTGCGCCGCATCCTCATCCGCTCCGAGGGCAACGCGTACTTCGCGGAGGAGCTGCTCGAGGCGCCCACCGACCTCCCCGGCACCCTCGCGGACCTGCTGCGCGCGCGGCTCGAGGCGCTCGACCCGGAGGTGCAGCGTCTGGCGCGCGCCGCCTCGGCCGCCGGGCGGCGGGTGGACGAGCCCCTGCTGCGCGCGGTCGTCGTCGGCCCGGGCGCGGGCCCGGAGCGGCACGCCGCGTTCGACGCCGCGCTCCGGGACGCGGTCGCGCACCACGTGCTGGTCGGCGAGGACGGCCGGATCGCGTTCCGGCACGCGCTGCTGGCCGAGGCCGTCTACACCGACCTGCTGCCGGGCGAGCAGGTCGCCCTGCACCGGGACTACCTGGTGGCCGCCGCGGCCGACCCGAGCCTCGCGACGGCCGCCGAGCGCGCGCACCACGCCCTGCTCTCCCACGACCAGCGGCTGGCCCTGCAGGCGTCCCGGGAGGCGGCCCGCGAGGCCGGCCGGGTGCTCGCGCCGGCCGAGGAGCTCCGGCACCTGGAGACCGTGCTGCGGCTGTGGTCCGGCGTGCCGACGGCGGCGGCCGACCTCGGCGAGGAGCGGGTGGACGTGCTGCTCGCCGCGGCGGCGGCCGGCGGCCGGGCGGGGCTCGGCGACCGTGCCGTCGCGATGGCCCGGGAGGCGGTGTCCGCGGTCGACGTGCCCGCCGGCCCGCCCGACGGGCCCACCGCCCGCCGGGTCGCGGCGCTGCGGACCACGCTCGCCCGGCACCTGCTGGGCGTCGAGCGGGTCGACGAGGCGCTCCGCGAGACCGACCGGGCGCTGGCCGGCCTGGCGGCGACCGACCCCGCGCCGAGCGCCGACCGCGCCTGGGCCCTGGCGACGCACGCGCGCGCCGCCCTGAACTCCGACCTCGACGACCAGGCCGAGGTGTCCGCGAGCGCCGCCGTGGACGAGGCCCGGGCCGCCGGGGCCGCCGACGCCGAGGCGGACGCCCTCATCTCGCTGGCCGTGCTCGTCGTGGACGACGCGTCCCGCGCTGCCGGCCTGCTGAGCATCGCCCTGGACCGCGCCCAGGACGCCGGCGACGTGACGACCGAGCTGCGCTGCACGTACAACCTCGCGGCGAACCGCTTCTACGCCGGCGCGCTGGACGAGGCGGCCGCGATCACGACCGCCGGGCTGGAGCGCGCGGCGCGGTCGGGGCTGACGTGGAGCGCGTACGGGGTCGAGCTGCGGCTGTTCGAGGACATCGTCCGGTACTCCCGCGGCGACCTCAGCCCGCCCGCCCCGACGGCGGACCCCGGCCCGCCGCGCGCGCAGTCCGTGGTCGCGGGGGTGCAGACGTACGCCGCCGTGGCCCGCGGCGACGCCGGAGCGGCGGACCGGAGCCTGGAGCTGCTGCACGGCCCGCACGGCGACACGATGATCACGCTCATCGCGGGCGGCTGCTCGGTCGACGCCCTGACCTGGGCGGGACGGCTCGACGAGGCCGTGGCCCTCGCGCACGAGCTGATCGACGAGATCAGCCGGGTCTGGTCGGACTACTTCCTCGGCGGCATCTGGCTGTCCGCGCTGGGGATCGCCGCCCTCGCCGACCAGGCCGCCGCGGACCGGCTCGCCGGCCGCGACCCCGCGCCCCGGCTGGACACCGGCGCCCGCCTGCTCAACCGCGCGGTCGTCACGGCGGACCGCGGCCGGCCGCGCGGCGGGCAGCTCGGCCCCGAGGGGCGGGCGTGGCTCGCCCGTGCGCAGGCCGAGCACGCCCGGCTCACCGGCGACGCCGACCCGGCCGTCTGGCAGCGCGCCACGGAGGCGTTCGACTACGGGTACCGGTACGAGCACGCCCGCACCCGGTGGCGCTGGGCCGAGGCGCTGGTCGCGGCCGGGGACCGCGACGCCGCCCGCACCCAGGCCGCCGCCGCCCTGGCCGACGCCCGCGACATGGGGGCGGTACCGCTCACCACCGCGCTGACCGACCTGGCCCGCCGGGCGCGGCTCGACCTCCCCGGCGTGGCCGCGACGCCGACCGGCGTGCTGACCGGCCGGGAGGCCGAGGTGCTCGCGCTCGTCGCGGAGGGCCTGAGCAACCGGCAGATCGGCGAGCGCCTCTACATCAGCGGCAAGACGGTGTCCGTGCACATCTCCCGGGTGCTGGACAAGCTCGGCGCCGGCGGCCGGGCGGAGGCGGTCGCGATCGCGCACCGGCGCGGGCTGCTGGGGGCGTGACCGAGGTCACCCGGGTGGTCTGACGCGGTCCCAGGCGCCGCTCAGCAAGCGGGGTTACCGTTGCCGGGTCCCGCGGCCGGGCGTACGTGCCGCGGGCCCCCGGCGCCGGCCCCGACGGCCGCCCGCCCCCTCCCCCGGAAGGGCGCATGACCAGCACCCCGCACCCGATCGTGCTCGTGCACGGCACCCGCACCTCCTCCGCCATCTGGGACGACCAGGTGCGCGCCCTCACCCACGGCGGCCACCCGACGATCGCGATCGACCTGCCCGGGCACGGCAGCCGCGCGCACGAGCGGTTCACGTTCGAGGGCGGCCTCGCGGCGATCGACGCGGCCGTGCGGGCCTGCGACGCCCCGCCGCTGCTGGTCGGGCTGTCGCTCGGCGGCTACATGTCGCTCGCGTACGCCGGCCAGAACGAGGACCGGCTCGCCGGCGTCGTCCTGGCGGGCTGCTCCACGGACCTCAAGGGCAAGCCGCTGCGGGCGTACCGCCGGGCGTCGCACCGCGTCGTCGGCGCGCTCGGCCTGGGCGGCGGCACGTGGCACGTCGTCACGGACATGCTCGCGGCCCTGCACGGCTACGCGCCGCTGCGCGACCTGCGCCGGCTCGCGCTGCCGGTGTGGCTGGTGAACGGCTCCCGCGACCCGCTGCGGTTCGGCGCGCGCCGCTACCTGGGCGCGCACCCGGGCGCCCGGCAATGGGTCGTCCCCGGCGCCGGGCACGACGTGAACAGCCACGCGCCGGTCGCGTTCAACCGGATCCTCATGCACGTGCTGCGCGAGCTCGCGCACCGCGTGCCGCTCGGCGCGCCCCGCCTCGGCTGACGACGCGCCGGCCCGGGGGTCCCGGGCCGGATCCCGCCCCGCGCCCCGCCCGGGACCGCCACAATGGCGGGCATGACCTCGACCGACGACCGTCCCTGGGTCGCGCAGTACCAGCCCGGCGTGCCCGCCGACATCGAGCTCCCCACCGAGTCGCTGGTGGCGATGCTCGAGCGCTCCGTCGCCGAGGCTGGCGACGCCCCGGCGCTGGAGTTCTTCGGCCGCCGCACCACGTACGCGGAGCTCGGCGCGCAGGTGGAGCGGGTCGCCGAGGGCCTGCGCCGGCTGGGCGTGAAGCCGCGGGACCGGGTGGCGCTGCTGCTGCCGAACTGCCCGCAGCACGTCGTCGCGTTCTACGCGGTCCTCCGGCTGGGCGCCGTCGTCGTCGAGCACAACCCGCTGTACACGTCGCGCGAGCTGCGGCACCAGTTCGAGGACCACCAGGCGCGGGTCGTCATCGCCTGGGACAAGGCGGTCGAGCAGATCCGGCAGTTCCCGTCCGACGTCGGCGTCGACCACGTCGTGTCGGTGAACCTGCTGCGCGCGTTCCCGGCCGTGAAGCGCGCGGCGCTGTCGCTGCCCGTGCCGAGCCTGCGCGCGACCCGCCGGTCGCTGACCGCCCCCGCGCCCGGCACGATCCCGTGGGAGGACCTGCTGTCCCACGGCCCGCTCGACCCGGCGACCCCGCGCCCCGCCGTGACGGACCTGGCCGCGATCCAGTACACCTCCGGCACCACCGGCCGCCCCAAGGGCGCGATGCTCACGCACCTCAACCTGTACGCCAACGCGCTGCAGGGCGAGGCGTGGATGCACGGCGCGGAGTACCGCAAGGAGATCTTCTACGCGATCCTGCCGATGTTCCACGCGTTCGGCATGACGCTGTACCTCACGTACGGCATCCGCAAGCAGGCGCTCATCGTGCTGTTCCCCAAGTTCGACACCGCGCTCGTGCTCGACGCGATGAAGAAGTCGCCGGCGACGGTGTACTGCGCCGTCCCGCCGATCTACGAGCGCACCGCGATGGCGGCCCGCGAGCGCGGGGTCTCGCTGGCGTCCTGCCGGTTCTGCATCTCCGGGGCGATGAACCTGCCCGACGCCACCGTCGAGCTGTGGGAGTCGATGTCCGGCGGCCTGCTCGTCGAGGGCTACGGCATGACGGAGTCGTCCCCCGTGGCGCTCGGCAACCCGTTCCACCCGACGCGCCGCACCGGCACCATCGGCGTCCCGTTCCCGTCGACCCGGATGCGCGTGGTCGACCCGGAGGACCCGGCGCGGGACGTCCCGCAGGGCGAGCCGGGCGAGCTGCTGCTGCACGGCCCGCAGGTGTTCGCGGGCTACTGGAACAACCCCGACGAGACCGCCGCGACCCTGCTGCCGGGCGGCTGGCTGCGCACCGGCGACATCGTCACCGTGGACCCCGACGGGTTCACCACGATCGTCGACCGCGCCAAGGAGCTCATCATCACCGGTGGGTTCAACGTCTCCCCGTCGGAGGTCGAGGCGGTGCTGCGCGGGCACCCGTCCGTCGCCGACGCCGCGGTGATCGGCAAGCCCCTGGAGCGCGGCGGCGAGATGGTCGTCGCGGCGGTCGAGCTCGAGCCCGGGGCCACGCTGGACGAGGCGGCGCTGCGCGCGTACTGCCGGGAGCACCTGGCGGCGTACAAGGTGCCGCAGCGGGTCGTGGCGATCGAGGACACCCCGCGGTCGATGCTCGGCAAGGTCCTGCGCAAGCAGGTCCGCGAGCTGGTCCTCCCCCGCCTCTGACCCGCGCGCGGTGGCACGATGACGCCCGACCCCTCGCCGAGCCGGGAGACCCGATGATCCGCAGCACCGACCACATCCTCACCAGCCACGCCGGCAGCCTGCCGCGCACGCCCGAGCTGATCGCCGCGAACGCCGCGCGCGAGGCCGGCGACGACGCCGCCGGGTACGCCGAGCTGCTCGCCGACGCGGTCACCGGCCTGGTGCGGCGGCAGGTCGACCTGGGCATCGACGTGCCCGGCGACGGCGAGTTCGGCAAGGCGATGAGCAGCCCGATCGACTACGGCGCCTGGTGGTCGTACTCGTTCCAGCGCCTCGGCGGCCTGGAGCTGCGGGACGGCGCGAGCTGGATCCTCAAGGACGTGCAGTCCGGCCCCGGCGACGTGCGGGTGACCGGGTTCGGCCGCCGCCGCGACCGCGCCCGGTTCGAGGAGGCGTACGCCGACCCGACCTCCGGCGTGTTCCACGGCGGCGCCCCGAAGCCGTTCCCGACGGCCGTGGCCCCGCTGTCGTACACCGGCGGGGACGCTGTCGCGCAGGACGTCGCGAACCTCCGGACGGCGCTGGACGCCACCGGGGCGCAGGAGGGCTTCGTCACGTCGATCGCCCCCGGCAGCGCGGCCCGGATGGACAACGACTTCTACGGGACGGACGAGGAGTTCGTCTGGGCGCTCGCCGACGCGCTGCGCGAGGAGTACGTCGCGATCATCGACGCCGGCCTGGTGCTGCAGATCGACGACCCGTCGCTCGCCGAGAACTGGGACCAGATCACCCCCGAGCCCGCGCTCGAGGACTACCTGCGGTTCTCCGAGATCCGCGTCGAGGCCCTGAACCACGCGCTGCGCGGCCTGCCCGAGGACCGGATCCGGTACCACCTGTGCTGGGGCTCCTGGCACGGCCCGCACACCACCGACCTGCCGATGGCCGACATCGTCCGCACGATGCTCAAGGTCAACGCGGGCGCGTACTCGTTCGAGGCCGCGAACGTGCGGCACGAGCACGAGTGGCGCGTCTGGGAGGACGCGACGCTGCCCGAGGGCCGGCTGATCCTGCCCGGCGTCGTCGGGCACGCCACCAACGTCGTGGAGCACCCGGAGCTGGTCGCCGACCGCATCGAGCGCTTCGCGCGCCTGGTCGGGCGGGAGAACGTCGTCGCCTCCACGGACTGCGGCCTCGGCGGGCGGATCCACCACCAGATCGCCTGGGCGAAGCTCGAGACCCTGGTGGCCGGCGCGGAGCTGGCCACGAAGCGCCTCTGGGCCTGATCCACCCCGGGCGCCCCAACCCGCCCCCAGCCCGCACCGAGTGGAGGGTTCTGCTGCGACACGCCCGGCGTGTCGCAGCAGAACCCTCCACTCGCGAGCGGCACCCACCCGCTCCGGACGCGCGGACGGCCCGGCAGCCCCCAGGGGGTGCCGGGCCGTCGCGTGCGCGGGCCGCGGGCGGGTCAGCCGGTGTTCTGCAGGCCGGCGGCCACGCCGTTCACGGTGAGCAGCAGCAGCCGCTTGTTCTCCTCGACGTGGTCCGCGGACTCGCCGGTCCGCAGCGCGCGCAGCGCCCGGATCTGCAGCAGGGACAGCGCGTCGACGTACGGGCTGCGCAGCTGCACCGCGCGGCCGAGGATCCGGCGGCGGGCCAGGATGCTCTCGGACCCGGTGATCGCCAGCACCCAGCGCCGGGTGAGGGCCATCTCCTCCAGCACGAGCGACGCGAGGTCGTCCCGGTCGCCCAGCGCGAGGTACCGCTCCGCCAGCCGCTCGTCGGTCTTGGCGAGCGACATCTCGACGTTGTCGATCATCGTGCTGAACAGCGGCCACTCGGCGTACGCCGCCTGCAGCTCGGCCAGGTCGCCGACGGTCTCCAGCGCCGTGCCGAGGCCGAACCAGCCGGCCAGGTTCGTCCGGGCCTGCGACCAGGAGAACACCCACGGGATCGCCCGGAGGTCGTCCAGCGACTCCACGGACAGGCCGCGGCGGGCCGGGCGCGAGCCGATCGGCAGCAGGCCGATCTCCTCGAGCGGGGTCACCTGCGCGAACCACTGCGGGAAGCCCTCGGCGCGGACCAGCTCGTAGAACCGGGTGCGGGAGGACGCGTCCATCGCGGCGGCCAGGTCGGCGAACCGGGCGGTCGCGGCGGCGTTGCGCTCCTCGGTCGACGGCGCGCCGGCCAGCAGGGTCGCCGCGGCGACCTGCTCGATGTGCCGCGCCCCGATGACCGGGTTCCCGTACCGGGCGAAGATGACCTCGCCCTGCTCGGTGAGCTTGAACCGGCCGTCCACCGAGCCCGGCGGCTGGGCCAGCACCGCGCGGTTCGCGGGGCCGCCGCCGCGCCCGAGGGCACCGCCGCGGCCG
The DNA here is from genome assembly GCF_014201095.1 of Cellulomonas hominis. Taxonomy (NCBI): domain Bacteria; kingdom Bacillati; phylum Actinomycetota; class Actinomycetes; order Micrococcales; family Cellulomonadaceae; genus Cellulomonas; species Cellulomonas hominis. Next base: position 2,569,017 of record NZ_JACHDN010000001.1, on the reverse strand, counting down.
TGGAACAGCGTGAGGCGGATGTCGTGCTTCTCGCCCCACTGGGCGATCCGGCTCTGCGCGACGTCCAGCGCGAGGGTCGCGGCCACCGGGCCGACGTCCTTCGACGAGTCGGAGTAGCCGAGCATGACCTCGACGTGCCGGCCGTTCTCTGCGAGGCGCTGCTGCACGGCGGGGAGCGTCAGCATCTCCTCGAGGATGTCGACGCTCGCCTCGAGGTCCGCGAAGGTCTCGAACAGCGGGATGGCGTCGATCACCGGGCGGGTGGCCGGGTCCGGGAACACGAGCTCGGCGAGCCGGTAGACGGCGGCCAGGTGCTCGGGGGCCTGCGTGAACGACACGATGTACCGGCGGGCGGCGGCCACGCCGTAGCGGCGCTGCACGGTGCCCAGCGCGCGGTACGTGTCCAGCACCTCCACGGTGCGCGGCTGGAGCTCGCCGTCCAGGCCGTGCTCCTCGATGTCGGCCAGCGCGGCGGCGTGCACCTGCGAGTGCTGGCGGACCTCGAGCTCGGCCAGGTGGAACCCGAAGGTCTGCACCTGCCAGACGAGCCGCTGCAGGTCGCCGTAGGCGGCGCGGGTGGCCCCGGCCTCGACGAGCGACCGCTGCACGACGTCCAGGTCGGCCAGCAGGTCGTCCGGCCCGGCGTACGACAGGTCGGCGTCCCGGCGGCGGGTCGCGGCGATCCGCTCGGCGATCATCCGCAGCGCCCGGCGATGCGGCTGGTCCCGCACCTCGGTGGCGGCCTTCGCGGCGGCGTCCTCGGACAGGTCGCGCTGGCGCTGCCACAGGGCGGTGAGCTCGGCGGACGGCGGCGTGCCGGTCGAGTCGAGCGTGAGCTTCGCGGAGATCTTCCGCGCGGACTCCTCGAGCGCGCTCAGCACGTGCTCGTTGGCCAGCGCGGCCGCGGCGCGGGTCACCTCGGCGGTGACGTTGGGGTTGCCGTCGCGGTCGCCGCCGATCCAGGAGCCGAGGCGGACGAACGGCCGCACCAGCGGGTCCTGGCGCCCCGCGCCCGCGCCGGACAGCCAGTCGTCGAGCCGGCGGTACACGGTGGGGAACGTCTCGAACAGCGTGGTGTCGAAGATGTTCATCACGGTGCGGACCTCGTCCAGCACCGTGGGCTTCTGCACCCGCAGCGGCGAGGTGCGCCACAGCGTGTCGATCTCCTCGAGCACCCGGCGGTCGTTCTCCGCGCGGGAGGTGCCACCGGCGGCGAGCGCGTCGCGCTCGGCCAGCAGGTCGGAGATCCGGCGGATCGCCCGGGACACCGACCGGCGGCGGGCCTCGGTCGGGTGCGCGGTCAGCACGGGCCGGAACTCGAGCTCCTGCAGCCGGCGCAGCGCCTCGTCGCGGCCGACCTCGCCGGCCAGCGCGTCGATCGCGGCGGGCAGGGAGTCGTCCTGCATCAGCTCGCCGGCCGGCAGCTCCGCCTCGCGGTCGCGCAGCACGCGGACGCGGTGGTGCTCCTCGGCCAGGTTCGCGAGGTGGAAGTAGCACGTGAACGCGCGGGCCACCTGCTGGGCGCGCTCGATGCTGAACGACGCCACGAGCTCCTCGGCCTCGGCGAGGGCCGCGAGGTCCTGCTCGTCGTGGGCGCGGATCGTGAGCGCGCGGACGCGCTCGACGTCGTCGAACAGGTCGTCGCCACCGGACTCCCGGATGACGCGGCCGAGGAACTCGCCGAGCATCCGGACGTCGTTGCGCAGCGGGTCGGGGACCTCGTGGCGTGCGAGTCCGCGGCGGGCCTCGCGCGAGGGCTGGGGGTCGGTCACCGGTCAAGAGTAGGTCAACCGTCCGACGCCCGAGACGGCTGTCCGCCAGTCGGCCACCGGCGCCCGGCGGCCGGGCCCGTCCGCTCTGTCCTGCGTGACGCCCGCGGGAGTCTAGGCTCAGACGCAGTGCCCGCGACCGGCCGCTCCCCGCGGCCGGGCGAGCCCAGAACCCCCGATGCCCCGGGCCGCCGGTCCGGGCGGAAATGAGGTGCGGTGAACGCGAAGGCTCCCCTGGCCGAGACCGTCGGCTGGACCGACCTGGACCGCAAGGCCGTCGACACGGTCCGCGTCCTGGCCGCGGACGCGGTGGAGAAGGTCGGCAACGGCCACCCCGGGACGGCGATCAGCCTGGCCCCGGCCGCCTACCTGCTCTACCAGAACGTCCTGCGGCACGACCCGGCCGACCCGCACTGGCTGGGCCGCGACCGCTTCATCCTGTCGGCGGGGCACTCCTCGCTGACCCAGTACATCCAGCTCTACCTGGCCGGGTTCGGCCTGGAGCTCGAGGACATCGAGGCGCTGCGCACGTGGGGCTCGAAGACCCCCGGCCACCCCGAGTACAAGCACACGAAGGGCGTCGAGATCACCACCGGCCCCCTCGGCCAGGGCATCTCCTCGGCCGTCGGGTTCGCGATGGCGGCCCGCCGCGAGCGCGGCCTGCTCGACCCCGAGGCGGCCCCGGGCACCAGCCCGTTCGACCACTTCGTGTACGTGCTCGCCTCCGACGGCGACCTGCAGGAGGGCGTGTCCTCCGAGGCGTCCTCGATCGCCGGCACCCAGAAGCTCGGCAACCTCATCGCGATCTGGGACGACAACCACATCTCGATCGAGGGCGACACCGAGATCGCGTTCACCGAGGACGTCCTCAAGCGGTACGAGGCCTACGGCTGGCACGTGCAGTTCGTGGACTGGACCGAGGGCGGCGACTACACGGAGAACGTGGACGCCCTCCACGCCGCGATCGAGGCCGCGAAGGCCGTCACCGACCGCCCGTCGTTCATCGGCCTGCGGACGATCATCGCCTGGCCGTCGCCGACCAAGCAGAACACCCACGGCTCGCACGGCTCGAAGCTGGGCACCGACGAGGTCCGCGGCCTCAAGGAGGTCCTCGGCTTCGACCCCGAGAAGACCTTCGACGTGGCCCCCGAGGTCATCGCGCACACCCGCAAGGCCCTCGAGCGCGGCGCCGCCGCCAAGGCCGAGTGGAGCAAGGGCTTCGACGCCTGGCGCGAGGCCAACCCGGAGCGCGCCGAGCTGCTCGAGCGCCTGCGCGCCGGCAAGCTGCCCGCCGGCTGGGCCGACGCCCTGCCGACGTTCCCGGCCGGCAAGGCCGTCGCCACCCGCGCCGCCTCCGGCGAGGTGCTGAACGCCCTCGCGCCGGTGCTGCCCGAGCTCTGGGGCGGCTCCGCCGACCTGGCCGGCTCGAACAACACCACGATGAAGGGCGAGCCGTCCTTCATCCCGGCCGAGCGCTCCACCCACGAGTTCGCGGGGAACGAGTACGGCCGCACGCTGCACTTCGGCATCCGCGAGCACGGGATGGGCGCGATCCTGTCCGGCATCGTGCTGCACGGCCTGACCCGCGCGTACGGCGGCACGTTCTTCACGTTCTCGGACTACATGCGCGGCTCCGTCCGCCTCGCGTCGCTCATGGGCGTGCCGGCCATCTACGTGTGGACGCACGACTCCATCGGCCTCGGCGAGGACGGCCCGACGCACCAGCCGGTCGAGCACCTCACCGCCGTCCGGGCCATCCCGGGCCTCGCGGTCGTCCGCCCCGCCGACGCCAACGAGACGGCGCAGGCGTGGAAGGCGATCCTCGAGCGCACCGACGGCCCCGCCGCGCTCGTCCTCACCCGGCAGAACGTCCCGACGTTCCCCCGCGGCGAGGAGGGCTTCGCGTCCGCCGAGGGCGTGGCCCGCGGCGCGTACGTGCTGCTCGAGGCGTCGACCGGCGCCCCGGAGGTCGTCCTCATCGGCACGGGCTCCGAGGTGCAGCTGGCCGTCGCCGCCCGCGAG